>JBARXP010000023.1:0-44296 GCA_049647405.1 Elainellaceae cyanobacterium | reverse complement strand
GTAGACGGCTCGCTCACCGGGTTGCTGTGTGTGGAACGTAGAGTTTGATCTGAAAGAACGCTAGGAGCCATGAGATGCGTCTCAATTACTGAGGTTCATGAAATTCAAAAGAATACAGAAAGCTGAGCACCGAGAAGGAATAAACTTACTGCGACAGGCATGACCCATGCCACCGCTGATATTAACGGAAGGCTGACTAATGAAACAATATATTCTTTAGCAGATTAGGCTGTCCAACAATGTGGCCAAATTGTCATAAAGCAACAGCTCTTGAGAATCTTTTCGTCTGATTCTTTATTCGTCTGATTCTTTAGAAAACTGATGATAGCACGACCCAGATTTTCTATTGTTTCACCCTATTGTTGAACCCTATCGTTGCACCAGAGAGAGCCATGCAAATTTGGGGAGTGCCAACATTCTGCGCCATCGCCAGGGTTCTTGGTAGAGACGGTAGAGCCATTCCAAATGATGATCGCAGAACCACTGGGGTGCCCGATCGGTATTGCCAGCCCAAACGTCAAGACTGCCTCCGACCCCAATCCAGGCAGAGTGCGGGCAAAGATGGCGATGCTCGGCAATCCAAAACTCCTGCCGAGGAACCCCCAATCCTACAAAAATGACCGTTGGCTGAAGCGTCTGAAGAGCTTGGCAGAAATGTTGTTCATCTTCAGCGGTGATGTAACCATGCTGTACCCCGGCGATCGCCAAATCAGGAATCTGCTGTTGCCAATATTGGGCTGCGGCCTGAGCAACACCAGGTTTCCCCCCGAAGAAAAAGATTGAATTTGACGTTTGCGCCCCGATAGCTTGCACAACGGCTTCAGAAAGCTCAATCCCCGGACATCGGTCAATCTTACGGCCTCTCATCCAGAAATACAGGACAATGCCAGAGCCATCCGGAACCACAAGATCTGCCGATTGGATCACGTGGGCAAGTTGAGTATCTTGCTTTGCCTGCATTGACATTTCGGCATTGAGGGTTACCACGTGGAGCCCACGAGGCTGACGCAGCTCACTCACAATCCAGCCGACGTAATTGTCTGTTAGATGCAGAGGAAAGCCTAATACTCTTAATTTTTCAAGGGTAGGACGCAACTGTTCTGATTCTGATATCGCCATAGTCACAAACGTTTGAAATATTCCTATCTTATAAGAGGGATGCGTCAGGACATAGGATTTTTCGATTTTGGCTGAATGCTGAGATCATTCATTTATGAAACCATAAGCACGTTTTACATGCACGAATAGAAGAGTACGGATGCATTAGAGTGTAACCTTTGAGAAGAAACGGGGAACACAAAGTGCAGTGAGTTGTGCAGTCGGATTGCAGCAGGTTCCTTAGAATAGACATCACGTTTAGCCGCTGACCTATGGCAGTTCCGCAAATCATCCGTCTTTTGTAAAGCTGTTATCCACACATCAACGATTGACCATCAATCGTTGATCATGTTCATTCAAATCGTTTGATTCAACTGCAACTACTACGCTAATTCCAGGCTTCAACCCAGCATGGTCAATCATTTTTCCGCTCAATCATCCGCTGCTGCATTTTCTGAGCTGCAATCTTCAATGCAATCAACCCGGTGGGATCAAGGACTCGAATCTCGATTCAAACTGTTGAATCAATACTACGACCAGATCCAAGGCATCATCTTATGCCGACAGCATCCGGTCACAGGTCTTTTTCCGGCGAGTACCGATGTCAACATTCACGGTGACTATACCGATGCTTGGGTGCGAGACAATGTGTACAGCATTCTTGCGGTTTGGGGCTTGGCTCTCGCCTATCGAAAGGTAGATGAGCACAATGGCCGCACCTATGAACTGGAATATAGCGTCGTCAAGCTGATGCGCGGGCTGCTGTCTAGCATGATGCGGCAGGCGAAGAAGATTGAGCAGTTTAAGGTGACGCAAGCGCCGATCGATTCTCTCCACGCAAAGTATGACACCGGGACAGGGGATACCGTTGTTGGAGATGCCGACTGGGGGCATTTGCAGATTGATGCCACGTCTATCTATCTGTTGATGCTGGCTCAGATGACGACATCAGGGCTACAGATTATCTACACCCTAGATGAGGTCAATGCCGTCCAAAATCTGGTGTATTACATTGGCCGAGCCTATCGCACACCCGACTACGGCATTTGGGAGCGAGGCAACAAAATCAACCACGGCAAACCTGAACTCAACGCCAGTTCAGTGGGGATGGCGAAGGCAGCTCTGGAATCCATGGACGGCATCAACCTGTTTGGGGTGCGCGGAGGGCAGTCATCTGTAATTCATGTGTTGCCCGATGAGATTGCGCGGGCTCGCATTACCCTAGAGTCTCTCTTGCCCCGTGAGTCGGGTTCAAAAGAAGTCGATGCTGCGACCTTAAGCGTGATTGGCTTTCCGGCATTTGCCATTGATGATGCGGCTTTAACTGAGAAAACCCGGCAGCAGGTTGTCGATAAGCTACAGGGCAACTATGGCTGCAAGCGGTTTTTGAGAGATGGTCACCAAACGGTGATTGAAGACGTGAGTCGTCTGCATTATGAACCGTGGGAACTGAAGCAGTTTGAGCATATTGAGTGTGAGTGGCCGCTATTTTTCACATACTTGCTGCTGGATGCAATATTTCGGGGCGATCGCCCTCAAATTGATGACTATCGCCAACGGCTCGATCAGCTCACGGTTGAGAAAGATGGCTTTCCACTGCTGCCAGAGCTGTATTACGTACCGGAGGAGTCTCTTGATGCCGAGCGGCAAACTCCAAAGAGTCAGACCCGGTTGCCCAACCACAATTTGCCTCTGGTCTGGGCTCAGAGTTTGTTTCTGCTGGGGCAGATGCTCCAAGATGGCCTGATTGCTGTGGGAGATATTGATCCCCTCGGGCGTCACCTCAAAGTGGGCGATCGCTCCGCACCACTGGTGCAAATTGCCCTCATCGCAGAAGATGAGCCCCTGAAGCGCAAACTCGCGACCTACGGCATCGAAACCCAAACTCCCGAGCAGCTTGAGCCCTTTCATCTACGTCAGGCGAGTGAGCTGTCAGGCATCTATGCCCAGATTGGGCACAATGAAAAGCTTGAACTTAGCGGTCGCCCCGTCAGGCGCTTGCGGAGTTTGACCACGTCAAGAGTCTTTCGCATCGCAGGAGAAACGATCGTGTTTCTCCCCTCATTTCTCGACCCCCAGCAGTTTTATCTCACCTTCGACTATCACTTTCTAGTCGCACAAATTCGAGGCGAACTCGCCTACATCCACCGCCATTGGAGCGAGTCTGGCCGACCGATGATGACGCTCTTGCTAACCCGCACGATGTTCGAAATTGGTCGCATGGGTAGCATTGAAGACTCGCCTCTGCTCGGTCTGATTCAGCAACTGGGCAATGGCGACTGCGATGGCACACCCGTGCGTCTCGGCCAACTGCGACAATTTCTCCTCACAGCCAAGACCGAACGCGTTGACCAGATTCATTCGTTCCAGTTTTCACAAGCACCGCTCCAAGAGCGCTATACAATCGCACGGCATCTGCATTTCCAGCCTGATCAGAGTTGGCCTCTCAGCAGCACGCAAGAGTTTTTGCTAGAGTGCGAGACCAATATTTCGCTGCTGTTGAGTAGCTTGCGTGAGTCAACCAATCTATATGAACAGATTGAGCTATTAGAAACTCTCACGCGCCTGAAAGGCTTAGACTTCGATAGCGGATTTGGGGAGCTAAATGAAGCTGTAACCGTGCTCAATTTGCTGAATGAGGTCTATGAAAACGCGACTCAAATGGAGTTGTGGGCTGTGATTCGGCGGGCTGCGGGTTTGCTAGACAAAGTTGATATCGGGTTGTCGGATGCAGTCACCGATATTTTGGTTAGACAAAAGCAAGTTGCGGTAGGGAAAGCCTACAGCTCGGCATCGCTGATGACCGAACCCATGCCCCATGATGAGATCATGGAAAAAATCAACACCTTCTGCGGCAAAGATGTGCGCGATCGCCCCCTAACGCAGGAGATCTTGATTTACCTGAGCGTCTTGATTAAGACCGATCCCCAGCTGTTTGACGGATTGATGACGCTGCGTGTCGGCTATTTGATTTTGCTGATTACCAGTGAGCTAGCCCAGTCGTTTGAGCTGGCCCAAGACGAAGCCTACGAGCACCTGATGCAGCTCAGTCCGTTTGAGATCAAAACCCGGCTGCGGCAGGTCTTAGAAGGATATGCAGGGTTAAATCAATCACTCTTTAAGCAAGAGTCGTTACAAATGAGTCAGCAAGATATCCAATGGGTTGTGCTACCCAAAGCAGATGCGGCGGCTCCTCAAGGCAACAGTTGGCTGAGACAGCGACAGCGTGACGGTTCGCTCAATCTAGTGCCGCCTCATTTCTACCCCAAAGTGTGGACGGTTTTACAGCACTGCAAAGGCATTGTGATTGGAGACAAGTTAGAGCGACGTAACCGTCTCGATAGCCGTCTGATTTTGTCAGAAACGACTCCAGGCGAAAAGAACTTTGCGCTGCGGGTCGAGCATTTGCTCAATAAAATCCAAGCGCCAGAATATCGTCAGGTGAATGTAGAAGCCTTGATGGAGCTAGTGGCACTAGCAGAGCAAAACCCAGATTTGCAGATTCAGGGCAACATCGTTTTAGACGTATTGATTGGCCACGCCGTCAGAATTACCTGGCTTGAGAGCCATCAAGACCACACAGATGTCTACGACGATTACAAAGCGCAAGCTTGGCAGAGTTTTTATCAAACGTCTCCGTTTGACTGTGCCTCAGGCATTGCAAAAGCCCTGCAATTTTTGACAAAACTTGGCTCATCGAATCCAGATACGTTTATGACTGACGAGGCTTTACCCCATGAGGCTGCACCCAATGTAGAGGAAGCTCCGACAACCTGAGCAAACGGCTCATCAGCAAGACAGACAAGACCTCAACCGCATTATGGTGAATCGACCTAGCTAAGACTGTGACTGTAACTGTGACTGCTGTAAGTTGACTTTGAGCGAAGTATTTGTCTGATGGGCAGGCTACGCCAACGCAAAGCGCCTCCGAAAGCACCTCAGCATCGGCAACGGTGCGGATGCTCTCGGAGGTCAACTGTGCCCTGAGATTGAAGAAGACACGGTCATAAAGCTCTGTTGTTGTTTCAGACGCTTGTTGAGGCTGACCAACTTATATCGCCACAGCCAGTAGCAGTGTGCGGATAGGTTGGGACAAATATGGGTAAATAAAGACACCCAGCTAGCGCAAAAGCACTCTAGCTCGGGGGTCTTTAACTATTACTATGGGCAGAGAGGGACTCGAACCCTCACGACCGAAGCCGCCACATTTTGAGTGTGGTGCGTCTACCAATTCCGCCATCCGCCCTGGCGATCGCCGCTTTCGTTGTCGGCTTCAATATTATAGTGGATTGATCGCCCATGCAACAGTTTTTGATATGTGTTGCTGCTGCCCCACTGATCAATCTCGCGGGCGCGCAAGACAGGCAGCGGGTGAGTGAGGGGCGATGTTTGAATTTCTTGCAAAAGCTGGCCGACTTCGGTGCCGATGCCTTCGTCATAAGATCGAGCCTGGGCAAGAAAAGCATCCAAGTTTAACTGCTGGGCCAGCTTAGGTGACCCCCCGGTAAGCTTCATCAGCACAGAGGCGACGATGCGTGAGTCTTGGGCAACGAGCATAGCTGCGCGATCGCAGGTAAACTCAGCGCAACGAATCCACTGCATCATTTGTGATTGCAGACCCTGAGTGAGAACGTTGCCAAACGGCAGGAGCTGATCAGACGCCAGCAGCAGCAGGTTTGCCAGGGTCAAATAGACGCCGTGGTCACACTTGAGGTGACCCAGTTCATGGGCAATGACGGCCTGAAGTTCTTCTGGAGTCAGCAAGTCTACGATAGATGTGTGCAGCACAATAAAGGGCTGCTTGCCCCGCATCGCAAAGGTGTAGGCGTTGGGCGCAGGGTTTTGTTTGAGGTAAAGCTGAGGCACGTCTAAGTCGAGCACAGAGCAAGCTTCGACCAACAGCTTATGAATGTCGGGAAGCTGGCGATCGCTCACCTGAATGCTAGACGCGATGTTATCGAGATAAAACACCTGCTCAGCCACAGGCCCGAGCAGATTGCGAACCGCGATATCTAATCCGGGTAGTTGGCGCAGAGCTTGAGTCGCCTTCAGATCGAGGGGATGTCGAAAATGGTCTGATTTGAGTCCCTGGAGAAAAGTTTTAGTCATGGGTCATGGGGAACCGTAAACGAAGAGGGCGCAATCCTTCGATGCAAAATCGGTGTTCTTACTATAGCGAACTCCTACAGCGAACTGGGTTCGCCTGCTCATACCTCATCCCGATTGAGAAACTCTAGATATTGACGGCTCAGGTCTTTTACCGACAGGTCATACAGCGCTTTGCCGTGCTCAGGGGTAGCCAGAGCTGGGTTTGACCCCATGCGACCGTCAGGGTAGTGCCGCCTAAAATCAACTGGGCTGTAAATCGGGTAGCCTGACGCAGGGTTAGGTGAAAGAGGCGCTGTTTTGATGGAGTCAGGATAAACGTATTGAGTCAGTGCCACTTCGCTGGGTGTCGCGTGGGAACCCTCTTCGGCACCGTAGAGTTCTTTGGCCTTTTGGTAAACGGGGCGACACATATACCAGTTGGCCACCTGACACTGGACTTGATCTGCACCAGGAATCGCCAAATCAGCAAGCACCGTGTAGCTTTCGGCAAAGGCTGCTTTGAGCGTTGCGACATTGCCGCCGTGGCCGTTGATAAAAAAGAATTTGCGGAATCCGGCACGGGTGAGGCTGATCAGGTAGTCTCGAATCACCAAAATCATCGTGCTGGGGCGGAGGCTGATAGAGCCGGGAAATGCGGTGTGGTGCAGCGCCATGCCGACATTAATGGTTGGCCCGACCAATGCATGGGTCGAGTCACCAACGCCATGGGCGATCGCCTCAGCACAGATGGCATCGGTGCCGATTAGCCCCGTGGGGCCATGCTGTTCGGTTGAGCCAATGGGCATGATGATGCCCTGGGATGATTGGCTGAGATAGGTTTCAATCTCAGGCCAGGTTGAAAGGTGAAGTAGCACGATAGAAAAAATTTAGATCCTGATTGCAAATCTGGAACATGAACTAGAACATTCAATCAACATTGAAAACAGATGGCGATCGCCCTAACAGAGCAACACAAACAAGCCACGCCTATGATTCTAACGAATTTGCCACAGTCTGCTGGGGCTTGACTAAAGCCAGCTTCCGACCAGCACATAGGCACCCCAATAGCGCGGATGGTTGAAATTGGGGTCTGCCATCATGGCGATTTGGGCAAGGCGAATGGCCTCGGCGCGGGAAATTCCGGGCTTGCCTAGGTGCTTATAAAACTCTCGGGTAAAGACGACACTAGATTCATCATCAAGGCTCCAGAGAGAGGCGATCGCACTTCGCGCCCCAGCTCGAACGGTGGTTCCTGCAATACCCAAGACTTCTTGGTCATCTCCGGTTGCAGTGCGACAGGCACTCATAATCAGGAGCTGAATGGGAGCATCTGAGATTTGTCGTTCTACGCCAAACAATTCTGACAAGTCATCTAAAGGAATTCGACCATCGGCATCAAGAATGAACGTGTTTTCCCGATCGGCTCCAAACTGACCGTGGGTCGCCAGATGAACGACCTCAAAGCCTTGCTTATTAAACTCCTCGTTGAAGTTTTGGCGCTTAAACTCTTGCTCTCGCAACACCGTCGTGCGAATGCCTGACGTTTCAATGAGATCCATCTCTTTCTTGACATTGATGAGGGGCGCATATTGAGAGCGAAAGGCTTCAGGAGGCTCGATCAGGCCCGCTGCCAAAACAGTCATGGTGTCTCGATTGAGCGGTTGAGGATCGCTCACTTCCAATCCCAATACGAGGTCAAGGGCATACTTTTCGGCCAAATAGCGCTCGCCATCATAGAGCGTCGCCATCGGCACATTTCTCAAGGGGCCATCTAGCACAAAAATCAGCGTCTCAATCTGGTTTTGCTCCAGATAAGAGTCAGCCGGACGAATCAGCCAGTCATATAGCACCGACCCCACCTGACGAAGTCTCCCCGTAGAAAATTTTTGTAATTCTGTCCGAAAGATGGAGAGCGCCTGACGCATTTCGTCGTCTGTGCGATAGGTCGGGGCGTAGTGAATGAGGGTATCGTCTTGGGGCAATTTGACGATGACTTCGAGGCGATCGCTCAAAATAATCGGATAGAGCACCGCTGCCCGCTGGTTTTGCTCATCAATCACCCGATCAATTTGTAGCTTGGGTTCTAGACAAGCGGATTGGAAGAAGTTTTCGATCTGAGCTACTTGCAGGGCTTCCATCACATCGCGAGCCTGCCGCAGATTTGCTTGAGAAATCTCTTGCTCTGCCTGAGGCTTGAGGAGTAAATCGACAAATTCGCGATAGACAGGCTCTACGTTTTTTCGGAAGGAAAATTTGACATCGGCATTGGCCGAGACGAGATCTGAGCGCAGCAGTTGGAGCGTGTTGAATGCTTCTTTATACGCAGAAACCGCCTGGGGCAGATTTCCCTCTTCCTTCAGCACTCGGCCTAGCTGCCATTGCCACCGATAGGCAATGTCTTGGGCATTGATGGCCTGGGAGAGCGACAAAGCTCGACGGGTCAGGTCTTGAGCCTCACTCCACCGCTCGGTAAGTTCATACAGTTCACCCAAATGCCCAAGCACAAACGATTGGGCACGGGTGTCGTCGAGCTGCTGAGCTTGCTGATAGGCTTCTGAGAGCAGCTTGCCAATCTCTGACCAGGCGATCGCCTCATTCTCTAAACCTTGATTGAGCTGCACTAGGCTCTGAGCGTAGTTGACTGTGGCATAGATAGCGGGCCGACCGGGCGAAAGCTGAGCCAACTGAGGCCGAATGGAAGGATAAATCTGGAGGGCGTCGTTCCAGCGCTCGACTTCAATCAAAAAGTTGAGAGTGTTGAGGTCTGCTTGAACGCGGGTCAAGGGTGTTTCTGCAAGTTGTGCCGCTTGCCGATAGGTCTCCAGCGTCGTTTCAATCAGAGCATTATTCTCAGCGGTGTCAGATGAGTCGATCGATGCAAAAACGTTGGCTCTCACCCGAGCAAGATTACCTAAACTCAGCAAGCTGAGCGATTCAGCTTCGGCATTGCCGAGGGTGGCGGCGATCGCCCGACTTTCATTCAAAATGGTAGCGGCTTCGCCTAAATCTCCAGCCACGCGCTGAGATTCGCCCAAACTTCTTAAAACTGCCGCCTTTTCTAGGGTGTCGGGTGCAATGTCTAGGTCAGCTTGCACTGACTTCAAAAGGGCGATCGCCCGACCATAGAGGCCAAGCGACTGTAGCGCCTGTGCCCGGTTAATCTGGCTAGTGACCGCTCGATTTGGCAAACTTGCCTGCTCAAACAGCTCAGAGGCTTGAGCCCAGACTTCTACCGCTGATTCCGACTCTCCCATCGCCAATGCCAAACTGGCTTTTACATCCAACGCTTGCGCCCAAACCCCCAGGCGATCGGCGGCGGCGGCGGCAGCATCTGATTGGATCAGGGTGAGAGCTTCATCCACACTAGTTTGGGCTTCTGTCCATGCGCCCAACTGTTGTGTGGTGAGCGATAGATTACTCAGCAGCACCGCCCGATCAACAGGATCAGCGGCAGCAGGATTGGTCTGCAAAAGCTGTCGCAACATGGCGGCGGCGCTGTCATAGCGCCCAGCAGCGTAGAGTTGTTGGGCTTCCAGGGCTGATCCTTGTGTCAGGGCAGAGGGATCAGATTGAGATTCAAGGTTCCGGTTTTGAGGTTCAGAGGCAGTGGCGGGGGCGATCGCGACCCTTGCGACGGGTTCTCTAGAGACATCAGTTGAGGCAGTCATCCCTCGCAGGGGAAGCACAATACAAATGCTTGTGGTAATCAATGCCAGCACACCATAGACGGCTCGGCGGTGTTTTAGCCATGGGTTTCCGTTCAAAAAACGCGCCCAAATGTTAGATCCAGTGCGACTCATGTGATTCTCCGCAGCCCCAGAATGCATCGTTGACGATCTACTTACTCGTTATATCCTTAAACGTATTCCATCTGGAGATATTGCATGGGTTCGTTAAGCATTGGCCTGTGCGGGCGATCGCCACAAACCATAGCTCGATTAGTCTCAAGCCGTTTAGCCAAAAGGGTAAATTATGAATCGACGTGAGTTTATCAACTGCGTGGGTGTTGGTGCTTTAGCAACGTCACTGCCTGTGGCGATCGCGGCGTGCGGCTCTGAGCCTACCTCGACCGCAGATGAAGAGTCTGGAGCCGAGACAACGGGTGGCATCGTGACTCGTGAGGATGGTTTTGCCGCGATCGGGACGGTTGCTGATCTGGATGCCGCCGGATTTATTGCCAATGTCCGATTTCAAGGGAAGCGGGTCATCGTGATTAAAGATCCTGCCGATGCATCGAGCGTCCTCGCCTTCGATGCGGTGTGTCCTCACGCGGCCTGCACGGTCACGTGGAAAGAAAGCCTATTTGATTGCGATTGTCACGGTTCTCAGTTCAACGCCGACGGCACTGTGTCGGCGGGGCCAAGTCCTGAACCTTTGGGTAGCTTTGAGGCCAAGATTGAAGATGAACAGGTATGGGTCAAAGTCTAAAGAAAGGCTTGGCCGTAGAAACCCTAAGTATCCGTATCCTGAGTCAGACGTTTCAAGATTCGAGCGACTCGTCTTAAATCATTGTTTGCATCTGAAAGCAGCGTGAAGTTGTTGGAGATCCCGTAGTGAGGGGGCTCATCTTTTCGAAGCTTTAGGAATAGGTAATCGTAGCCATTGGTGACGAGGCCAAAAACAGACTGTTGCGTTTCTGGAGCGGCCATCATGTAGGCCAACGCCTGCGGCAAGACTTGCAGGACGCTAAACCCTCCACGCTGGCCTTCGATGACCACTAACCACAGGTTGTCTTGAAGGGTGAGGGCATCGATGCGTCCTTCTAAAACGGTGGGGCCTTCGTCGGTTTCGGTCTCTAGAGCCAACCGAACCCACTGCTCACCTCGAATGCGATAAGGCGGATCACACAGTCCCAACGCATCGAGCAAGGGGGACACCATGATGATGTTGGCCGTACCCTCACTAATCTCGCCGTCTTCCATGTAGTAGAGATAGCGATGTTTGAGATGCTCTAATTCAGCCAGTTCCGTCTCAGATAACTCAGGCAGAGGAAGCTGCCACTCCGAAAAAAACTCTTCTGAGGTGTCTCGGCTCAGATTAAAGAGCTGGTGAGCTTCTCTGAGGCTCGACATGGCTTGAGTAACGGCAAGGGTTTGTACCATAGTGATCAGCTTCCTCAAGGAGCACTAGACATCAGGTAGCTGGATCAGCCATTTCACGAAGAGTAAGAACTGTCTATCTATTTGAACTTACATCTATTTTGAAGGCGATCGCCGTCGTGAGGAGAGCGAATGATGGATTTTAAGCTCGACGAAGCTGAACTCAGAGCGATACAGGCTACGCCTAGGCAAGCCAACGCCCAAATTGAGGAAGAGGCAGACTGTGATATCAGTGCGGGTGCTGATTGGAGCGTGCGATCGCCCTATTCTCAGCATCCCATCAACCATGAAAAACTCATCGCGCTGTTGCAAGACGAATTAGGCGAAGTGCTGTCTCTGGAAGAATTGGAAGACATGGCTCTAAAGGTTCAAGAACAAGCCCGTTGTCGAGTAATGGAAAAGACTCATAGCGGGGATAACCACCCAGCATAAAGTCTCCACATTATTATCTGTATGTACTTTATATCTAAGGATGGTTCGGAAATCTCTCAATAGAATCCGTAGGGCAAGGAAGCGGTCGGAACAGTAGTCTTTTTTATTCACTAACTCTCATCAATTTTTTAAGTCTTCTTTTGCATTTCGAAGTACGACCGAATAAGCATTCCTGACAGATGACGTTAATTTTCCAATGGACTTATTGAGATATTCTTCTGTCAGTACTGAGTCTCTCCAATCAATGCTTCTATCAGAGAGCGCTTCTGAAATTCCTAACATGCTCTGGATAGATTGGTTGAGGTCGAGTGATGCTGAATGAAGAGGCTCTTGATTGGTAATTCCAGAATAGATAGTAAGTCTAGAAAGGGCAGCTTGCGCTTCTATTAAATCGTTAATCCATTCCCTCACCTCAGTTTCTGACAAGTAAAAATCACCGTCTGCTGAAATGCCTGATCGTCTATTTAGGGAGAGGAGAAGATATCGAATTGCATTGTGATAGGCTTCCTGCTTTTGTGTCCGTAGCCAATCCAGCTTGTGTTTTTCTTGTTGTCTTTCCCATTGAAGCCTGTCTCGTCGAATAGTTAAAACATTGGATAGAAAGGTTCCAATGAGAGAGGCCGATGCACCAATTAATGCTGCTATGACTAATCCAAAGAGCTGTGTGTTCATAACGATCAGATCGCTTAAGGCATATTTCTGAGCATAGCGGCGGTGTGTTGGTTAATCAGGGAAATCTAGGGAAAATTCCTTCCTTGGTGCATGTCCCATGATGGCGATCGCCCATGCCTGCATCGCAATGGCGGGCACTTCCCTGATATTCTCCACCTCAGATCCGCTGATTTTGGGTCTAGCGTGTGAATGTGGCGGTGGGGGATTCACTCAGACTGCGGGATATGGCGATCGCCAGAGTTTATTCGGGTTGATCAATTCGCTGATCCAAACTATCCACAGTCATCTACTCATTACCGTCAAAGCGACTGGGAAGTCACACGGGTTGAACCATACACCCCTGATCTCCCGGTCGGAATGGATTTTGACATGATTGTTATTTGCCACTGCAAGTACAGCCCTATCAATGCGTCTCTTAAACCCATGCCTGAACGCCAAGTCTCTGTTGATTCTTTCGGGGGAGATGAGACGGCTTACAAGCAGTGGTTAGAGTCTCAGAAGAAACCTGTTGAAGCCTGAAGTGTAATGGTGATGGTGCAGTGATTACGACGCCTTGGGCTTAATCTCAAATTCCATCTTGGATCGGTAGAAACAGACATCAAACTCCATGAAGAAGTTCGTCTGCCCCAAAATTAGCGGCGCGCTTGGGCTTTGAGTCCAGGCAAAGGCAAGTTGAACTGGAGCGATGTCTCCAAACTGAACCATCGCGAAGAAGGGGGTCGCTGCTTGGTTTCCCAAATTGCCCGCTAGTTGAATGATCGCTCTGTTGTCGTTCCAGGTTGCACCTAATTGCAGGCCCAGTTCATACGGCATGACGTTAACAGTCGCACCGCTATCAACTAGACCCACGGCTTCTACTGTATGCCTCTCCCGTCGAAGAATAAGGGGCACTCTTGGTAAGCTATCGAACTCGTTTTGGGATGGATCGCTGGTGCCACAGGGGAAACGCATAATACTTAAGCCGAATTTTCTGACTCTAATGCCTGCATCAGCACGGCACCCGCCCCAACGCTGTTGTAAGGCGTCGGCAAATCATAGGTTTTGAAAGGTTCTAGGGGCGAAATATCTTCTGCTGCCTCTAGATCCTCGGCCAGAATCCTGATGAGCTTCAACTTCTCGGCAATGGAGAGTTGGCGGACAGAGGGTAGGACATCAGACAAGGTCATATATGTCTCTCAAAGCTATAAAAGCTGCATTTCAAGTGTAAGTGACAGAAGCGAGGCTTGATGGAGATTTGCTCTGCTTTGCTTTTTTTAATCGCTGTATGTGTTGGCGATACGGGCTACGCCCTGGCAAGCCAACGCATCAGACGGCAGTGTTGGCGGAAGAGTCGTTGACGCTGGAGCTGCATCCGCTGGATCTGGTCACGGTGCCGCTGACGGATCAGTGGGTGACGGGAAGTTTGATGGTGATGGTGCAGTGAGCGTGCAATAGATTTATTGATGCTCGATCAAATCCTCCAATTGTTTCAAAGCCGGAGGCGTAATACTCAACACTTGCTTTATTTCTTCTACAGTCGGTGGACGACCTGTACCCCATTCAAAGAAAAAAGTTGAGTATTTTATGAAGTTTAAATCGTGAGCGATTTGATCGGTAATAATTCTTTTTTCTTTCATATAGCCGATCATGTCAGTCAATGATGTTGCATCCCCCAAGTACATGCCTTGAGCCTGACATATTTGGCGCGATAATGCTCTTAGGGCTAGCCTATAAATTATGAGTTTTGACCAAATATCACGATTTTGGCTATCAACTCTCTTGAGCAAACCATCCAGATATTTTGCATTACCAGTTTCATTGATGAGCTGGACATCTTCCATGTCCTGCTTGACTTCGAGGATTTGGCGATCAATGTTCTGCTTCAGGGTTATGCCTTCTTTACCTACAATTAGTTCACTGATTCGGTCTCCTAAGGTCGCAAAAGTTAATAAGCCAAGGATTGCTACAAGTTGCCAATCTAAAATTGCATCGCTGCGGTTAAAAATTCTGTATGCTACGTCCAAAACAAGAATGATATAAACAAATGAAATAAAAGCTTGCTTGGTGCTAAATAATTGTCTAATTTTTCTCATGAGTCAGCTATCAGCCCTAAGAATGTTGTTTGGCGCAGAGCTTCTTCACCGAGTTTACTCTTGGATGCAAGTGGGTTCGATGAGAGTCATATCCTGGAAGAAACTAGAGTGCATAACCCCTATCGCCCTTCCTTCTCAATCTGGGAATTCTAAACCCGATCCTCTCTCCCTTCATGCATGAGGCACATCATCAGCGGTGCGTTGGCTTGCCTGGGCGTAGCCCGTATCGCCTCTCAGTGGGTAACCTCATCGCCGATCGCACCCGTTAACGACAGCGGCTTGAAGCTCAGCAACAGCAGATCACCCTCACCCTAAGCTGACTGCAAACCGCCACTATTTCACCGCCTCTACCGCCTGCCACCTCACCCACTGTATTAGAACCGACCTATCTCGGAGAAGAACGGCGATCGCCACACTGTGGATGCGTCTGCTGTAGCCCCGGCTCTCTCACAAAATCTTGCATGTTTGAGCCTTGAGCATTGGCTGCGACTAGAACGACGCGTCCTTGATCGTCATGCTGCCATCCTTGGGCTTCGATAATGCGGCGGGGGTGATACGAGCTACGCCCAGGTAAGCCAACGCCCAACTCAGCATCTCGATCTGCATTCCACTCTGATGGTGACTCCAGCCGTGAGGAATCAGATTCACCCTGTTCAGGTTGAGGACGATTGCGGATAACCCAAGGAATTGAGGGCGCTGAATCTGCTTCAAAATCGTCGGGTTGGCGCGGCAAGGTTTCGCGTCCGGTAATCACAAACTCGCTGCGATCGCCTGTTCGCCCTCGTTCTAAGGCGCTACAGGCGGAGGTCAGGGTCGGGGTGTCTTCAAAGGCAACAGGCAATTCGGTCAGCCCCCGCGCCGGATCGGTGTCTGGACTGGCCACCACAACCTCACCACCCAGGGCATTTCCTGATTGCGAAATAGCGGTGATGTCGCTCGTGGGCAAGTTAATCGGGTCGAGCTGTAGCGGTTCACTCGTTCCCAGAGCGGTGATGAGTTCGTCGCGGCTGAGTTCGACCAGTCCTACAATTCCGTCTGGGGCGGTAATCGAGATGGTTCCGCCTTCTCCTGCAAATGCATTGGCCGTGATGTCGTTGTTGCCGAGGCGCTCGGCGGTGATAAAGCTCGCGACAATGAGAATGTTGCCGCCATTGCCGCCTTCGAGATTATCGACAACAAAATTACGGGCGTTGGTTGATATGCGGCTCGCGTTTGATAACACCAATGCGCCCTGCGTAACAGGCAAGATAATGTCAATATCGCCGCCATTGCCAATGGCCTCAATGGCAAACCCCTCCTGATCTTGGGTAAACTCGCTGACCTCGCTCACTAACTCAGACTGGTCGAGCGTAATAGAGGCTTGCCCCCGTAGCGAGATCGCACCACCCGCTCCGTCTCCAAAGGTGTTGGTGGTAATTTCGCTATTGATCAGCTGTATTTGTTCGGCTTCAATGTCAACCGATCCAGCATCCCCAACAGGAAAGGGAAAATTTGTCGTAGAGATTTCTGAATCTGAAATCTCTAGCTCAAATAGGCTAACCCGTTGTCCAATGAAGACACGACCGAATACGCCATTACTTTGAATCTCACTGCCATTACCAATCAGAATAGAGTCTCGGGCATCGATGAAGATGTCACCCGCGAAATTTGAACCTATATTAGTGGTCGTCATCTCGACGCGATCGAAGCTAACGGTGCCTCGACGAGCCTCAATGGAGATGTCGCCAAAGTCTTCGGCATCGTCTTCAGATGAACTATTGCCATTGTTTTCAATGCGGCTGTTGGAAATTGAGACCTGACGTGGGGCATTGAGTGTAATCTGGCCTGCTGGGCCTGACTCTTGGGCATTTGTGGCGTTGCTACGGAGCACGCTGTTTTCAATGGTCAGCATGTCACGGGCACTAATTTCGATATTGCCACCCTCTCCCAATCGACCTGAGGCATCGCTCTGAATTTGGCTCTGATTCGTAATATCAATCAGGTCTGCGTTGAGGGTAATGACGCCGCCTTGTCCCGATTGCCCTTCTGCATTGTTGCTAATGCGGCTGTTGTCGATGGCGATCGCCCCTCCTGCCAATAGACTCGTATTCGATGCTCGGCCATTGGCAGCCCTAGCGGTAGACACCAAACGAGTGTCGTTTCTCAGAGTCAAATCTCCCTGGGGGGCGCGCATATCGATGATGGGGAACTGAGCGTCATCGTTCTGTCCAATCTGATTGCCCGCACTTTCATTGGAAATGCGGCTGTTGTCCACTAGAAGATCGCCTCCCAGCGCTCTGAGATTGAGCGTTCCGGCGAGTCCTTCATTAGAGTCGCTACGGACTTCACTACCATTGAGGATGCGGAGATTTCTGTTGGCGACGATATTGACGCGTCCGGCAAAACTCGTGCCGTCGGCGTCGGTTGAAATATTGGAATTGTTGATGCGAATCGACCCGCCTGTCGAACGAATGGCGACGTTGCCATCATTGGCGCTGGTTTCAAAATCGACGACGCCAAAGCTGTCTGCGCTGATGGTGCTATTGGACACAATGCGAATCTTGTCGCGGGCGCTGAGTTGAATAAAGCCAGCGCCGCCAACCCCGCTGAACCCATTCGATACAAAATCGCTGGTAATGGTTCCAGCATTGACGACGATGCCGCCGCGATTGGCTTCGAGAATGATGTCTCCCGCAAAGCCACTGCTTGATATCGAGGAGGACAGTTGAGATTGGCTGATCTGAATCGAGCCGTTACTTGATATCAGTTGAATGCTGCCTGCTTCGTCGGCCCCTAGGGTGCCGCCTTCGTCGACGTTGCCATCATTGGCGTCAACATCGACGACGCCAAAGCTGCCTGCGCTGATGTTGCTGTCGGCCACAATGCGAATATTGTCTCGGGCGCTGAGTTGAATAAAGCCAGCGCCGCCAAACTCGCTGAACTCATCCGATACAAATTCGCTGGTAATGGTTCCAGCATTGACGACGATGCCGCCGCGATTGGCTTCGAGAATGATGTCTCCCGCAAAGCCACTGGCAAAGCCACTGTTTGATATCGAGGAGGACAGTTGAGATTGGCTGATCTGAATCGAGCCATTTTGTGAGGTGAGCTGAATGCTGCCTGCTTCATCAGTCCCTATGCCGCCTTCGGAGGTGATGAAGCTGTTGTTGACTTCAATGTTGTTTGTGGCAGAGAGAGCAATCTCTCCGGCCACCTCGGTAAACGATATCCCTTCAAAGTCGCCACTGTTGAGGCTCACCTCGTTGAGCAAGATGCGATCGCTCGCCGTCATGGTCAAATTACCGCCTTCTGTGGCGATGTTTCCGGGTGTGAGCACTGCGCCTGTAATGGTGATGTCGCGCCCCTCAGTGCGAATGCTGTCTTCTCGATCCCGCATGGTGAAATCGCCAATGCCGTTGCCATCTGCATCTGCCGTAAATGTCACCGTGCCGTCTCCGCTCGCCAGCAAGAGTTCGTTGTCGGTCAAGTCGTTGAGGATGATGTCGTTGCTGGCTTCTAGCACGATGTTGGCATCGCCTGAGAGGTCTTCCAGAGTTGTTTCTGAAAGGGTGAAGGTTGCCCCCGGCGCATCTCCGACCTGCACTTGGTCGTCGTCTGTAATGTTTCCATCGTTGGCTCCGCCAGCACCGTCGATAATGATGATGTTTTCGGGATCGAGCAGCAGGGTGCCGAGATCGCCCAGCGGAGCGCTGAGGTCAGCCGTGCCTTCAAATCGCAGAAACTGCCGACCTGATACTTCTGCGAAGCCGCCATTGCCGCCCTGAGATCCGCCACGGGCTTCAACAGTGCCCTGAAAATCGGTGGAGCGATCGCCCCACACAACAATTTCTCCCCCATCGCCGTTGGTTAAGGCATTGGCCGCAATCACGACTCCCGGATCTACTCTCACCACTTGAGCCGTCGGTAAGATTCCCTGGCCGTACCGCTCGCCGCCAATGTAGGCGCTGCCGCCGCCGTTTTCTTCAGAAACATCAATCGTGGCTGTGCCGACAAGATTGACGCGATCGCCCAAAAGCTGCACCGTTCCCCCCGGCGCGGTGAGGGAGCCGGAGTGATAGGTCGTGCGTCCGGCGATCGCCAACGTTTCGCCAACGTTAACCGCCAAATCTGCCCGATTTTCGATGTCTCCGACGAAATTTTGGCCATACTGCAACCCAGGCGTGAGGGCGACGGTCAAGAGGGGCGCAGATTCAGGCTCAACGGCGCTAAAACTGCTGCCATCGGGGAAGTCAAAGCGATCGGCGGTGCTGGCGACAAAAGACCCGCGCATATCGAGGCGAGCCGTTTCGCCAAACACAAACCCGTTGGGATTGATTAAAAACAAATCGGCATTGCCCAACACCCCCAGCGTGCCGAAAATATCGGAGATGTCATTCCCCGTAACCCGCCCCAGAATGGTCTGAATTCCCGCAGGGTTGCTGAAATAGGCAGACTCTTGAACTCCGATATTGAACTCAGAAAAGCTGTGAAAAAGGCTCTCACCCCGAACCGCGCCCCCGTCGATGCGCTGGATTTCTTGCCCGGAGCGTGGATTACCATCACGGCCTCGAACGCGGCTGCGCGTAACGCGAGACGACTCAGTGCCTAGGGTTGCATCTGGCGAGATCTGAGCCTGAGCCGCAGGCACGCTGCCGATTAGCCCGATTAGACTAATCCAGCCGAGGCCAGCCGTGCCCAGAATCAACCAGCCAAACAGGAAATCTGCGATCGCTCTTGGAGAAGATACAGCCATCTTTAAGCCCAGTCTATGTACATGGAATCGGGAGTGAGAGGTAATCAGGATGAGACATTCCCCCCGACTAGGATAAGGTACCCGCACAGAGAGAATTGATCCATGCTCTGCTTCTTCACAGTCAAATCTTGTCCAGCAGTCACTCAGCAGTCGTTGAGCCAATGGCAACGGCAACAACTCTGCCTTTAGGGTATGTCTCTCGTGAGCAATCTCTCTCTTTTGAGCCTCATGGCTCAATGGCTCCAGTCGGTATGGTCTGACATAAGACGACAGCAGCGGAGAGAGCGATCAACATGGGCGATTCAGGATTTTTGCAACTCTACAGTGACGCGGCGCTCACATCTCTCAGCTTCTTCTGGCAGGCGTTGTGGGCGTTTATTTTGGGCTATATCGTCAGCAGCATGATTCAGGTGTTTGTGACGCGCGATCGCATGCAGAAAGCGATGGGCACGGCTGGAACCCGCAGCATTGCGCTGGCGACCTTCTTTGGCTTTATTTCTAGCTCCTGTAGCTTTGCGGCGCTGTCTACGACCAAGTCTTTATTTAAGAAAGGGGCGGGTCTAGTGCCGTCATTGGCCTTCATGCTGGCCTCTACCAACCTCGTGATCGAGCTAGGCATCATCATTGCGGTGTTTTTGAGCTGGCAGTTTGTGGTGGGTGAATATGTCGGCGGCATCCTCCTGATTCTGTTTGTGTGGCTGTTTGTCAACCTGACGAAGCACAAAAAGCTAGAGCGCAAGGCACGGCGACGCCTCCGCCGCAACGAAGGCGAAGACGAGTCATCGAGGCAAGGCGATGATTGGAAAGACAAAATTCAAAGCTGGGACGGCTGGCAGCAGGTTGCCCGCAAGTATTGGATGGAGTGGGGCATGGTCTGGAAAGATGTGACCGTGGGCTTTACCATTGCGGGCATTATTTCGGCTTTTGTGCCGAGTAGCTTCTTTCAGACTCTCTTCATTGGCGCAGGTCAAGGCGCAAATCCCGGCTTTTTCGCTGTGCTGGAAAATATTGTAGTTGGCCCGATCGCCGCATTTCTGACCTTTATTGGTTCCATGGGCAACATTCCTCTGGCTGCCATTCTCTACAACAATGGCGTTAGCTTTGGCGGCATTATGGCGTTTATCTTTAGCGATTTGGTTGTGTTTCCCGTGATTCGGGTCAATGCCAAATACTACGGCTGGAAAATGGCGCTTTATATTCTTGGACTTTTATTTGCTGCGCTAGTCGCGACTTCGTTGGTGCTGCACTACGGCTTTACCGCATTGAATCTATTGCCCCCCAGCAGCCAAGCGACCCAAGCGACAGAGCGATTTGCCATTGACTATACGTTTTTTCTCAATCTTGCGTTTGTGGCAATCAGTGGGGGGCTGATGTGGCTCAGCCGCCAAAAATCGGCTCATGCTCACGGCCATCACCATCATCATGGCGGAGGTCGCAGTCTTGTTGAGCAGGTGCTGCTGTGGTTGGCGATCGCCTCCTATCTCTGGCTAGGGGGTGGCGTTCTCGTGCATATACTCACCTGAGCTTGGTTTCTTATGGGTGAGATATCGTTCTATTCTGGAAGACGGAAGTTCTTCACACGTGGCCTTAGGGTCTTCGCTCATGTCGTATTACATCTCGCCTATATTTCTCGACAAACTGGCGGTTCACATCACCAAAAGCTATCTCGATTTGCCGGGTGTCAAAGTGCCGTTGATCCTCGGCATCCATGGACGAAAGGGAGAGGGCAAGACGTTTCAGTGTGAGCTGGTCTTCGAGCGCATGGGGGTTGAGGTGGTGCATGTGTCGGGGGGCGAGTTCGAGAGTCCCGATGCGGGCGATCCGGCACGTCTCATTCGCCTCCGCTATCGCGAAGCGGCAGAGCTATCGCGGACGCGAGGCACCATGTCGGTGCTGATGATCAATGACTTAGATGCGGGGGCTGGACGGTTTGATGCCGCAACTCAGTACACCGTCAACACTCAGCTTGTAAACAGCACGCTGATGAACATTGCCGACAATCCGACCAATGTGCAGCTTCCTGGCAGCTACGACGACCAACCGCTTCAGCGGACTCCTATCTTGGTCACAGGCAACGACTTTGCGACGCTCTACGCGCCTCTGGTGCGAGATGGCCGCATGGAGAAGTTTTATTGGGAACCCACCCGTGGCGATCGCCTTGGCATTGTCGGCGGTATCTTTGCGCTCGATGGGCTATCTACAGCTCAGATCGAACAGTTAGTAGACACGTTTGCGGATCAGTCGATTGATTTTTATAGTGCGCTGCGATCGCGCATCTACGACGAGCAGATTCGCGATTTCATCCACAATATTGGCATTGAGAAGGTGGCGAAGCGCATTGTCAACAGCACCGAAGCCGCCCCCCATTTTCCGAAGCCCAACTTTAGCCTAGAGCACCTGATCGAGCAAGGACGGCTGATAGTGCGTGAGCAGCGGCGCATTCAAGAGATGCGGCTGGTGCATGAATACAACTCGGCGCTCAGTTCAGCTCCATTTGGCGCGAGGCGATCGCCTGCAACGGAGCCGTCAGACCAGAGCCAGGAATCGGCTTCTCACGTCACAGGACGCAATCGACGGTTTCAAGAGTCAGCAGAAGCGGCTGGAGGGCGATCGCCCAGTGAAGCCACGGCTTCTGCCGAACCCTCCTACTCCCACGCTCCTAGCACAGGAAATGGGAATGGATACGCCCCATCTTCTTCTGCATTCCTTTCGCCTGAAGTCGTTGAACAGGTGCGTCAGCTCGTCAATCAGGGCTATCGCATTGGCCTAGAGCACGTCAACGAACGCCGCTTTCGCACCAACTCTTGGCAGACCTGCGCAACTCTGAACGGTGCAAGCGAACAAGAAACTCTGACGCAACTCAATGCTTGCTTAGAGCAGTTTCCCAAGCATTATGTGCGGCTGATTGGCATTGATCCCCATGCGAAGCGACGAGTTCTCGAAACGATTATTCAGCGTCCATAACCGAAGACATAAGCCAATCGAGAACGGCTGCATTAGAACATTTGCGTTAGAACAAAGACCTTAAAACAAATGCCTTAGAACACTTAGAACAGAGACTCAAAGCCGCCAGATTGGCCTCTCAGCGCGCCTGCTCCTGAGGAGTTGAGACTGACATCACAATCGACCTCTTGCGGATCAGGGACTTCAGCATTGGCGATCGCCTGCTCATCTAGCAGCGGCGCTTGAAAGTTGCAGATATACGATGCCTGAGGGCTCCCTTGGTCATTGAAAACCCGAATGTTGTAGCCGAAAGATTTGGCCGCAGTCCCAAATCGGTTAATGAAGGTGTAGCGTTCGAGATAGCTAGATAAGCTCCAGATTTGGCGATCGACAACGAGATCAACCCGTCGAGGTTCTGTTTCACTGCCGGGGTAGGCGAGCCAATGTTCGAGCAGCTTGTCGCCAAACTGGTCTTGAGTCCACCAGAGGCTGGGAGTCGTCAGCGAGGCTTGCGACACCGTTCGGTTGGTAATAACGCCATAGTCTTGGGGATCAATATCAGGGTCTAGCAAGAAAAGATCGACCGGATAGTTATTCCAGTTCAGCAGTTGTGGAGCAGCGGCGAGATGAGGTTCCTCTGCTCGACCTTCGTCTGGCTGATGTGCGCTTGATTCTTCGCCCGATTGCTCTTCATCCAGTCGCTCTTCGCCCGATTGCCCTTCATCCGATCGCCCTTCGCCCGATTGCCCTTCGTCTGGTCGAATAAACGCTGCCTGTTCCCCTGCCCGACTGGTCTCTGGAAGAGAAGCGATAGCTGGTTCCACTGAAGACGGCGCTGCTTCAGTTTCTGTGGCGTCTGCTGTGGCTTGAGTCGTGGCTTGAGTCTTGGCCCGCACGGCAGTAGCGGTTCCTCCAAAGCTGCAAAGCCCTGCTAACAGGATGAGACTCACCCTTAGCCCCAGGGTTAAGATTCCAATCATCTAAATTCAGGATCTCAGGATCTAGTGTTTATGAAAGCTCTAGGCTGTGCAGATGAACAATTATGCCGGACATGGACGATTCAGACTACAGCTACTGTGATGAAATCTATGACCGTAAAGTTCCCGGCCTTTTCCGGAGGAATGCTTTGCGCATCAGGTTACAGAGTAAAAAGCACGCCTAAGCACATCCTGGAGTAAATAATCGTAGGTGTCCCTTCCGTATTCTAGTATTACTCCGCTAAAGTAGTAGAAGAGGCGCGATCGCCATCTAATATCGCCATTCAATCAGTTCGGGCGAGATCGGGTTCCGTTCCTACAGTGCATTCCAGCCAATGCATTCCAGTCAATGTATTCCAGTCAGTGCATTCAAGTTCACTCCCAATCAGCTTTGAGCACCTAGAGCTTTAGAGACTTGGGGCTTTAAACCGTTAGGGTTGTGAACAGTTAGGATTGTGAACCACTAGGGCGGGTTTCTTTCAAGATCACGATGAAGCGCGACAACACACAGGTTTGAACATGGCACCATCTTCTTCCCGCAACAATTCAGAGGTTAACGTTCGCCTGTGCAACTATCGCGACCTAGATGATATTGAGACGCTGACCCATCCCGATTACGAAGGCTTCAGCACAGAAAGTCTAGGCACTTCGCCTCCGGGAGTAGTGAGGCACCTACACAATTTGCGTCGCTGGTATGCTCCGTTCAAGCTCCTCACCCTCTTTCCTAATCCTCTACGACATTTTTTCTCCGCCTATGTGGCAGAGTCTCAAGGAAAAGTTCACGGGTTGATTCAGGTTGCTCCTTTCAATCGCACCCTAACGACTTGGCGTATCGAACGTATTGCTGCGAATGCGGTAAAGATTCCTGCGGCACCGAGTTCTGCGACCCCTAGCGCCAATGGAAATGGCACAAATGGAACTGGCACAAATGGAAATGGTGCGTCGGCGCAGCCCGGTTTGCCTCCCAACGGTGCGGCAGCGCACGCTGAGTCAGCCACAGCATCCGCGAATAACCGACAGACGGCAACATGTGAGGCCGTAGACACAGAAACGGCGATCGCCAATGGTCGAGGCAAGGCCGACTCTAGCAATAACGGCAATGGTTCTGCCCATGCGGCTTCGGGTTCTTTGAGGCTAATGCAGTCTGCGGAAGTGGCCTCTCATCTGCTGCGCTATTGTCTGACGACGATTTGGGAAGCTCGTACATGGCTGGTCGAAGTGGGGGTCAACGACAAAGACGGCATGGGTCTCTATCGCCAGAATGGGTTTCAGCCCCTGGCTCAGATTACCTATTGGAAAATTATCCCCGATTTGCTAAGCGTCCTTGCGGAGCGCGAAGCCGATCTGCCCAATCTGCGCCCGGTCAGCAATTCTGATGCGTCGCTGTTACATCAGTTAGACACCGTGTCGATGCCGCCACTTGTGCGGCAGGTTTTCGATCGCCACATTTCTGACTTCAAGCGAGGCCCTGTGCGCTCGACCGTGAACACGCTAACGCGCTTATTTCGCAATCAGGACGAGATTCGGGGCTATGTGTTTGAGCCTCAGCGCAAAGCAGCCATTGGTCACTTTCAACTGCATGTGAGTAAAGATGGGCGATCGCCTCACCAGGCTCATTTCACGGTTCATCCGGCCTATACGTGGCTCTATCCTGAAATGCTGTCCTACATGGCGCGGCTGCTTCAAGACTACCCGCCCCAAGGGCTAGAAATTGCCTCATCTGACTATCAGCCTGAGCGCGAAGAATATCTCGAAAAGATCGGAGCCGAGCGCACCGCCCACAACTTAATGATGTCACGTTCTGTGTGGCATAAGGTGCGAGAAACCAGGCCGATGACGGAAGGGCTACAGCTCTCTGAAGTGTTGCAAGGTCTTCAACCCAGTCGCAAACCCGTACCGGGGCGATTTTCTTGGATTTCTCCGATGCCTTCGATGCCGCCCCATGAGTTAAAGTCTCCATCTTCCGAATCTCAAAACGCTCCAGCCCCACGGCCTCAGCCCAAGCCATCGTCAAAACCCTCTTTTCCTCAAGAGTCTGATCATCCTGATTCGGCCCAGTGGCCACAAGATGGTGCAACCTGATGCGGGAGAGCGCGCCTGATGATTTCTGCTCTAGGGCTTGATGTCGGCAGACGGCGGATAGGAATTGCCGGATGTGACGGAACTGGACTGATCGCGACGGGGTTAGATACGCTCCATCGCCGCTCTTTTGCCCATGATGTCGAGCACATTCGACGCTGGGTGACAGAGCGCCAGGTGCAGGTGTTGGTCATTGGCTTACCCTACACGATGGCTGGAGAGCTGGGGTTTCAAGCTCGTCAAGTCCAAAAATTTGGCTCTCGCTTGCAACAAGCCTTAGCGCTGCCCGTAGAATTTGTCGATGAGCGCTTAAGCTCCGTGCAGGCAGAGGAGCTGATTCAATCTGAAGGCAAGTACTTGTCTGAAAATAAGGCGCTGATTGATCGCAAGGCCGCTGCTCTTATTTTGCAGCGCTGGCTGGATGAGCATCGTCATGGGTTGCAATGAGGTGGCGAGACGGGCTACGTCCAGGCTTCGGCGTGAGTTCAGCCGAACGGCAAGCCAATGCCCAACAGCGGTAAGCATCTTGCCGTCATCTGGCAGTCATCTGGCAGGGGCATCGTTTTACGATTCGATAAACCTGATAGAATCACATGAGCAAATAGCATGATTTGAAGCGATAGCCCCTATGGCAAGTGACCCGAGTATGAACCCAACTCAAGACGAATTCGACGCCTCTGAAGCCCCAGTCGTCACCCTTCAAGAAGATGGGCGATCGCTCAAATGTTATGTCGAGCAATCTGTCGATGTTGACGGAACAGAATATGCTCTGCTGCTTCCGGTTGATATCTCCATTGAGATCTTTGCTTGGGAAGCCAGCGAAGAGGATGAAGAAGAGGAAGTTCTTGTCGATGTCGATGACAGCGAAATTGACAAAATTTTTGACACGGCACGAGCTGTTTTGGCAGAGCAAGAGCTGACTCTCTATCGGTCTGCCCTCACCTTAACCGTGTCAGGAGAGTTGCCAGAAGCTGACGAAGAAGAACTCATTACCCTTGAGCTAGAAGATGACGCTGATGGCATGACTGCCGAGCAGCTGCAATTTATCACCAGCTTCTTTTATGAAGAGCAAGAATATGCGGTTTATTCGCCGCTCGATCCGCTACTCTTTTTTGCGCGGGTATTGCCCGACGGGTCGCCCAAGCTGCTTTCTCCAGAAGAATTTCAGGCCGTGCGGCCTCATTTAGAAAACGTCCTATTTGACGATGTCGATTAGAGGATGTTTGAAAAGTATTAAACAACACGCTGGAACAATACTGATCCCCCTAAATCCCCCTTGAAAAGGGGGACTTTGATTCCGGCTCCCCCCTTTTCAAGGGGGGCTAGGGGGGATCTAAAGTAGCATTGACGACTTCTCAAACATCCTCTTAGATCTCGGTGAACTGTTGCCTATGGCTCGTGCCGCGAAGTGGCTGTTTTATTTGCTGGTTTTGCCGTCTGCCCTAGTGCTGTCGGGATGGCAAGGCTGGCTGTGGTGGAGTTGGGCGATCGCCCCAACTCAATCATCCGTGTTGGAAAATAGCCCCGAATCAGACGATGGTATCTCCAACGCTAATCGTTCAGCCGCCAGTTCTGAAAACCCAGAGCCGACGATTCAAATTGACATTCCGGCAGGAACAGCCGCTCGGCAAATTGGGCAAGACCTAGAATCTGCGGGGCTGATCAACTCAACAGTCGCGTGGAATGTCTGGACTCGCTGGCAAACCCTGCGCGATCGCCAAGGTGGCTTTTTAGCCGGAACCTATGTCATTTCTCCCACAGAATCGATGATGGCGATCGCCAACCGCATCTGGCTGGGAGATGTGGCTGAAAATAGCTTTACGGTTCCAGAAGGTTGGGCAATGGCTGATATTGCCGCTTCTCTAGAAGCCCAGGGCATCATGGAAGCCAGCGAGTTTTTGCAAGCGACGCAACGCGTATCAGGCACAAAATATACCTGGCTACCCGTGGAAGTCTTTGAATCGGGAGGAGCCAACTTAGAAGGGTTTCTCTACCCTGACACCTATCAGGTCACGACTGAAGTAACCCCAGAACAGCTCGTCGAGCAAATGTTAGATCGCTTTGCTCAGCTTGCTCTGCCGATTTACGATGCCCAAAATTCACCTTATTCGCTTCTGGAATGGGTGACTCTAGCCAGCATTGTCGAGAAGGAAACCGTAGTGGAAGAGGAGCGCCCAACCATTGCGGGTGTGTTTGCGCGACGACTGGAGGAAGGCATTCCCCTTGGCGCTGATCCAACCGTGGAATATGCCTTGGGGATTCGTCAAACGCCTGAAAATCCCCTCACCTTTGCCGACGTTCGGGCTGACTCGCCATACAACACCTATCGTTATGCCGGGTTGCCTCCTGGCCCCATTTCTAATCCTGGGCTACGGAGTTTAGAAGAATCCCTCAATCCGCCAGATACGGAGTTTCTCTACTTCGTCGCCCGCTACGATGGCACCCACGTCTTTAGCCGCACCCTAGCGGAGCACGAAGCGGCTCAGACTGCGATTCGTTCTGAAATTGATTCCCAAGAAGAATCCACGTCATCATCGGGCGATCGCCCCAATACTGACTCTGAACCCAACACCGAATCTGAACCATCCGACGAACCCTTCCCCGAAAGTCCCATCCCTGGCGGTTAAAAACCCGCCAGAGATGAGGGCTAGATTCAACCTATACGCTTGCTTTGAGCGTATTCAAGGCGTTGAGAACCTCTGAGGGATCGGCACGGCGGGTGTAATCAGCATCTGCGAAGGCATAGGTGACGCTGCCATCTGTCGCAACGACATAGGTGGCCGGAACGGGTAGCTCAAAGGTGCGATCGCCATTGTGAGCAGGCAGATCAATGCCAAAGCTTTCGTAGATGGGGCGGAGATCGTCAGGCAGGGCAAACACTAAGCCAAACTGACGAGCCACTCGGTTGCCAACATCGCTCAGCACCTCAAACTCCAGCTCATTCTTTTCTTGGGTGGAGAGAGACTGGTCAGGAGTTTGGGGCGAAATCGCCACGAGAGAAGCCCCTTCTGCCTCCACTTGAGCCACCACAGCCTGGAGCGCCTTTAGCTCTAAGTTGCAATAGGGACACCACTGACCCCGATAAAAAGAAATCACCAACGGCCCTTGCTTCAACAGGTCATAGAGGCGAATAGTCTCACCTGTAGCATTGGGAAGCTCTACCTCAGGAAGGCGATCGCCCACCTTGAGACTTTGCTCAACAAGGCCAGACTGTCGCAATTCTTCGGTAGCCTGATTCATCACGGCACGAGCATCTGGGGGAATGCGATCGCTGCTGGCCGCTTTAGTGTCAGCCAGTTGTTGCGTGAGAGATTGGGATGTAGTCATTCTGAGAATCCTTTTTGAGACGGCAATTGAGTTGGGAGAGAAATGCAATAGTTGAAATTTTTGAACGAACGTTTTGATTAAGCCGATATTAATTCCCTAGCTGACCCCTAATGTGGATTAGCGTTTTGGATTCTTTCAATCCTTGCAGCAGTATCGAAAGATCTGTCAGCTACGCTATGTGCCCGCCTGCAAATCAATTACGGACTAAGATAGGAAGTCCACTGGACGTGGGCTGATGACCTTGCAACACGGTCTCAGTCCGTTTTAACGGACTTGCTGCCCATAGCCCACAATTGATTTGTGGGCATCGTAGGAATCAAGGCGAAGCCTTTCTGTAAAAATCCATTCACATTAGACGTAACTGTTCTCGGGAGCAACACAGAACCTATTGAATACAAGCTTATGAGGAAATAGAATGATCGGTCAATAAAACTCAGCGTTTTCTAATCCAGTGTTCATCAGCGCTTCAGGCGACGACGATGAATCAAGGCGATCGCCAACCCCATTCTCGCTTTTATCAAGGAGAAGGCCAGCCTTGAATACAATATTCCAACTCCTCCAAATTTCTCGCTTTCTGGCAGAATTGACCCAAGGCAGAACGATGTGAGTTGCAACTACGGATCAGCGGAGTCTAGGGACGATGGCATCACTCAGCAACATTCTCGATGAAGATCTTCTGATTGATTTGGCAGGCGATCGCTACTTCGAGCGGGGCGAAGATTACTTTGAGCGCGGTCTTGTGCGAGGCATGGCTCAATATGACGAACGCATCACGGCAGAAGTCATGGGCACTGAAGTCTATCAAGTTCACCTGTGGCTCGAAGACTACGATCTCAAATCTCGCTGTACTTGCCCTCTAGGCGCTGACGATCTCTTTTGCAAGCACTGTGTTGCCGTTGGGTTGGCCTGGATTGCAGAGCCGCCTGCCTACAGTCCTGAGGGCAAGGCTCCCGCCACACCGGGCATCACCATGGAAGACGTGCGCGACTATCTGGCCCGACAAGATCGCGACACCCTGGTCAACATGATTCTTGAACGAGCCATGGAGGATCGTTCTTTGCGCGAGATGCTGCTGGTCAAGGCAGCGGTGCGTCAAGAGGGAGGGGCGGATATTCAGGCGTTTCGCCGCTCGATGCGACAGGCGATCGCCATTAATGGTTTCGTCGATTATGGCGCAGCAGGCAGCTATGCCGACGGGGTTCAAACCGTGATGGATGGCCTAGAAGACCTGCTCGATGAGGGCTACGCCACAGATGTCTTGGAGCTGTGCGAAGAAGCCATGGAACTGCTGGAAGATGCGCTCAACTCCGTAGACGACTCAAACGGCCACCTCCATGAAATTTTGGAACAGGTGCAAGAGCTGCACCATCACGCCTGCCAACAAGGTCGTCCAAATCCGCGAGCCTTGGCCGAGCGACTGTTTCGAGTGGAGCTGGCTTCTGGCTATGGCTTCTTTCACAACGCGATCGAAACCTATGCCGATATTTTGGGCGATCAGGGGTTAGAGATATACAAAGAGCTGGTTGATGAAGAATGGGATCGAATGCCAGAGCTGACCAGCTCAAGCGGCAGATCCTTCGACTATCGCCGCTCTAAGCTCAACCGCATCAAAGAAACCCTGGTTTCGATGTCGGGTAGTTTAGAAGAACTCGTCGAGGTGATTGCGAAGGATCTGTCGCAGCCCTCTCGCTATCTGCAAATTGCTCAACTCTATCAAGAGCGTAGGAAACCAGAAGAGGCGATCGCCTGGGCAGAGCAAGGGCTGAAAGCGTTTGAGAACTCTTACCTCTTCTGGGGGCTGAGCAATTTTCTCGTGGGTGCCTATGAAGAAAAGGGGCGGTTTGACGATGCGGTGCAGCTCGTGTGGCAAGAGTTTAAGCAGCAACCGTCTCTTCAGGCTTACCAAAAGCTGCAAAAGCAAGCTCTCAAAGCAAAGTCGTGGTCAACCTGGAGGCAAAAGGTTTTTGACGATGTTCATACTAGCGGTGAGTCGAAAGATCAGGCTCGGCGTTATCAGCGATTTGCCTTAAGCGGATATTCGTTGCTGGTCGAGATTTTGCTGTGGGAAGGGGATGCCGAGCAGGCGTGGAAGGAAGCCAAAGCTGGAGGGTGTCGCGCCTCGCTATGGCTGAAGCTAGCGAAAACCCGCGAAGCAGACCATCCCGAAGATGCCCTATCCATCTATCAGCCCACGGTCGAAAAGTTGATCGAGCAAACGAACAATACCGCTTATGCAGATGCCGTGCAGCGGATTCTTAAGGTGAAAGAGTTGATGCTCCAACTCGATCGCCAATCAGAATTTGAAGAATGGCGATCGCACATCGTCACGACTTACAAACGCAAGCGCAACTTCATGAAACTCATGATCGACCAGAATTTAGCGTAGTCTGGAAGCCACATTGCTAAATTGCTTAAGGCCACAGGATACCAATCAGAACTCAGTCACTTTTCAGCTTTTCCTAATCGTTCGCTCGTAAGAAGATATTTGAAAAGGGAGGGTATACAGTCACACCTTACAACTGAAGTTACCCCTGATTAACTTGTATGTTGATTGAACAGGATGCACTCATTTAAGGGCACTACTCTCAGCATTGCTTAATAGCTCTGAGTCACCATACTGAAAATGTAAGTGGAGCTTAGAATAAAACCCTTCAGGAGAAATCCACTCTTTCCAAAACTGACGACACTTTTTCTGTAATTCCTCAAATTCCGTTGGGGAAAGCTGATTGTGAAAATCAGCTACCTTTTCTGCAATTTGAGAAGTTTCTGTTTTGTCAATCCACACACAGTATTCTTTCCAGTCAACCATAAAGTCATATGGGAGTGGGCGATCGGAATCGATCAACACAGGAATACGACCACAGCAGAGTGTCTCAAAAATACGACAGGAATAATTAGCCGCCCCTCGGCAACATAATACATAGTCACTGTCTACAATATTCTGAACAAAGCGACGTCGAACCTTAAGGGGATTATTTCTTTTTTCAGGATCCTTAGGATCTAGAAACTCCATTTCATTACTGACATCGAAATTAGTATCGACATAAGGACTTTGCTGTAGTTTTTCTATTAGTTTTGTACGAAGCACATGCCATTTTGACCCTGGCTCACCAAGCTTTCTATAATGCCAAAGCATGTGAGTTTGATAGGCCACTTCAGCAACTTTATTTCTTAAGTTCGGTGTTTTTGCAAAACCACAAAAACCAATTTTTGGCTTTTGAGATTTTTTTCTAACCAAAAAACTACCGTCACAATATTGTTCAATCAAATCTTCGCCAAATACTGGCCAAGTAAAGCTTCTAGGTTGACGATTTGAGCGATCGCCAGAATGCCTAAAGATATAGGTACTCTTTAAGTCGATATGATCTATTTTCCTGTCAGATATGTCGCTACCAAAAAAAATAATTAAAGGCTTATTCACTTGCTTCGCTTCATGAGCAAGCTTCAAATATAAAGACTCTGCTTCTTGATTCATCTTGGCATACCAGACTTCTCCAGAAACAGTTCTCCAATCATCTGGCATAACGACAAAATCAGCTTCCTCTAGAGAGGTCATTTCAAATAGCTGATCTGCTATACGCATATAGGTATCAAATTTTGCAAACCACGGCTCATCACCACGCTCTGCCCAGTGCGGCCAAAACGGAAAAAGCATCGGATGAGGTCTTGTTCCATCCTGAGAAAATAAGTATCTCTCATCAGAATAAATTTTTATCCTTCTGACTTCTTTCATAGCTTTTAAAGAAATAAGAGTTAATGTAATGCTGCCTAGATAAACGGCACAATACTCGCACCGACTCCCTTTTTCATAAAGAAGTCAGTCCCGAAATATTGACAATAGGTCATTGAAGCTATGACAAGTGTCGATTTAATTGGAAATTAAATATCTAATCAATGTGCCAACAAGGCTTCGATACAAGCATAATTTCCCTATAGATGCAAAAATATAGCGCTGAATCACTAGGTAAAGAACACGCCCGAAATACAGTCGATTCAAAAAACTATGGAGACTTGACCACAAAACCTTAATCTCTTCCTGCTCGAATTCCAGCAAACTTGCTTGAGGAAGTCAGAATTGAGCAAAAAAGAGTATTCTTTTTCATTACGATACCCTTAAGTACATATCTTATTTCTCCTTTTAAATCGCGTCAATTAAAAAGTAAACAGAGAAAATTTGAGTTTGGACTGGTTAAATGATCTGGTTCTTGCAAACCCGGCACCTAAGTCAGGTAGCCATGGCTGCCCTCTATGCAACTAAACACATTTCTGAGGATTCTTGTACTGATGGCCCTCGATCTTGGCCATAAACTGACACGTGGCTCAGAAGGATGTCAGAACTACGCCCCTGCTTATCCCCGCTCACTGCCCTGTGCGAGCAGTTCCTGAAGCTAGAGGTGTTCGATTTCCTCAAGATAAATCAATATGGCTACTTTTCATGTATCGAATCAGATAATTGTAGTAAGTCAGTGATCTTAACTATTCGTCGGATGCGTTAGCGACAGCATAACGCATCAAAGCCTTATATGGTGGTGCGTTACGGCTACGCCTAACAGCACCCTACGGCATCATTTATTTAGGTTTACCTACTTATTTAGATTCTGAGTCAGGTTTCGTGAAAAAAGGGGAACACTCCCCATAACATCGTCATTCCTGCAATACTCCCTGACAACAAATGCTTTAGGAGAACAATTTAGAGTTTAAATGTATAATCGCTTATTTTTATTAGACTTGCTTTAAAGTAGCGCCAAAGATCGCTGAAAACTCTGCCAGCAATAGCTTTCAAGTGATTCATACTCACATTTCTAGAAACTTTGCCTAGATAGGGCTCTGAGAAGCTATCTAATTTATTCACAACAACTATATTAGTAAATAAAGTTTTAGCGAATCTAGTAGAACCAGTTGTATCTTTATAAGCAGATAGCTTAAAATTTTATTCAAACAATTACACAATAATTTTATGCGTACATATTTAGTCACAGGTGGAATGGGCTTTATTGGCTCGAATTTTATTCTGAGTGCTAGGAAAAATAAATGGGGCAATATAGTCAATTTAGATAAGTTAACTTACGCCAGCAACGCTCAAACATTGCAAGATTTATCCAATGATGGTGGGTATACCTTTGTACAAGGTGATATCAGAGATAGGGAGCTAGTCACCACATTATTTGATCGATTTTCTCCTGATGCTGTTTTGAATTTTGCGGCAGAGAGTCATGTTGATCGCTCTATTCTAGATCCTAGCGAGTTCATCCAAACGAATGTATTTGGTACATTTCAAATGTTGGAAGCAGCCAAAGCATATTGGGAAAAGCTCGATAAAGATAAAAAATCCTTATTTCGCTTCCTGCATGTTTCAACAGACGAAGTTTATGGTTCTTTAAACCCTAATGATGAAGCATTTAGAGAAGACACTCCCTATGCACCCAACAGTCCTTACGCTGCATCAAAAGCAGCTTCTGATCACTTAGTAAGAGCCTACCAACATACCTATAGCTTTCCTACCCTCACCACAAATTGCTCCAACAACTACGGTCCCAGGCAATTTCCAGAGAAGCTAATACCTTTGATTCTGCTGAATGCGTTAGAAGAAAAGTCTCTGCCGATCTATGGAGATGGTCAAAATATTCGAGACTGGTTATATGTTGAAGATCACTGTAATGCTATTTATGAAGTATTGAAAAGGAGTCAAGTTGGTGAGACTTATAATATAGGCGGCTGTAATGAACTCACGAACCTATCGGTAGTCGAAAATATTTGTTCTATTCTAGATGAGGTTTTACCTAAGTCAAATTTCAAATATTCTTCGTTAATTACTTTCGTTAAAGATCGCCTTGGTCATGATCGGCGATATGCAATTAACTGTGAAAAAATTTATCGGGATCTGGGTTGGAAACCAGAAGTTGATTTTGAAAGCGGCCTGCGTAAGACTATAAATTGGTACTTAGAAAGCTCTGACTGGATCAACCAAATTCGCTCAGGAGAGTATCGAAAATGGATCGAAAGAAATTATAGTAGACGAAATTAATCCTTATGCAAGGAGTTTAGCGAAGCAAGTAAGTCGATTGCCTGTATATGTCCTAGGATTTTTCTGCATCAAGACCCAGGTTTTACTATCAATCTAGCTGATTAAGTTTTTCCTATATCCTCACTTAAGTCATCAATCTTACATTGTATGGAGAATAGTACTGATGAAAGGCATTATCATGGCAGGCGGTACAGGAAGTCGTCTATATCCTTTAACCCATGTAACCAATAAACAGCTTATCCCCATCTATGATAAGCCCATGATTTATTATCCACTGTCAACTCTGATGTTGGCAGGAATACGTGAAATTTTAATCATCTCAACACCTGAGCATCTGCCTCTCTTCCAAAATCTCTTATTAGATGGAAGCCAGTGGGGACTTAATTTTAGTTATGTTGTACAGCCAGAGCCCGCAGGTTTAGCACAGGCTCTTATCTTAGGAAAAGATTTTATTGATGGAGACTCTGTATGTCTCATTCTTGGTGATAATTTATTCTACGGCAGTGGTTTCGTAGATATTCTCACGCAAGCATCTCAGCTTCAAGAAGGAGCACTAATATTTGGGTACCGTGTCGCAGATCCTGCAAGCTTTGGAGTTGTTGAGTTTGATCAAAATGGTAAGGTACTGAGCTTAGAAGAGAAGCCAGAAAATCCAAAGTCTCGTTATGCGGTTCCAGGAATTTACTTTTATGACTCCCAAGCTTCTGAACTTGCTATAGACTTAAAACCCTCTACCCGAGGTGAATTAGAGATTACGGATTTGAACCAAAAATACCTACGCCAGGGTCAGCTCAAAGTGGAGGTATTTGGGCGCGGATATGCATGGCTTGATACTGGAACACATGAAGGATTGCATGAAGCCTCAAGCTTTATTCAGACGTTAGAGCATCGCCAAGGCTTTAAGGTTGCATGCATCGAAGAAATTGCATATAACAAAGGCTATATTGACTCTAGCCAGCTACATAAACTTGCAGAAGCAACTCAAAAAAGTGGCTACGGTCAATATTTATTAGATATACTCAAAACCAATTTTCCAATGACAGCTTCTTAATTTGAAGCTCACAAAATATGAGTTAAGCCGTTTAGTATTAAGAATAAAATAATGCTGTGCGTTAGCTTAATTTTTGCCGAAATAGAAATAAGTTATCTCAGTTATTTGAGTCAATTTAACTTCCTTAGAACTATGCCAAGCGTATCCATTATAATTCCTGCATACAATGCAGAAGAGACTATTTTAGAGACTATTCATTCGGTTCGAGAACAAACTTATCAAGACTTCGAAATACTAGTCATTGATGACGGTTCTAAAGACAGAACTGTCGAGATTGTAAAAGAAGTAGATGATCCAAGAATTAAAGTTTTTACTTATCCAAATGGAGGTGTTTCCGTTGCTAGAAATCGAGGCATCGAGAGATCCACAGGAGAATTTCTTGCATTCATAGACAATGATGATTTATGGACACCCGACAAGCTAGAGCTACAGCTTCATGCTCTGGATAAAAATAAAGATGCAGACGCCATTTATAGCTGGTCAGTTAACATGGTGGACGATGGTGAATCCAGAATTTTTGTTTCAGGGTCTCAACCTACAGCAACAGGCAATATTTATGCTGAATTATTGCTCGGTAACTTTATTGGTAATGGTTCGAATATTCTAGTTCGCCGTAAGGTCATTGATGAAATTGGTGGCTATGAACCAGGACTATCTTTCTCAGATTGGGATTTTTGCCTACGCACAGCCGCCAAGTTTCAGTTTGCAGCTGTGCCCAAAGTTCAAATCTTATATCGAAGAGCATCTGGCTCTATGAGTTCTCAAGTTGATGCAATGGAGAAAGCTGGATTACGTGCCTTAGAACGAAATTTTGCTTCAGCACCCGAAAATTACCAGCATCTCAAAAGTAAGAGTTTAGCGTTTCATTATAGATACTGTGCTGACTTAGCTCTCCACCACGACTCAAGCATGGCTGAAATTAAATATGCTCAAAGTAACCTCTGGAAAGCTATTCGCTTATTTCCAGGACTGATCTTTGAAGGCTATGCTCAGAAGTTAATTGTTAAATCAATTATTAATCGCCTACTACCAAGACAGCTCTCTCGAACACTCATTCAGAGCTTCAAAACTATGTTTTCCCAGCAAGATCCACGAGATGCAAGTAGCTCCTAAAACAACTTCAAGTTTTCTTCTTTGCTACCTTAAGACATAAACTTGGACTCGAAGATTAATTCCAGAAAAAATTCTTTATTTCTTATTTTATCTAATATTCTTCAATAAGAAAAAAGAATTTCTTACCTAACTTCCAAATCTTTCAATATCGAGGATTTATTCTCAATCAAGCTATTAAGGTTCTTGAAATCTAGAGAATTTACCCCAAACATTGCCATTAGCAACGGCAAACTACGTTAGATGTCAACTCATATCAGATTAAATCACATGTCAACTAATCTTAAGCAGTCCTTCTCTCCTATTCGATCAAAAGAGAACTTTTTAGTATTTGGCGCGCCTCCAATTGGTGAAGATGAAATTGCCGAAGTTGTTGATAGTATGAGAAGCGGCTGGCTCGGCACCGGGCCTAAAGTAGCACGTTTCACTGAGGATTTTACTAAGTATAAAAATGTCAATTATGGTGTTGCTGTCAATTCATGCACAGCTGCTCTCCACCTTAGTATCGTAGCAGCTGGCATCGGGCCAGGAGACGAAGTCATCACAACTCCATTAACTTTCTGTGCAACTGTCAATTCTATTATGCATGCAGGTGCGACTCCTGTACTTGCGGACATTGATCCTGTTACCAGAAATATCGATCCGCAACGGATTCTTGAAAAAATTACTCCCCGAACAAAAGCTGTTATTCCAGTTCATATGGCAGGCCATCCATGTGATATGGATGCCATCGTCCAGATTGTGAAAGAACATAACTTAAAACTAATTGAGGACTGTGCCCACGCCATTGAAACAGAATATAAAGGTACCAAAGCTGGAAATTTTGGAGATTTTGGCTGCTTTAGCTTTTACGTCACCAAAAATATTGTTACTGGAGAAGGCGGTATGGTGACCAGTCACTCTGCAGAAAATATGAATAGAGTGAAAGTTCTTTCTTTACACGGAATGAGTAAAGATGCATGGAAACGATTTGGCAATGAAGGTTACAAGCACTATCAAGTTGTTGAGTGTGGCTTTAAGTACAATATGATGGATTTACAAGCTGCGATAGGAATCCATCAACTAAAACAAGTTGATACTTACTGGAAGCGCCGGGAAGAGATTTGGAACTCATATAATGAAGCCTTTCGTGACTTGCCTATCATCCTACCAGCCGATCCTGAGCCGAATACTCGCCATGGCTATCACTTATACACGCTTCTCATCGATGAAAGCAAAGCAGGCATCAGCCGAGATGACTTCTTGAATGCGATGACTGCCCATAATATTGGTGTTGGAGTTCACTATCTTAGTATTCCAGAGCATCCATACTATCAAGAAAATCTCGGATGGAAGCCAGAAGATTATCCTAATGCAATGTCTGTTGGTCAACGCACTGTTAGCTTACCGTTATCAGCTCGTTTGACTGACGAGGATGTTCAGGACGTTATCAACGCCGTCAGACTTGTTATTCTCAATAGACCTCTTGCAAATTAAAAGTTGTGCTGTCTGGAGAGACTCTTTACGCTCACAAGATCAAGCGGCACTGGCGACTTCATAGTTGTACAGGGCAGAGTCATGCCACTGTCCTGACTCCCAGCAGAGGCAGATGATCTGTCGGATTCCGGATCAATCACCACCTGGAGTTTGAGGGTGTGCTGTTTTTTCTTGCCGGATTAGAAGCGGCGCTGCTTTCGTTTTGGGCGTTCAATGGAGATTTCCATCACATCCAAGAGATCCCTCTCAAAATGACCCAATCTTGAGAAGGCGTTTCCGTCCCGGCAGACGGAACTGGACAGAGGTCATCAACAGGTCTTCAGCCCGCTGAACGACACCGCAAACCTTAGATTCTGAGACATCTCAATCTGACACAATGCGGACATAGGTGCAGTCAACCTAAGCAAAAAGGGCAACTACTTCCTCCTTTGATGAAATAAAGATCTTCTCCCTATAGATTCGTCTTGGATTTGGATTCTTTGAGAGTTCGATCATAAGTAAAGATAGAGGGCTATTTTAGCCTAAAAATGTGATTAAGCGTGTCTAGGTCAGACTTTCAGCAACGTTGAATTTGAGCTATATTTTTGAACTCATTATCACGATAGATATTCCGAGACAAATTGTGAGCGATCGCAGAAATTCGAGGTAGCTGATACATGGGAATACGTAAGGATAGCTTGATACCCCGCAGATATCCTAAAGCAGTTGATCAAGGGCTGGTTTCAAGTCTCAGACACCGTCTATATGTCTTTAGTAAAACTGCTTTATACTGATTCGGGAAACCCAACTCTAAACTCGTTATAGCCGTATTTCCGAGCCAAGTCACTGCATCTTAGAATCGTGAATGTGAAGGGAAATAGAAATCAAAGACGAGGTTTAATTCAGTCGTTTTTCTTTATTTCTGGCTCCCAACTTATTTCTTGAAGAGAAAAAGTTTGGTCTATATTCAGAAGGAGAAAGCTATGACTATTATCCGCTTTAACCCCTGGTTTGAACTTGATAGAATTCAGCGTCAGCTTGACCACGTCTTTGAAGAAGCAACCCCCAGTCTCAACTGGGATGGAATGGGCAACTCTGGCGCTCCAGCCGTTGAATTTCATGAAAAAGAAAACTCCATTCACCTCAAGATAGAGTTGCCCGGCATAAACCCAGATGACCTCAATATCGAAGTGACCGAAGATGCCGTTTCTATTGCTGGTGAGCGCAAGAGCGAAACCAAGTCCGAGAAAAAAGGCGTTATTCGCAGCGAATTCCGATATGGTACGTTTCGTCGTGTGATTCCTTTGCCATCACGAGTGAAAAACGCTGACGTGACAGCCAGTTATCAAGATGGCATTCTTCACCTGACGCTGCCAAAAACCGATGTCGAGCGGAATAGAGTCGTTAAGATCAGTCTTAACGGTCAAGCCCCTCAATCGATAAAGGGCACTGAAGCTAAAGCTGAGGCTGAATCTGCGAGCTAAGCATAACGAATAATCACTCAAGGTTTTGAGTGAGTTCGATGAGAGGGCTCGTGACATAGAGCCATGCCCCGCAACTGTGCGGGGCATTTTTTTTGACTTGTTGAATCTGACCTGTTGGATCGATGACCGATCAAAATGAGCCATGAAGTGAGCGATCGCACTTATTGACTCAGCGCATCATTAAAACCGTTTATGCTTGGGAAGATGCCTTCGATACTCATTTGATCACCCCCTTACTGATGCACGATCACCCTAGCCAGTCTTCTGAGCCAGACTCATTCTTTCATATTCCAGTTTTGCTCCAGGAGGCGATCGCCGGACTTGCGCTCAAGCCAGGAGGTCGATATCTCGATGCGACAGTCGGCGGAGGTGGGCACAGCCTCGAAATTTTGCGATCGCACCCTGATATTCAGCTTGTGGCGCTTGATCAAGATCAGCAGGCGATCGCTGCTGCTCAGCAGCGGCTAGCCGACTATGGTGATCGGGTTCAGTTTCATCACTGCAACTTTTCTGACTATCATCCCGATGCAGACGAAAAGTTTGACGGAATTCTAGCCGATTTGGGCGTTAGTTCTGTGCAATTTGACCAAGCCGAGCGGGGATTTAGCTTTCGCCACGACGCTCCCCTCGATATGCGCATGAATTCTCAGCAATCGCTTACGGCGGCTGAGATGATTAACCACGAAGATGAGAAGCAGTTGGCCGATCTAATCTACACCTATGGCGAAGAAAGGCTCTCGCGGCGCATTGCCCGCAATATTGTGCAGGCACGCCCGATTCAGACCACAAAAGAACTTGCAGATGTCATTTGGAAAAACGTGCCTAACAGCTACCGGCGGGGACGTATTCATCCGGCAACGCGCACGTTTCAGGCACTGCGGATTGCGGTCAATCGAGAACTAGACGCGCTAGAAACGCTGATTCAACACGCTCCCGACTGGCTCAATTCTGAAGGACGCCTCGTGATCATTAGCTTCCACAGCTTAGAAGATCGGATCGTGAAGTTTGGATTTCGCGATCATCCTCTTTTGACGGTGATCACCAAAAAGCCCATGGTGCCAAACGAGCAAGAAGTTCGGCACAACCCTAGGGCGAGATCGGCAAAGCTGCGAACCGCTGAGCGATCGCCCGATCTTGAAGAGGAGCCTCTAGACGAACGTTAATTTCATTCAAAAAGCAGCGATATTAAGCCGCTTCGGCATAGCCCTGGATATTTTCAGGGTCAAACTGCCGCAACACATCGGTAGCTTGGCGAATCAGGGAGTCGCTGCCTTCAGCAATGATGATGTATTTGCCAGCATTGAGGCGGTTGCGATAGGCGATCGCATCTCCGCTGCCCACCGTCCAGCCTGTCAGTCGCCCGACAAAGAAGGCTCCCATCAAACCAGCCGCCGCTCCCATCAAACCACCCACGAGGTGATTGCCAATCCCTCCGGCCCAAGCAAAAGTTTGCAGTCCAGAGAGAATGCTGAAGGCAACTCCTGCTGCAAAGCCAAAGGGGAGCGCTAAATAGGCGAGCTGCGACGACTGTTGATCGGCGGCGTTGTCGGGGTTAATCAGGCCAAACTCGTCAGCACTCATGAAGCCTTTGCCCAGCAAAGAAACCTGCTCCATTGGCAGAGATTTTGCTTCGAGAGCAAAATACGCTGCTTCTGCCTGCACTCGATTAGAGAGCACAGCTACGAGATAATTCGTTGCCATAAAAAATATAGTTGCGCTTGACATTTCCTTTATTTTAAGAAATGTAAACCCTTTTGGCCTCCATCGTCAGAGTAGATTTTGGTAGAGCAAATCGGGGCGATCGCCACCCCTCTCATCGCCCCTAGTCCTTATGGTGAATCAACTCTGCCGGGGTCAACACTCCTTTTTCGGTAATCAATGCCGTGATCAGCTCGGCGGGCGTCACGTCAAAGCCCGGATTGTAGAAGGTTGTACCCTCAGTCAGGATGTTGGTTTCCCCAATTTGATAGATTTCGCTGGGGTCTCTTTCCTCAATGGGAATGTGGGCTCCATCAGACAGGGTGAAGTCAGCCGCATTCATCGAAGCCGCCACAAAAAAGGGAATGTTGTGAGCCTGAGCCAGCAGCGCCAGCCCGTAGGTGCCGATTTTGTAGGCCGTGTCTCCATTGGCCGCAATGCGATCGGCACTAACCACGACCGCATCAATCTTGCCCTGCTTCATGCAGTGAGCGGCCATGCCATCGGTAATCAGCGTCACCGGAATTTTTTCTTGGACACATTCCCACACGGTGAGGCGCGCCCCCTGGAGGCGAGGCCGCGTTTCACACACGTAAACATTGCTGAGGCGAGAGGCAGCCTGGAGCGATCGCACAACGCCCAAAGAGGTGCCATAGCCTGTTGTTGCCAAAGCTCCGGCGTTGCCGCAGGTGAGAATGTTGAGTCGCTCAGGGTTGCGAGGAAGTGCCTCTAGACCGTTGTCGCCAATGGTGTGGCAAATCTGGAGGTCTTCTTCGTGCAGTGCCTTGGCTGTTGCCAGCAGTCGGTCTTTGGTTTCGTCAACAGATTCACACGGCTGCTGGGCAACGGTCATCATCCGCCCGATGGCACGGGCGAGGTTGTGTCCGGTGGGGCGGGTCGCGATTAAAGACTGAGCGATCGCCTCCAATCGTTCCATAAATGCGGTGCGATCGCGGGTATTGATATCGCGTGCGCCCATGTAGAGGCCGTAGGCAGCGGCGATCGCCATCACGGGTGTTCCCCGCACGACCAGGGTATTGATCGCCCGAATCATATCATCGCAGCTCCGAACGGCTACGAAGCTAAATTCTCCCGGTAGGCGGGTTTGGTTGATCAGAATCACGTGATCCTGATCCCAAAGAATGGAATACACCGTCTTCATCTTTGACATGGCAAAAGAGGTTAGGGGCTAAACATGATGCCAAGATATCAGAGAGTGTGCCTGACGCCGCATCTCGAAGCACACTTTTGGTTGTGTACTTTTCCGGATATTTTTAGCCCTATGACTCTAATGATTTGCCCCGGTTTTCATCCGCCCAGCCTCACCGATAATTTGGTGCGATCGCTCGACCTTGATGCGGATCGACTCATCATTGTGCCCTCTGAAACCTGCCCTCCCTATTCGGCCCCCCACTTGCTGGCGTTTTTGAATCAGCAGAAATTGCGCGATCGCCTCACCGATGGGGTGGTGTTTCTCGGCTTTAGTGCCGGAGTGGTGGGGGCGATCGGGGCGGCGTGGGCGTGGCAGGCCAGCGGCAATTCGGTGAAAGCGTTCATTGCCGTAGATGGGTGGGGCATTCCCCTTTATGGAAATTTTCCCATCCATCGATTGAGCCACGATGCCTGGACTCATGTCACCTCTACGGGGCTAGAGTGGCTAGCCGACGGATTCTATGCCGATCCGCCTGTTCCCCATCTAGAACTGTGGCGATCGCCCGCTACGGCTCAGGGCTGGTGGGTCAACTATGGCAAGGCTGATCCCCTGCCGCCGCCCAGTTCACTTGTCGCTGGGATCAGAACGCGGGCCACAGCCGCAGAGGTTCTCAACCGAATCCTGAATCGCTATGGCGAGGCTGAATCGCGACAGGATCAACACCCCGTTCAAAACTGGCGCGACCATTCCTGAGGCCAGCGCTCAACCACCACTTTCGTCTGAGTAAAAAATTCGACCGCATGGTGCCCTTGGCCGTGCAGATCGCCAAAGAAGCTTTCTTTCCAGCCGCTAAAGGGGAAAAATGCCATCGGAGCCGCCACCCCAATATTGATGCCAATATTGCCCGCTTCGGCCTCGTAGCGAAACTTTCGAGCCGCCGCGCCGCTGCTGGTAAACAGGCAGGCCATGTTGCCATAGGTGCCCCGGTTAACCAGGGCGATCGCCTCGTCAATGGTTTCCAGGTGAATCAGGCTAAGAACGGGGCCAAAAATTTCGGTCTGGGCGATGTCTGACGCCGGATCAACATCATCCAGCAATGTGGGGCGAACAAAGTGACCTTGCTCGTAGCCAGCAATATTCGGCTGGCGGCCATCGACCAAAATCTTGGCTCCGGCATCGGCTCCCTTCTGAATCCAAGACTCGACTCGCGCCTTGCTCTGATCCGAAATCACGGTGCCCATCTGAACGCCATCGTCTAAGCCATAGCCCACCACCCGCGACTCGGCAGCAGTGGCGATCGCCTCAGTAAAGGGCTTGCGAGCCTCACCCACCGTAATCGCAACCGATGCCGCCAAACAGCGCTGGCCTGCACAGCCAAAGGCGCTGTCCGACAAGATGCGAGTGGTCATCGGCACGTCGGCATCGGGCAAAATAATCACCGGATTTTTTGCGCCGCCCTGACATTGCGCCCGCTTGCCATTGGCCGCCGCCCGACTGTAGACGTAGCGCGCCACAGGAGTTGATCCCACAAAGCTGACCGCCCGAATGTGGGGATGGTCGAGAATCGCGTCTACGGTTTCCTTCGCCCCATGCACAAGATTGACCACCCCGGCAGGCAAATCGAGCTGATCGAGCAGCCCAAACACCTTCTGCATCGTCAGGGGAACCTTCTCCGACGGCTTGACGATGCAGGTATTGCCACAGGCGATCGCATAGGGCATAAACCAGAAGGGAATCATGCCGGGAAAGTTGAACGGAGCGATAATGGCTGTGACGCCCAAGGGCTGGCGAATCATCTGCT
>JBARXP010000022.1:0-2018 GCA_049647405.1 Elainellaceae cyanobacterium | reverse complement strand
TTAGCTTGCGCCGGACGCGATGGCCTCTCAACCACGGTGCATGACACCCTAGAACGCATCGCCCAAGTGGTGACGATCGCCATCGACCGCACGATGGCCCGAGCCGAGCTGCTCAGCCGTCGTGAATCTCTAATGTTTCGGCTCACCAACCAAATCCGCAATTCGCTTGATCTCCACACGATTCTGCAAACCGCTGTGCAGGAGATTCAGCAGCTCTTACAAATTGACCGCTGCCATTTTCTTTGGTGCTATTACAACTCTGAGATACCTGAGATCTCAGATGCAGACGCCCCTGTTCTCCCTACTGTAGAAGTGACCCACGAAGCAAAACTGACACAGCTCTCTAGTGTGCTAGGAAGTTGTGCCCCCCAGGTCAACACCATTTTGGCGGAGCAAATTTTGCATTTGCGTGTCGTTCACATCAGCTGTGGTGACGACACGACAGCAATACAAGACTTTCAGCCAATATTACAAGCCTGGAACGTGCGATCGCTGCTGATTGTGCCTCTAGAAACTCGCCTAGGACAGTTGGGAGCCATCGTTTGTAGCCACTGCCAAGACTATCGCCACTGGAGTCAAGACGAAGTAAAACTCTTGCAGTCTGTGACAAATCAGTTGGCGATCGCCATGGAACAAGCAGAACTGTACGCCCAGACCAAAGATGCGGCTCATACGGCTCAAACCCAAGCTCATCAGCTCAACCATGCATTACAAGCGCTCCAGCAAACCCAAGCGCAACTGGTTCATAGTGAAAAAATGTCAAGTTTGGGGCAGCTCGTAGCTGGCATTGCCCATGAAATTAACAATCCAGTCAACTTTATTAGCGGCAATCTTATCTACGCTAAAGAATATTTTGCCGATTTAGTTAGACTGCTTAAGCTTTATCAATCTCATTACCCCCAGCCCTCGCCCGAAATTCAAACCTGTATTCAAGATATCGAACTCGAATTTTTGCTGGGAGATTTTGCTCACTTATTAGAATCAATGAAAATCGGGTCTGAACGCATCTGTCAAATTGTTTTGTCGTTGCGTAATTTTTCACGTTTAGACGAGGCAGAAGTGAAAGCTGTCGATATTCATGAGGGGCTTGATAGCACGCTGCTCATCCTGCATCATCGTCTTAAGCCCCACGGCGACGCTACTGGTGTTGAGGTGATTAAAAACTATGGTCGCCTACCCCTCATCAACTGTTACGCAAGTCAGCTCAATCAAGTTTTTATGAATCTTTTGAGCAACGCGATCGACGCGGTTGAAGATATCTCTAATCCTCGCCAAATCACTATCACAACAACCACCTGTACTGATGGCAGCATCACCAATCTACACTCGACTTTAGACCCAAGCGTGGAATGGATTTTGATTCATATTCACGACAATGGAAAAGGAATTCCGAAGGCTCAAATGTCAAATGTTTTTGAACCTTTCTTTACGACTAAACCCGTAGGCCAAGGGACAGGGCTAGGGCTGTCGATTAGCTATCAAATCATCGTCGAAAAACATCATGGATGGCTTGGTTGCACATCAACATCAGCGCAAGGTGCAACATTGACGATCGCCATTCCGGTCTTGCCTGAGTCAGACGAAGATCCAGATGCAAATCACGATCAGAATGCCGATCATCCAGAGCAGACGGAGGTATCTGAGATCAACAAGGTTCTTTGAACGAGCAATGGGGAGATGGCCATCCATAAACTCTGGATAGAGTGTCATCAGGCGTCGTTGCATTGCTCTATCTTCATTCGTGCAAGGATTAAACGATTGACGTAAATCTTTTGCTCACAAGACTTACACACGACGCGCCCACCATCTCAACGCACTGCGTAAGTCCTGGCTTATTCTGTTACTCGACCAACACATTATTCAGGATCAATCGTCGGATCGGGTTCGGTAGGGCCACCGCCGCCATTACCGCCGCCACCGCCATTGCCGCCGCCATTACCAGGATCACCGCCTATCCCCGGTACTTCCTCGTTCGGGGGACGATTTCCAGGCTGATTGCCGTCTTGACCAGGAGGAGT
>JBARXP010000021.1:0-3347 GCA_049647405.1 Elainellaceae cyanobacterium | reverse complement strand
TTGATCCGGTCTGCTGAATCGCAGCCAGTTCTTGTAAATATTCGTCAACTTGTGGCAGATCTAACGATTGACTCAACGTCAGTTCCGGGCTTTACAACCTCGATATTCTATCAGGTGTCGCTCGATCTGGGGAAACGCCGTTGGAAAGATGCCGCAAACCTGTCATTTTCCGAAAACTCGGCACGTCATATCGCACTACCTGACATCGTAGCCAAACAGGTTTGGATTCACTTCGCCTAGGTCTAAATCTCCCAGGCCATACTCGGCCCAGCGACGCTCGACCATAGCCGCCACGTCAGGGTCAGACTCCAACGGCTCACCCCAGGCATGGTCAGTCTCAGGCGGAACCTTGGTGGTGGCGTCGATGCCCATGCGTCCGCCCATGCCGATTTTCTCGCTGGCGAAGTCGAGGGTGTCGAAGGGCGTATCGGGCAGAATGAACACATCGCGAGAGGGATCGACTTTTGAGGTGATCGCCCAGACCACCTGACGCGGATCGCGGATGTTGATATCTTTATCAACTACGATCACAAACTTGGTGTAGGTGAACTGGGGCAGCGCACTCCAAAACGCCATCGCAGACCGACGCGCCTGCCCCGGATACGCCTTGTCGATGGAGATAATAGCGGCCTTGTAGCTAAGCGCCTCCATCGGCAAAAAGAAATCGACGATCTCGGATACTTGCTGCCGCAGGATGGGCGTGTAGATGCGGTTGAGGGCGATCGCCATCATTGCTTCTTCTTTGGGAGGGCGACCGCTGAATGTAGTGAGATAAACCGGGTCTTTGCGGTGAGTCATGCAGTGAAATCTCACCAGCGGCGAATCTTCGACGCCGCCGTAGTAGCCCATGTGGTCACCAAAGGGGCCATCGGGCAACTCTTCACCCGGAGTAATCGTGCCTTCCAGCACGAATTCAGAATCGGCAGGTACTTCTAAATCGACCGTTTTGCATTTGGCGAGATGCACCCCCGAGCCGCCATAGAGTCCGGCAAAGAGCCATTCTGACAAATCCACAGGAATGGGAGTCGCCGCCGCCATGATGATCATCGGATCAACACCGAGGGCGATCGCCACCTCTAGCTTTTTACCCCGCTCTGCCGCCTTGCGCAGGTGTCGTGCCCCACCCCGCACCGACAGCCAGTGAACCGTCATCGTTTTGTCAGACTGAAGCTGAAGCCGATAGACTCCAACATTGGGCGTGCCCGTTTCACAGTCTTTGGTGATCACCAGCCCCAGGGTGATGATCTTGCCTGCGTCGCCGGGGTAAGGGCGAATCATCGGAATCTTGTTGAGATCTAAGTCTTCTCCCTTCACCACAACCTGATGGCAAGCGGGCAGCAAATCGCGAGACGGTTTAGCCCGCACCACATCGAAGAGAATTTTGCCAAACTCTACGGCCTGAGAAATCTTTTTGGGAGGCTTGGGCTGCTGCAACATGCCCAGCTTTTTACCCAGCTCTTCTAATTCTTGGGGCTGCTCCATGTTCATGGCCCAGCAGATACGCTCCACGGTGCCCATAGTGTTGACGGCCACCGGGTAGGGAGATCCCTTGACATTCTCAAACAGCAGAGCAGGCCCACCTGCTTGCAGCATGCGGTTGCAAATCTCTGCAATCTCTAGATCCGGATCGACCAATGCCTTGATGCGCCGGAGCTGCCCCCGGTCTTCAATGAGCTTGAGGAATCCCCGCAGATCTCTGGCCATGGTTAAGTCTTGTTAAGTTGCTTTCTCATTATCGGATGAGATGGGGATTTATGCAGGATGGAAAAGTCACCGACGGGTTAATGATGCTGTTATGGGAGATGCCGACGACTCGTTCAAGCGCCTAATGTCTTAAATTAGGCAGATGCATAAACGGTAGTCGTCTACGATAAAGATTGCGTATAAAAGTGTGAGGTCTTTTTGAGAACTCTTTGCTCCCATAACCCTACGCACTGGTGCTTTAACGGATGCCACAATAAGGGCGATCGCCAGAGAATAAAGAAGAAAGGCTATGGAGTAAGAGAGTGAGTCGAGTCAGTCATGTCTAGACTGGCTTTAATATGACTCAATTTTAGCTTCTAGTTATTTGATGAAGTTTGAGGTGCGGCTACCCAGTTAAAACTTTTGATATTTGCCTATTTTGAAGGTTTGAAAAGGTTGAAATATCAGAATTGACATGATCATCAATATGCCTCTGCATCGGCCTTCTGCCACTGGGTTCAATCTTAAAAGTCTTAGAATAGTTTCGATCATGCACACTCGTCAGCCTCTCTCAGATCAAGCCCGTCTTCAATATCGGTTTCAAACCCATGGTGAAGTCGAATCATCAACCCCTCGCTTCAGCCCCATGAGTTGTACTCCTAATATTCAGATTCTTCGGTCTCGCGATCGCTACAAAACCTGCCATATTCAGCTTCTGACCTCTGGCAATCATCACTGGCTACCCGCAATTGAAGTCGATGGCTTGTGCTATAGCTTTTTGCGTGTGGTCAAAACTCAGGCTAAGGCGATTCAGCTTAGCTGCCGATTGAGTCAACAAGGCGATCGCCCCATTCTCACTCAGATCCCTAAAGGGTATGCGGTGTGGGTGCTAGAGTCAGACTCTCAACTTCCTTCAGAAAACCGCCTACAGTCTCTGCTCGATGATTCTCCGTCGCAGAATTCGCCATCCTCACGGTATTCGACCGAGAGTGATTCATTGCTCTCTGATATCGATGCACCGTCAACCCAAGAGGAGATGCTGTATCGGGTGCTGACCTCCCAACGTCAATATTCAAATCATCGAGTGTGGCTTCCAGGGCTCGATCAGACTGTATTGGCGGTGCGATTTGAGGAAGAGTTTTACAGTCTCTTTAAGACCAGCCAAGACATCAAACAGATTGCACTCATTGTCAAAAAAATGTCTCAGCGGGGAGATAAAACAGTAGTAACCCGGATGCCCCAAGGATACGGTGTTTGGATTCTCGAACCTCAGGCCAGACTGGTTAACTCAACTCAATAAGTTAGAGATTCGTCTCTTCAGGCTACTTAGGCAGGACTTACGCAGTTTGTTCAAGGGCTGAAAATCAAGGGCTGAATAATCGAGGGTATGGCTGGATCAGCGGCTACATTGCCCCCTATGACTTTGCATCCAGACTATTCCGAAGCAATCGGGAACATGTCACTTTTTCACCCTCACCCTAAATCCCTCTCCCAGCAGGGGAGAAGGACTTTGAATCTCTTGATCCCCTTCTCCCTGTTGGGAGAAGGGGCTAGGGGATGAGGGGATTTCGGGATAGTTGCAAACCGAAGCAATCAAGCCCAGAATCTGCCAAACTGCAAAAGCTGCCCTGAAACGCTGGGCTACCCTGCAGCTGCTCGCAACA
>JBARXP010000020.1:0-19119 GCA_049647405.1 Elainellaceae cyanobacterium | reverse complement strand
AGCACCTAGGCCCAACACCATCATCAACGCAGCATTAGATTGAAAACGAGAAAAGTTTGACATGACGAACATACTCCAGGAAATGACGGATGCAGTTGCATCCCTTTGTAGTGGGGGGATCAGAAGTGGCTTAGAGATCAATTCCTAGGAAACGTTAGAGCTTGAGCCTTCACCTTTTCCTTTAGAGGGTCTTCTCTGGCTGAGATCCTTCGCATAGGACAATGCGTGTTTTGCACCTGCAAGCCTATGGTTGTATTGAAGATAAAGGACCTTAATAAGTTGCCCGACCTATGCCACAAACCTAACTGTCTGAGTCTTAATCCCAAAGCAATGGGGTGATGACCTATTTCTATCACAAAGACAGGTGAACGGTATTTGACCTATCACAAAGACAGGTGAACAGTGTTCGACGATTAAAACTGCTAAAGTCAATGGCTAGATAGCTTTTCAACGATTATTGAGGATAAACGCAAGGGTGATGGATTGTGCGTCACGGGTACAAAATCAGAGATTAAACTATGAATGGGCGATCGCACAAAGGAAAAGGAACCCCAACGCTGAATGACTTCCACCGCTACTATTTTTTTCGTTTTCTCACCTGATCGGAGTCAGCTTTTATATGCCAGCCCCACCTATGAGACCGTGTGGGGGCGATCGCTCGATAGTCTCTACCGTGATCCTGCGTCTTGGCTAGAGGCGGTGCATCCTGACGATCGCGAGCGAGTGGCGATCGCCCTCAAATTATCCTCAGACCCTATATCCTCCGAAAATAGATCGGAAGCGCCCGACCCCTCTGAACCGCACCCCTCTATTCAGACCGCTCAGACCTCGTCAGACCAGGAAATAGCCGTAACCTATCGGCTCGTCTGTGGCGACAGATCTATCCGGTGGATCTCGGTTCGCAGCACTCTGGTGATCGACAAAGCCGGAGAGCCAGACCGCATCCTTGAATGTGCTGAAGATATTACAGAACGGGAGCAAGCGGAACAGCAGCTCTATCGGACAAATCGTGCCCTGCGAACTCTGAGCGAATGCAATCAGACTCTCGTGCGGGCGGCAGATGAAACTGCGCTACTGCAAGATATTTGCCAGATCTTAGTCAAAGTCGCGGGCTATCGAGCCGCTTGGATTGGTTTTGCTGAGCACGATGAAGCCAAGAGCGTTCGCCCGGTCGCTCAGGCCGGGTATTCTGACGAGTACCTACAATCGGTACAAGTGTCGTGGGCAGAGAATAATCAAGGGCACAGCCCCACCGGAACAGCCATTTGTACCCAGCAACGGTGCATTGCCCAAGACATTTTGCACAATCCCACCTATCAGCCCTGGAGAGAAGCTGCGCTGCGCGATGGTTACGCCTCTTTGATGGCACTACCCTTAATGTTTCATGATTCGGCGTTCGGAGCGCTCACGTTATATTCCGTTCGGCCTTCTGCATTTGATGCAGCAGAAATCCGGTTGCTGACTGAGCTGGCAAACGATTTAGCCTACGGCATCGTTACCCTCCGCACTCGTAAGGCTCTCCACGGCAGTGAAACCAAGTTTCGTGAATTTCTAGAAGCGGCATCCGAGGCTATCATTGTCTCCAATGGCAAAGGAGAGATTGTCTTATTCAACACAAAAGCCGAAGAATTGTTTGGCTACAGCCAGACAGAAATGCTCGATCGCCCAGTCGAATGTCTGATGCCAGAACGATTTCGTCGAGGCCATGTCCACTCCCGAGGCGAATATCACGAGAAGCCGAGTCGCCGTTCGATGGGGCAATCTCGCAATCTCTCTGCCCTTCGCAAAGACGGCACCGAGTTTCCGATCGAAGCGGGGCTCAGCTCTGTCAACATTGACGGCGAGTTGTTTACGCTCACCTTTCTCACCGATATTAGCGATCGCCAGCGGATTGAGGCTGAGCAAAAGCGTGCCGAAGAAGCTCTCCGCCAGAGCGAAGCGACCTTACGTCAGGCAGAAGAATCGCTCCGACAGGCCAATCAAGATCTAGAACGTCGAGTCAGCCTGCGCACGGTGGAGCTATCTCAACTCAACGATCGGCTCAAGCACGAACTCACCGAACGAGAGCGATCGCAACAGAGATTGCAAGAACAGGCCCAACTGCTCGATTTAGCCCACGATACGATTATGGCTCGTCGGTTAGATGGGTCGATTACCTTTTGGAATCAGGGCGCAGAAGCAACCTATGGCTGGTCAAGGGACGAAGCCCTGGGTCAGATCTCTCATACTCTCTTGCAGACGCAGTTTCCTCAGGCTCAGAATGAGATCGAGGCTGAGCTGCTCAGACGCGGATATTGGGAAGGAGAGCTGCTTCACACGACCCAAGCGGGTGAGCACATTACCGTTGCGAGTCGGTGGGCACTACAGCGCGATCGCCAGGGTCAGCCGATCAAGATTCTCGAAATCAACAACGATATTACCGAACGCAAACGATCGGAAGAAGAGCAACTGCGCTTAGCTGCCATTGTTGAGTCGTCAGACGACGGCATTATTGGCATCAGCCTCGATAGCGCCATCATGAGCTGGAATAGCGGAGCCGAAAAAATATACGGCTTCTCCGCAGACGAAATTTTGGGTCAGCCGATTCATCGCCTGGTGCCCCCCGATCTGATGGCGGAAGAGAGCCACATCATTGAAAAAATTAAGCAGGGCGATCGCCTTGAACATTATGAAACCCTGCGGCTCCACAAAGATGGCACCATCTTCGACGTAGCCCTGACGATTTCTCCAATTAAGAACAGCTTGGGCGAGGTCGTTGGCATTTCTAAGATTGCTAGAGATATCAGCGAACGGAAGCGTGGAGACATTGAACGCCAGCGGGCAGAAGAAGCCTTAGCCCAAGAACTGATGCGCAGCAAGGCATTATTTGAAGCCTCTTTTGACGGCATTGTCGTGGTCAATCCTCGGGGCAACGTTGTCGAAGCCAATGAAAGTTTTGCCCGTATGTTGGGTCGAAGTGTACCAGAAACCCTAACGCTACATGTTTCTGATTGGGACGCCCAGTGGACTCGGGAAGAACTCGATGAAATCGTGGATAGCCGTCAATTTGTCGGTCAAACCTTCGAAACCCTCCATCGCCGCAGAGACGGCTCAGTCTACGAGGTAGAAATCACGATTAGCGAAGTTGTGTTAGAAGAGGAAATCTTGCAGGTGTGCATCTGTCGAGATATCACAGCTCGCAAACAGTCTGAAGAACAGCTCCGCATCAGCACCGAGCGAACGAGTCTCGCTAATGCTGAATTAGCCAGGGCTGCTCGACTCAAAGACGAGTTTTTAGCCAGCATGAGCCATGAATTGCGGACACCGCTCAACGCAATTCTCGGATTGTCAGAAGCCTTAATCGAGGAAATCTTTGGCTCTATTAGTGAAGAGCAACGAGAGCACCTGAGCACCATTGAGCAAAGTGGGCAACATTTGCTGGCACTGATTAACGACATTCTTGATCTCTCTAAGGTCGAGTCAGGCATGATGGAGCTAGAGATCACGTCTGTGCCCGTGCAAGAATTTTGTAACTCTTGCCTCAGCTTTATTAAGCAGCAGGCTCACCACAAACGCATCAGGCTCGACAGCCGCATTGATGAAGATCTGCTGGAGATTGAAATTGACGAGCGCCGCATTCGGCAGGTTTTAGTCAACCTTTTAAGCAATGCGGTGAAGTTCACCCCAGATCACGGGACGGTGCAGCTTCAGATGAGAGCCGACTCGTTTCGTGAAACCCTAGAGTTTAGCGTCACCGATACGGGGATAGGCATTGCTCCAGAGCATATTGGCAAGCTGTTTCAGCCCTTTGTCCAAATCGACAGTGCCCTGTCACGACGATATGCTGGCACGGGCTTGGGGTTGGCTCTCGTCCGCCGCATTACCGAGCTTCACGGGGGCGGTGTTTCCCTAGAAAGCCAGGAAGGAAAAGGCAGCCGCTTTACTGTGACTCTTCCTTGGGCTCCGTCTCCTACCCCTGACCTTGTGCATGAGCCTGAAGAGGTGCAGGCGCGAGAATTGGCTGTTGAGCACGTCTTGATTATCGAAGACTCCGAAACGGCAGCCAATCAGCTCGTCCGCTATCTCAGTGAGTTGGGTCTCAAGACGCTGATTCATCCTCGCGGAGACGGCGCATTAAAGATGGCGCTACAAGTTCAGCCCGATGTGATTATTTTGGACATTTTGCTGCCCGATCAGTCAGGCTGGGCGGTGTTGGAGTCTCTCAAGGCTCACGCTTCTACTCAGGCGATTCCTGTGATTGTAGTTTCGGTCGTAGAAGAGCGCTTGCGCAGTTTGACCATGGGAGCCGTAGCACATTTGCTGAAGCCCTTTACGCGACAGCAGCTCCAGCAAACCCTGAGCCGCGCAATGCCAGTTGAAGAGGTGCTCGACGGTTCGACGGCTCTGGTGGTGGCTCCAACACATACCCCTTTAATTTTGTTGGCAGAAGATAATGAGGCGAACATTGCAATGTTGGCGAGCTATCTGAAGGCGCAAGGCTTGCAGGTGCTATTGGCTCGAAACGGATCAGAGGCGGTTGAAATGGCCCGCCAGCATCAACCAGACTTGATCTTAATGGATATCCAAATGCCTGAAATGGATGGATTTGAAGCCACTCAAAACATTCGAACCGAGTCGGCTTTGGCCGAGACTCCCATTATTGCGCTAACGGCTCTGGCCATGCCGGGCGATCGCGATCGCTGTCTCGCTGCCGGAGCCACTGATTATCTGACCAAACCCATTAGCCTCAAACGGCTGCTCCATATTCTGAGTCGCTATATTCCGCAATTACACCTGCAAGGGAGCGTAGACTCTCATGAGCAATAAAACATCAGTCTTGGTCGTTGATGATGAGCGAACTGGGTTTACTGTCATTCAGGCTCTGCTAAAACCAGATGGCTATGAGTTTTATTATGCCGCCAGTGGTCATGCCGCATTGACGCAAGTCGAGGCGATCGCCCCTGACATTATCTTGCTAGATGTGATGATGCCTGAGCTAGACGGCATCGAAGTTTGCCATCGAATCAAATCTAATCCAGATTTTGCCCATATTCCGATCATTATGGTCACTGCGCTCAACTCCAATGAAGATCTAGCCCGCTGTTTTGAGGCCGGAGCCGATGACTTTATTTCTAAACCCGTGAATCGGCTCGTGCTGCAAGCGAGGGTGCGATCGCTACTCCGCATTAAGCACCAGCACGATCGCCTCAAATCAACCATCCAGATGCGTGAAGATATGTCTGCCATGATGGTGCATGATTTGCGAAATCCCCTAACTAGCATCCTTCTAGGCACTCAGTTTGTGTTGATGAAAGACACTTTAGAAGACAACGAACAAGAAAAATTAAAGCTCGTCTATGCGTCAGGGCAACGGCTTAATTCGATGATCAATGAGCTGTTGATTATGGCAAAAATGGAAGCGGGAAAACTATCGTTGAACCGTACAGAGGTCGATTTAACCACACTTGTCACGCGGGTGGTGTCAGGGTTTCAGCACACAGTCCAGACCAAGCATCTTCAGCTTGAAACCCATCTGCCAGAGTCGAATCCATGGATCTGTGCAGATGTGAACTTGCTGCATCGGTTGCTTGACAATTTGGTCTCAAATGCCGTTAGGTTTTCGCCAAACGCAGGCAAAATTATCCTGCGAGTCCATGACTTAGATTCAGTGCCAGAGTCGCAAAAGCACCATTTCCCCAACGATTCATCAACCGTGATTCAAGTGGTAGATGAAGGGCCGGGTATCAAAAAAGAAATGCGACATAAAATATTTGATAAATATGAAATGGGCGATCGCGTCATAGATATGTCACAGACGGGGCTAGGGCTGACCTTCTGCAAGATGGTGGTCGATGCCCATGGCGGCCATATTTCTGTAGACGATAACACCCCCCAGGGAGCAATATTTACAGTCAAGCTTTAACTTCATCGATAACTCACACATCAATCGCAACATAAATAATTGCAAAAGTGTATGATGCCTGTAGGGTTGAATCTCACGTAATTGCCAATTTGCCAATCGCCAACATGACATCAGCAACACTTTTTGAAACGCTTGACAATACTAGAGAAGAGATTGTCGAAAAGATGCGAAACGCCATTCAGAAAGGCAGAAAGAAAAAGCTGAGTAGCACTGACTTTCAAGAACTCGCTATTATTCTTACCGGAAAAATTATTCATTTAAACCGAGCGAAGGCAGATAATAAGGAAACAGTTAAAGCAATCTGTGATGCTGAGATTCAAATGTTAGAGGAAGGCTATCCGCAGTCATCTCTAAACAGCAAATATCTGCCTATCTATACAGGTCAGGTCAAAGATGCGATCGCCCAAAACAAAATTCAGCTCACCAAGCTAAATAGCTACCCAAAAGAGACATCTCAGGGTGTCATCCAAAAGCATTTTGCCCTAGAATACTTAACTTATCCTAAATCTATACAAGTGGTCAAAGGGGTCAAGCTTTCTGCAAATGGGCAAGCCCCCCTTCCGGCGATCGCCTCTGAGCAGCCGAAGACAGAACACGACAAGGCTCCCGTCGCAAAGACGCAGCAGCACCCCTCCGCCAAAGCCCCGACCCCAGAAGCCGTGCCCCAAAATTCTCAACAGCCTTCTCAACAGAAGTTGAAGGCATTAGAAGCTGAAATTCAATCTCTCAAGGCAGAAAATTTGAGATTGAAACAGGAGAACGAAATCTTAAAGGGCGATCGCCTGCTTCTTGACCAGTTACGACAGGTGTTAGCAGAAGAATCAGAAACGCCGCAGAATTCTACAGCTCAAGCAGAGGTTATATCGGCGGCAAATGACATAGAAAAATATCAGAATGAAGAACATCAGAATATAGAAGAACCTCAGGCCGAGTTAAGCTCAACGAATCATAAACACGCGTCTGAGAACGAAGAAATTCATGCTGAGGGGCGAGCGCAAAGCCGCGCTGCCGCTATCTTCAGAGCCATTCAGCAGTGGAATCAGAAAGCGCCCGACCGCAGTTTTGCAATCACACAAGGATTATTGGTCAAGACATTTCACATCAACCAAAAGGCTGCCAACGAATTCTTAAAAACGAATGCTCACACCCTTCAGAACTATCATCAAGACATTAATATTTCTACCCTGAGAGGCCATAATCGAAAAGCTGGACGAGATATTGATGAACTTAAAATGTTTGTAGAAAAAACGTCTGGCTAAACGATTAATTCAGCGGTTAGTGGCAACCAGGAATGTCCGTAAAGCCAACTCCGGGGGAGCATGTCAGGTTTGCAACTATCTCGAAATCCCCTCATACCCCAGCCCCTTCTCCCAACAGTGGGAGAAGGGGAGCGAGAGGTTCAAAGTCCCTCTCCGCTGGGAGAGGGATTTAGGGTGAGGGCGACAAAGCTCTTGAAACCCTGATTCTGCCGTAGGATGGGTTAGCGTTAGCGTAACCCATCGAAACCGTTTTTGCTGTTGGGTTGTCTCCTTCGGAGACGCTTTGCGTTGGCGTTGCCTGTCCATCGGACAAACGCTTTGCTCAACACCAACCTACATCAAAATTTTTGTCAGTCAATCAGCATGATTCCTTCTTAAATCTCAGCAGAAGCTCTCTCGATCAAGCGACGAGCTAGAGTCTGAATCCCGGTATGCTCATAATAGTTGCAATAGATGTCTAAAAATGCGCCGACATAGTCGAAGCGATCTTTGCCAATTTCGACGAAGCGCTCTAGATGATCAACGACCTTTTCAGGAGTGAGATTGTTTGACTCTACAAAGTTATCCATCCAGCTTTTTGTAGATTCAAAACTCTCAGTGATAAATCCCAACTGTTTATTGACATTGCTGCCCGGAATGAGGTTTTTCACCGCCTTAAATGTACGGTTTTCTCTGAGATCAGCAGGCTCCATATTCTTCATGCTTGACAATGCCTTAAGTGCAAAGTCTGGCCCTAAAGGAATCAGACCGTCAAAGCAAACGAGAGCCGCCATTCGCATGAGAGACTCGCCACCATAGTCTCCTAAAGCGGCCAAAAAATCTCCGATGCTATCGCCAGGAATGCCGTTAATCTGACAAAAGGCAATGACTTCAGCAGTGAGTTTGATGCTGAGATCAAGAGTCTGGGCTTTTTCGTTTTTGGGCGTCAGGTGCTTGAGTATGCTTAAGAATGAAAAATCTTGCCCCAACTTATTGGCAATAGCAGCCATACCTAAAGCACTGGAGGAAGAGTCAACCGTTTCATAAAGCCACAGCGCTCGTTGGTAGCCCTGAGACTTTTCGTTAAACAGCGTCACGGCTCGTTTGCCAATCTGCTTGACCAGAACCGGATCAGTCTCTCCTGTAATTGCTGTGATGGTGTTGTCAAACCCGGTGAGGTTGTCCCACTGGCCTGGAACGACAAAATCAAGCGATCGCAGCGCCATCACGGTGATGCCTTTGGTGGGCAGGTCATCAACTAGCTTGTAAATCGCTGTACTCATGGGGATTCTCGCAAAGTTTTGAGGATATAGAGGATAGAAGCTGCAGGGCGATGTCACTCGACCCCTCAAGGCACCACATTATGAACCCGGAATGCATCAGACATCATGATTCGAGTGTTATGAAGCGGGGATCAATTGCAGCAACCCATCAAGGTCAAATTTCTCTATCCAAGCTTCGCGATCGCTCACCTCAAACGACGGGTCGCGCGATTGAACTTTGACCTGCAACCGATCGCCCACGAGAATGGCAGTTTGACTTGAGCCAACATCTACAGCAGGAAACCCAGCAATTTGGCGATCGCTGCTTGCAAACTTGGCTGCGGCATCTGGATTGCTGAGGGTATCGTTAACAGAAAGCATGGCTAGCGTTGCGCCATTTTGCTTCAACTTATACTCAGCAAACCCTTGTTTTTCTTGAGTCGGGACGACCTCGTAGCCTTCAGATGAAGATGGAAATAGACGATTGAAGTTGCTGCCCTTAATGGCATCATCAGCAACAGCCTCAACAGCCTGACGCCCCGTTGTCTCTTCTTGTACCTGCTCATATGGCGAAGGAGGCGGTGCCACCGTACTACATGCAGAGGTCACGAGCAAAATGCTCAGTAGTAACGGAGCCAAAACTCTACGCCAGATCGTCCCACGCCAGATCGTTGCAACCATAAATCAATGATCTTCCTCTGAATCTTACGGGAAATGTTAGCAGTGAACCTGAAAAGTGTAGCACTTGTCTCGCATTGGCGATCGTAGACGTTAGGATTGGTCACAATATTGTGTTGATCCTAACGCAAAAGCCAGCCTGTATGGGCTGGCCTTATCAAGAGTGCTGGCATAGGAATCGTTCAAAGAGAGGGGCGAATCATTCTTGTTTCCTTGGCCCAACTCTACAACATCAAACGATCACGTAATTCTGCGAAGTGATTTCGCTCGCATCGATGCCTTTCACACAAGCAAGAGTGACAAAATCTTGTCCTTGACCGCTGCCGTCTGCATCAACCCGGATCTCGGTGTTTAATCCCACCTGCACCCAATCAACATAGGCATTTAGCCTCGTTGCAGGGCTTTCTCCAGAAAAAACAGACCCAGCGAAAATCTGCCGTAAATCAATCAAATCTTGTTTAGCATTGAACCGAAGAATCGTGTCGGTACCGTCTTTGAGACTCGCGTAGGTAAACATATCTCGGCCTCGGCCTCCGTGTAGGCGATCGTCGCCATAGCCACCCACAAGAATGTCGTTGCCCCCTTGCCCCAAGAGGCGATCGCCACCGTTGCCGCCTATGCACAGGTCACGATTTTTACCCCCCAACAGCACATCATTGCCGTGACCTCCGTTTAGCCAATCTTTGCCTTTGCCGCCCCATAGTTTGTCATCACCTCGATTGCCGAACAGCCGATCTTTGCCGTGGCCGTTGCGATTTTGTCCGCCAAAGAGGCGATCATTCCCATTGCGCCCTCGGATGGTGTCTGATCCTGAAGTGCCTTTCAGCACATCTGCTTCAGCTTCTCCGACCATAACTACGCCGGGATTAGTGTGAGAAAAGGGAATATCTCTCCGTGCAACACCTAGCCGAATTTCCTCCCCTGAGACAGATATTGAAGGGATGGGAGACACTAGCTCAGCATCTGAAGGCGAAGGCTGATCTGAATGTAATCTCCCCGCTGGTTTCATATCAGTTGAATCGGAATCAGTCGATTCTGACTCTATGCCAGTTGAATCAGAAGAATCAGAGGAATCAGAAGTCGAAGGATTTGATTCTGGAGGTTCTGGATTTATAGAGTCTGAGTCAGTCAACTCAGGAGCGATCAGCTCAGGTTCAGTCGGTTCAGGAGCGGTCGGAGCAGGATCGTTAGGATTAGGTTCAGTCGGTACTGGCTCGGTAGGTTGAGGATCACTCGGCTCGGGATCACTTGGATTGGGATCACTCGGTTCGGGAGTAAACGGCTCAGGTTCAGCAGATTCGGGATCGGGCTGGCTGGGATTGGAGTCGGTAGGTTGAGGATCACTCGGCTCAGGATCACTCGATTCGGGATCACTCGATTCGGGATCACTCGGCTCAGAGGCAGGAGGCTGTTCAGTTTCGGGTGGTGCAGCCACAACGGTCGTGAAATTCCAGACCGTAGAGTTGAACACCCCTGCAAAACGATTGCCTGCTAAATCTTGGACGGCTCCAGCCTCAAGCTCAATGTAATAACCCAACCCAGGCTCTAGATCATTGCTGGGGTCAATGGTTAGGCGATCGCCGTTGATGCTGATCATGCACGAAGTGGCAACATCAAAACTCTCTACGACAGAGCCGTCAACGGCCCGCTTGAGCATCAGAGCACCCGTGCCGCGCTGAATAGATTCGTCAAACCGAAGAGTTAGAGATGTATCAATGGCAACATCCGTAGCGTTATCTGTAGGAGTAAAAGGCGATGTCTGGTGCAGACTAGGCGGCGTCTCGTCTAACGTGACATGAACCCCTAACCCATCAAATGTGTCTTTGGCATAGCCTTCCCATTCAAGGGCAGGATCAAAGGGATCGGTGGCGATCGCATCTCCTGTCAAAATCCTAGCAACTCGGCGTAGCGTTTTATCTTTGGTGGCGATCGCTCCACTGCCCCACTGTGCGCCCGGATCAACGCCAATTTGACCGATTGCATCGACAATAGCTCCGTCTCTTTTAAGGATAACTGCGTCATTACCGTTAAAAAAAATGCCCCCTGCAATTTGGGTTGCAACCGCTAAAATTGCTGCTGCTGAGTTGTCATCTGCGATCACAAAAGAGCCTTGAGAAGCAACAATTCCTGCTAAAGCGATGACCGTTCGCGGAGTCGTTTCACCGTTGAAATAAAACTCTAATGTATAGCTTGCTGTACTCAGATCGACAGCAGACCCTGATGGATTATACAGTTCAATTGCTTTATTGTTGCTACTGCCTTCAATATATTCGGAGATAAACATTCGTATTTGAGAAAGGCACCCTGATGCCTATTCAGAAGGGTGAGAAGAGTTTTGAATAACTCAGAAATGTCAGTTCTGCGTTATTCAAAACCCTAGTTATCATGAATCAGTCATATCTTATGGCTATAAATCCTAAATAGTTGACCGTAATCTTACAGTGAATTGATATTGCTTTTCGCAGTCGTTGTTCAACAACGGGAAAACTATCCCTCATATGGGAACCATTAAGGTATGAGCCTCAAGGGTTTTAATCGCGACATGGGTTCTGAAAACGTAAGGATTAATACGTAGAAGACACTTCTAGGAATAGGGATGCAGCATGAAAAAATTTGAGTGGATGGAGAGTCTCAGCGTTGGTGTGCCGGTGATTGATGCCCAACATCAGGAAATCATTGCTGCGTTCAATGACCTTTCTGACGCAATCGAGCAAGGCAATGGCGCAGCTTCAGTCCAAACGCTGATGATTTTTCTACAACACGTGATTGAATGGCACGTTGAGCATGAAGAAACTTGTGCGGCGCAATATGGATGTGCGATCGCCGAAAAAAAGCGGTACGCCCATGTTCAATTCCTGAAAATGTTTAAAGTGCTCCAAACTCAGTATCGAGAAAGTGGGGCAAGTGACGAAATTGCTCGCAACGCCCATGCTCAACTCGCCGATTGGTTAGTGAGTCACATCCTGACAGTAGATACTCAGTTTGGACGATGTGTTCATACAGTCCCCTCTCCGGCAGCTATATTCTGATTCTCCCCAGATGAAGAGAAACTCGATGCAGTCTCAGCATCTTGCAATGGAGCTAGCCAATCACAAGATTTAAGTCAGTGCGATGTCTCCTGCTGTAGCGATAGAAATGTGGCGATAGAACTATATAGAATAGATGTCTGTCGAGGAAAACCCATGAAACTGCACGCAGATTTTAGTCAACGAGTCGTAGTGGCCAGCAAAGAGCTGCCCTGGCTCGATTCGCCGATGCCCGGAGTGCAGCGGCGGATGCTCGATCGAGACGGCGAGGAAGTTGCCAGAGCGACTTCGCTTGTGAAGTATGCTCCGGGGAGTGAGTTTTCGTCCCATGTCCACGGCGGCGGCGAAGAATTTTTTGTGCTGGATGGTGTCTTTTCAGACGAACACGGAGACTATCCGGCAGGGACTTATGTTCGCAATCCGGTGAACTCTAAGCACACTCCTTCCAGTCAAGAAGGCTGTATCATTTTCGTCAAGCTGTGGCAAATGCATCCCGACGATCAGAGTCGAGTCGCCATCGATATGCACCAGACTCCTTGGCATCCCGGTCTGGTCAAAGGACTTCAGGTCATGCCCCTACATACCTTCGGCACTGAGCATGTGGCTCTTGTAAAATGGGCTCCAGGCACTCAGTTTCAGCGCCATACCCACTATGGCGGCGAAGAGATTTTCGTGCTGGACGGAGTTTTCGAAGATGAGCAGGGTCAATATCCCCAAGGCTCATGGCTACGGAGTCCCCACGGTAGTGTTCATACTCCGTTCAGTGAAGCCGGGTGCTTGATTTATGTGAAAGTTGGGCACTTGCTATCTTAGTCAGATTCATTCCCTTGAATTTTAGTTCGGTCTATACTTTCAAAGGTGATTAGCTTCACGGATTGGCCTCACGGATTGGCACTGTTCTGAATGGATCTGAATGGAGGTGGGTATGGATGATCCAGCAACAACCTACTATACACGGATGGATAGCCCATTGGGTGCCCTATTGCTGACTACGGACGGGCGATCGCTCACTGGCCTCTACTTAGACGGACAAAAATACTTCCCGCCGCACCGTGATGATTGGCACGAGTCTAGAGAGCTAGACGTTCTGAAGCAAACGACAACCCAGCTCACCGAATATTTTGCCCATCAGCGCCAGAGCTTTGATTTGCCTTTAAGCCCGCAAGGCACAGACTTTCAGAAGCAGGTTTGGCAACGTCTTCAGCAGATTCCCTATGGCAAAACAATCGCCTATGGAGAGTTGGCTGATCGTCTCGGCAAACCGCCAGGGGCCTCCCGCGCGGTGGGTGCAGCCAATGGTCGCAATCCGATTGCGATTATTGTGCCGTGTCATCGAGTCATTGCTGCTAACGGGAAGCTGACAGGCTATGCCGGGGGGCTAGACCGCAAACAGTGGCTGCTGCATCACGAACAGGGGGAGTTTGGGGCGCAAGATGTGCAGCCGATGCAATATACGCTGTCTCTATATCCCTAACTCGTTGTGTTTTGGATTAAATCTCTCCTATGGCGACAGTTCCGTCAGTTCTAGGGTTGTTGGATCAGACTTCTGAGCCTCTGACAGATGATCAATCGGTTGTGGTGGCTCCTCGCTCAAGGGGGCTGGAGCGTGAGAGTTAGGCGTTTTCTGAACCTGCGCTTGACACGACTGCAAAGCCATTGCCCGATCAGGCCACACCAACGACTCCTGATCAATCACCTGACTTTTGAGTAACTGGCGTTTGTGTGACTCGCTGAGAGCAACGAATACTAGCTTACAGTCGTGCTTTTCTGCCAGTTTTGACACCTTACTCAAGGCCATAGCTGCCGACGAGTCTAAGACCAAAACCTGCTGAAAGTCTAGGAGCAGATATTGCAGAGGAGCACAATTGGAATGGAAGTGAAGAATGCGATCGCACAGTTGCTGACAGAGCACCCGCGCTGTGCCAAAAAACAACAGCCCCTCAAGGTCAACGCAGGCCAGTGCCGTGTTTGCTTCAAATTCTGAAGGGGATGGATCAGGGGCGTTGATTAGCTTGTGCGAAGCATGTATCGCCTCTGCTTGTTCCTGGAGATGCTCACCCTTGATTTGGGGTTCCTCTTCTGCCGAGGGCACAACAGCGACGGGCACCAAGCGACTGCACTGCACCAAAAACTGAATCGCCGCTAGCCCAAACCCTACGCCGATGCCAGAAAGAAATCCGGCTCGATTAATCACCACTAGCGTCACGAGAATGATCCCGTAGTCCGTGATCGGAAGCTTGAACCAAACCTTGTAGAGCCACTGCCACAGCAGGTCTAGCCCTAAAAACAGGAGCAGACTGCCCAAAATCGGCTTCGGAAAATAGTTTAGAAAGGTAGGGCCAAGAATCAGCACGGCAAAACACGGCAGCGTCTTAAACACACCCGTGAGGCGATTGGCCGCTCCCAGGCGATGCACCAACAGCGTGCTGGGGAGCGCCTGATTGCCCGCCATGGTGCTGCCCAGCCCTGCCACCATATTGGCTAGACCGACGGCTTTTAATTCCCGGTTTAAGTCCAAATCTTTTTCGACCGCCAGCTCAATGCTGCCGTTGGTCAACACCAGCGACAGCAGGCTGACAAACACGAGCAAAGCAAGACTGTCACTCGACTGCACAATCGAGCCCCACTGGATATGAGATAGGCTTTCTGGGGTGAGAGGATGCCACAGGGTTCCCTTTGGAAATGGCCCCAGCAGCCAACCGTGAGTTCTGATCACCTCCAGGGGCATCTGGTAAATCCAAATCGTTCCGTAAAACACTCCGGTAGACAGCAACAAAATTCCGGGCATGACCAGGTAATGGTGGCTCAGCTTCGTGGCTCCTAACAACACAGTGGCGATCGCCAATCCAGCCAGCCAGCGGGGCCATTGCTCCGGTTCTGCAAACCAGCTCAGATGCTGTAGAGTCAGATCGTCGCCCGTCATCACCTTAAAGGCTCCCCGAATCAGCAGCAATCCAGTTCCTGCCATGAAGCCGCCCACCACCGGGTAAGGCAAAAAGTTGAGGGCATTGCCCCATTTGAGCTGCCCCAGAAGCCACAGCACAAATCCGGTAATGAGAGAGCCGATGGCGATCGCCGCAACCACAGTCAGCAATAGATCCTGATGATTGGCCGTTAAGCCTAGCTGATCGGCAATGCTCGCCGCTAACACCGTCAGCACCACAGTCGGCGCGGCCAGCGGCGTTGCAATCATTCCAGGCAAAGAGCTGGTCAACGCGACAACGATACTAATCAGCGCTGAGCTAAGTACGGCAATGCCGACTCCGACTGTCAGATCACTCGCTAGGCTGCCTGAAAAAATCAGCGCCGCGTAGGAAATCGCTCGAATCACCCCAATCATGCCCGTGATGCCGCCTGCAACCAAGCTAGACACTAGCCGTTTAGGTTGAATCTCAGTTTGAAACGTTTGGTAAACCGACGACTCACTTAGAGAGGAAAGGGAAAATTTGAGGGACATCAGAATTGACTCGAAAACAGTGAAGTAATGGGCAAAAAACGGCGCAGGAGAACCCCTCAACTGGAGGCATCTTGGGCAACAGTGATTTTAGTCGATGAGGAAGAGCAAGAGGAGGGCATCACCTACTACTGCATGACTCGGAGTTGTTCTCCCCTACGAATGAGACTTTCGCATAAAATCTCAACAATATGGCGCTGAAGAGCCTGCCCCAGATCAGGAGCCTCGTTCTGCATCCGGTCAAACTCAGATTTAGACAAGGAGTAAAGAGTGCTACAAGTGTCGGTCACCACTGACGTGGATAGGGGCACCTTATCGTAAAAGCGCATTTCTCCCAACACTTGCCCCCCAGAGCAGCTTTGGAGCCGCTTGGTGCGGCCATCTTCTAGCTCTAGCAGCACGCTGACCTGGCCTGATTCAATAAAGTACAGCGCCGTGCCCACTTCTCCCTGCCGAAGAACACAGTGACCCGCCGGAAAGGTGTGGGGACTGAGATAGGTCATAAACTGATCCGCTTGGTCTGAGGTGAGAAATAGCCGGGTCAGGTGAGCCGTGAGAGGTAACGGAATCTCGCTCGTCAGTGCAAGATTGCCCAACAGTTGCCGTTCGCACCATTCTAGCCCTCGGTCAATGTCGGGACAGATTTGACAGCGATCGCTCTCCATATCGATGCCTTCTCCCTGCTGTAGCGACGCCTCAAACTCAGGCAGAAGGTTGGTTAGCACGAGCGTGAAGTCGTATTTTCGAGCCAGTTTTAGAATCTTATTGAAGGTCAACACGGCTGACGAATCAAGCCCACTCACCTGGCGAAAATCAATCACGACATAGCGCAGGGGTTCCATGCGCAGGGGTTCCATCGGCGGTGATTCGGTTGTTGCGCTGGCTTGACTCGAATGGGCCGCTACCGCGCGATCGCGCACATTATTCAGCAGATAGTTGGCTGTGCCGAAAAATAAAAACCCCTGGAGTTCTAAGGCATAAATCTGGCTACCTTTTTGATTGAGCAGAGCTTTTTCCGCCGCACTGCGGCTGGCATTGCTGCGACTGCTGACGCCAGAAAAGACCTGCTTCGCCACATCGACCTGACTATATCGGTACATAAACAAAATGACTGTGACGACAAAGCCCACCACGATGCCCTGCAAAAAACCCACGGCATCAATCACAATCAACGTCACCCACACCGTTAGATAGTCGCTCAGGGGCAGCTTAAAGTAAGACTTGTACAACCATTGCCACAGCAGCGACAGCCCCAAATACAAAATCAAGCTGCCCAGCACCGCCTTCGGCAAATACGACAAAAAGGATGAGCCCAGCGCCAACACCACCACTGACGGCAGCACCGCCACTAGCCCCGTCAACCGATAGTTAGCTCCAATGTCGTAAACCAGCAGCGTGCTCGGCAACGCCTGGTTGCCCACCATGCCGCCGCCAAAGCCAGAGGCCAGGTTCGCCAGCCCCACCGCTTTCATCTCGCTGCTGAGGTTGAGGTCGCGCCCCACCACCAGCTCAATGCTGCTGTTGCTGAGCAGGAGCGAGAGCAGACTGACAAACACCACGGTCAAAATGCTGCCCGATTGATGGGCGATCGCCATCCAGTGAACCTGGGAGATCTGAGTCGTTGTCAGCGGTTGCCAAAGCTGCCGACTGTCGGGAAATGGGCCTAGCAGCCACCCTGCTGTTCTAGCCTGATCAATGGAAATATCTGCCGCCCACAGCACCGCAAAAAAACTGGCTGCACAAATCAGCAGCGTCGCAGGCATCACCCAAAACTGTTTCCACAGACGAGTAGCCGTCAGGAGGGCGATCGCAAACCCAGCCCCCAACAGCCAGCGCCACAGCAGCGGCGGCTGAGCCAACTCCACCAGCGACGACCAGGTGAGGGGGGTATCTGTCGCAATTTGAATAAACCCTTTCGTCAACAGCCAACCCGTGCCCGCCATAAACCCGCCAATCACCGGGAAGGGCACAAAGCGAATCCGCTCCCCCTGGCGAAACACCCCCAACGCCAGCAGCAAGGCTCCGGTCAGCAGCGCCGTGATGGCGATCGCCACCAAGACCGTAGACAACACCTCAGCAGGCTCAGCCCCAGTCATCTCCTGGGCGATCGCCCCTGCCATAATCGCCAAAATGGCCGTTGGCGCAGCCAGAGGCGTTGCAATCATACCGGGCAAGGTGCTGGTGATTCCCACCAATCCCGTAATCATGGCCGTGCTAAACACAGCCATGCCCAACCCGGTCGGCAGGTGCATCGCCAACACCCCGGAGAAAATCAGACTGCCATAGGAAATCGCGCGAATCAGCCCGATGACTCCCGTGACCAAGCCCGCCGCCAAACTCGACACAATCACCTCAGGCTTCACCCAATCCTGCACTCGCTGAAATACTAAAGCTGGGGAAGAACGGTTAAGAAACGAGTGCATTATGGATGCCCTAGGCGAAGAAATTTTCAATGCTTGCCCTGAATCTAGCCTCAGAATCTAGATCGAGAATCTAGACTCAGCCATTGCAAAACATACTCAGAGCAAGCATATGCTACCTATTGACTACCCCATCACAGAGCTTTGAGATGTAACATTACCCACACTTTATCGATTCCTTCAGATGGCTACTGGGTCGTCGTTTGGTGAGCAATGGCTCCAGAAATAGCGATCGTCGATGGCGACGGCCTCAGACCTTGCGAATTGCCTTATTGTGCCTATAAACTCAGGCAATAATCTGTATGTTTTGACTTTGGTCAATCCAGGAGTCTTAGACCCATGTGGCGATCGCCCCCTCGTCCTGCTTACCGCTCCGTTTTTCGTCGTTTCAAATATTTGTTTAAGTGGCTGTTTTATGGCTTGGTGAGTCTGCTTACCACAGCGCTTTGTATCGTAGGCTTGTCGCATTCTGCCCCGGCTGTTGCCCCGGCTGCTGCAACCCTCAACCCTGGATTGACTGCTGCCCCCGAAACGCTAGTGCAGACAACACCGCTTCCGGCGCTGATGGCGCAGGGGCGATCGCTTTACGAGCAGCGCCGCTACGCCGAAGCAGCGATGGCTCTAGAGCAAGCCGCGCAGGCATATCGTAGCCAAACCCAACCGTTGCAGGAAGCCGTAGCGCTCAGTAATCTATCGCTGACCTATCAAGCCCTAGGGCAGTGGCCTCAGGCAGATGCGGCGATCGCCAGTAGTCTAGAGCTATTGGCTCCGCTCGATCGGCCTGCAATAGAGGCTCAGGCCCTGAATGTCAAAGGCCAGCTCCAGTTTGCCTTGGGGCAATTTGAGGCAGCGATTGACACCTGGGAAATAGTAGGCGATCGCTACGAATCCCTGGAAGAGACTGATGCTCAGACCCAAAACATTGTCAATCGAGCCAGTGCGTTGCAGGCATTGGGGTTTTATCGTCGCGCTATTGATCTGCTTGAGGCGCATCGAGACGCAGTGCAAGATCAGCCTCCTTCTTTGTTGCAGGCATCAGCTCTGCGAAGTTTGGGAGATGCCTACCAGGTGACGGGCTATCTCGACGAAGCCGATGAGGTGCTGAAACAGAGTTTGGCGATCGCCCAACAGTTCCAAGA
>JBARXP010000019.1:0-4437 GCA_049647405.1 Elainellaceae cyanobacterium | reverse complement strand
GATGAACATGGAGAATGAGCTAACTACGGAGAACGCTATGACCTATCTGACCCTGATTTCTCGGCTTGCCCCCAGGGCGATCGCTCGTCAGCTCATGTCTTTGAGCCTTGCGGCGACGGGAGGACTGTTGATTGCTGCGAGTGCAGAAATAGCTGAATCCAAGGTTGCAAACGCTCAAGCCGCCTATGGCAGCTACATCGGCGTCGGCGGTTCGTTTGGTCTCACCGATGGTGCAGATGCCAACGAGAATGAAAATTCAGATATTTCGGCAGTCATCGCTGGCCGCTATCGGTTTATGCGGTTGCCGATTTCCGTCCGGGCGCAAGCTCTTGTGTTCACTGACACCAATGCTTTTGTGCCGACGGTGTCTTACGATATTCCGATCAACTGGCAAACTGATTTGTATGTCGGTGCAGGGCTGGCCATTCAAGACTCAGGCAGCAACGATGACGCTTCTCCCATCGGCAACCAGACCGCATTTGTGGTGCAGCCCGGAGTCGATTACATGGTGCCAAACAGCGATCTCGTGGTGTTTGGCAACGCCATCATTGCCTTTGACGCCTATCGAGAAGGGGGCGGCACTGCCGCTGCTCTCCAGGGAGGCGTGGGTCTCAATTTGCGATAAGCGAGTCTCTTGATACGGAAGAGCATCGGGTTAAATCTGGTTGCCTCTCGATCTCATCAGTCATAATTGCAGCATGGGGCGCTTGTAATGAGCGTCGCTTGTTCCTGTCATCGCATGATTGAGAGCTGTGAATTTGTTTAAACGCCGATCTGTTTCCCGATACGATACTGCATCACAGTGGCGATCGCCTTCTCTGATTGAGCCTGTTCCCTACGATCCGGTGTTCTATGCGGAGATGCTCCGGCTCTATCGATTTAACCTATGGAGTCGATGGGCGGCGATGTTGGCCCTCTGGGCTGTCGTTGGTAGTCTAAGCCTGTGGCGATTTCGGCCAGAGCTAGCGCTGATGACACAGCACTTTACCTGGCCCGCTCTCCGCTACGGGCTGGCGTTTCATCCGCTAGCGTCACTGGGCTTAATGTTCTGCATTGGCCCCACCCTTGGCATCCTGTTTTGGCAAAGCCGAAATATTTTACTGGGTTTGTCTAGGCACGATCTTGAGCGACTGGAGCAGACGACTCAAAAAATTCGGCAGCAGGGCAAAAGCCATCCTCTTTGGCGTCTCGTCTGTGAGCCATCTCCCACGTTTTCCTCAACGATTACAGTTCCGTCAGAGGCTCCTAGTCGCGATGCTGTTCAGGATGATGCGTCTCAATCAGGAAACCATTCCGAGTTTCCTTCATAATTCAGCATTAGATTTAGTTCAGAATGCTTTCGCACAAGATATTTCAGTTTAGAATGCTTTCGCCCAGCACGCATAAAGTTATGTGGGTGCCGCTAATGCCGTGAGAGGCGATGAGAGGTTGGTTTGAATCAAAAGCAGAAGTCAACGCTACCGCTGACCTTCTGGATTGTGGCTCTGATTGCCTTTATCAATTCTGTCAGTTTTACTATCATTATCCCCATTCTCTATCCCTATGCGAAAGAGTTTGGGCTGACTGACTTTCAGGCAAGTTTGCTGACGACAGGCTATGCTCTTTCGCAGTTTATCGCGACCCCTATTTTGGGGCGATTGTCTGACTCTCTGGGCCGTAAACCGCTGCTGATCATTAGCCTGATTGGCACGGTCGCCGCTAATCTGATCGCTAGCTTTACCGGGGTCGCCTTAGTTCTATTTGCCGCACGAATTTTGGATGGCTTAACGGGGGGAAATACATCCATCGCCCGAGCGGTCATCAGCGACACCACTGAACCGAGCGATCGCCCCAAAGCCTTTGGTTTATTCGACGCCGCCTTTCGCATGGGGTTTGTCACGGGGCCAGCCATCAGCTACTTTGCTCAAACCCTGCCGACGTTTCCTGGGGTGACTCCCTTGGGCATGAGCTTTTTCGCAGGCGCGATCATGGCGCTCGTCGCCACCCTCATGACTCTGTTTCTTTTGCCGGAGACGTTACTCGAACGAGAACCCTTTCGATTTAGCTGGCAGATTTTCGGCTTTGCCAAAATTCTTAAGTCTGCTCAGCGCCCTCGACTGGCTCGCGTCTTTTGGCTCACATTTTTCAGCGGGGCTACCTTCACCATCTTTACGTTTGCGTTTCAGCCCTTTTTCCTGAATGTATTAGAGCAAGACGCCCGCACCCTTGCGATTATGTTTACGATGATTGGAGTTGTGGGAGTCGTCACCCAGATTTTTCTCGTGGCTCCCCTGGCACAGCGGATGAATCTCGCCAATTTGTTGGCATGGGCGATCGCCGGACGCGGCCTCGTGTTTCTGCTGATCCCTACGTTTCCGGTGACATCTGCTTTTATTGGTCTCGTGATGTTGCTGGGCGTCAGCAACTCGTTTCCGATGCCGATTCTGAGTACGCTGATTTCCAACAACAGCAGTCCTAAAGAGCAGGGAGAAGTGATGGGCATCAATGCTTCATTTCTCAGCATGTCGAATGCCATTGGCCCCGCGATCGCCGGACTGCTCGTGTCGATTAGCTACACCATTCCGTTTTGGATTACCGGAATCTTAACCCTGGCCACTGCCGTTTTTGCCCTCAGCCTCAAATCATCCTTAGACTGTCGTAATCAGTCTGCCTAAAGCCGATCGGAGGCACGAGTACAGATTTCTGAGCACAACAGGTGAATCAAAAACTGGAGCCTTTTGCCTGATTCGCTTAGACTTTAAGGCACCTCATGCGTAGATGATAACGTCGCCAACCTATGACATTGCTCTCCATCACCTACGGGATTTTTCTGTTCAGCATTCTGGGCATCTATTGGACAAGGGAGGAGCGATCGCTCCGGCTTGGCATTTTGTTGGTGGCAAGTTTGGTCTTCTACGGTTCTCTCCAGATCTACTACGTGCCGCTGCTGGTGGCGATCGCCCTCATCACCTACTACATGGGCTTGGCGATCGGCCAGCCCGCCCCCCTCGACTGGCAAATCTCTGATGCAGAGTGGCAGTTTGCCCAACAAGACTGGAATCGGCGGCGTTGGAAGCTAATGTGGGTTGGCATTGTTCTCAATATTGCCCTGTTGCTGCTGTTTAAATACGTGCCGTTTTTGCTCACCACCACAGGCGAGCTGTTTCGCCTGCCCCAGGCGCAGTCAGGCGCAGACTGGATCTCCCAATCTTTGATTGCGCCGCTGGGGCTGAGCTATTTTGTCTTTGAGTGCATGGCCTATCTGATTGATGTCTACCGAGGCGAGCCCGCCAGTTCGAGCCTGCTGGCGTTTACAACCTACAAGCTGTTTTTCCCAAAGCTACTCTCTGGGCCGATTACCCGGTTTCATTATCTAGAGAATCAGCTTAAAGAACTGCGATCGCCCCGGCTCGATCAGGTGATTGAAGGGCTGTGGCTGATTGCCTGCGGCGCGGTAAAAAAATTGTTGCTGGCCGACCACCTGGCCACCTACGTTAACCTCAGCTTTGCCAACATTGAGCGAGCGGGCAGCGGCGATTTATGGCTGACGACCTTTGCCTATGGGTTTCAGCTCTATCTAGACTTTGGTGGGTATGTCGATGTGGCCCGAGGCAGCGCCACCCTGTTGGGCTTTGAGATTCCTCCCAATTTCGACTTTCCCTATATGACTACCAGCATTGCTGACTTTTGGCGGCGATGGCACATGACCCTGGGCAGTTGGTTGCGCAATTACCTTTACTTCCCCCTCGGGGGCTCCCGTCGAGGACTTGCGAGAACCTGTATCAACCTGATTGTGGTGATGGTGATCGCCGGAATTTGGCACAATCCGGGCTGGGGTTTCGTGATTTGGGGAGCCATTCATGGTGTTACCCTCGCCATTCACCGTCTAGCCGAACAGGTGGGGAGGCGATCGCCTCACTGGAAGCCCTTTTGGGCAGGCATTCCTGGCACTCTTCTCGCCTGGGGCATTACTCATCTCACGGTCTTTTTCTCATGGATTTTCTTTCGACTACCGGAACCTCAAGACTTTGGCCTAGTCATGCGGCGATTGGTCGGTCAGACAGCAGACGTGCAGTTTGCTCAAAGAATCTATGTCGAAACACTCCAAATCAGCCGTGGCCAACTGACCCTCCTCTTGTGTGGCCTAGTGGTGGCCATGGCAGGGCTTTATTGGATTCGTCGCGGTGCCAAGCTCCAGCTCAACTGGCCCGTCAAAAGTTTTCTGATTCCTGTGCTGCTTTACTTGGCTTGGCTGCTGGCTCCATCTGAGAGCTTGCCCTATATTTACTTTGATTTTTAGCGTCTATACCCAGATGCCAAAAGCACGGTGCGGCAATGTTTTAGGTCGAGTTGGATGTGTGCTATTGTGTATGTGCATAAAACGGGATGTGGCGCAGCTTGGTAGCGCACTTCGTTCGGGACGAAGGGGCCGTGGGTTCGAATCCCGCCATCCCGATT
>JBARXP010000018.1:0-32038 GCA_049647405.1 Elainellaceae cyanobacterium | reverse complement strand
AGGGACTGAGTTCTGGTTTCCTTCTGTTGTTGTATTAAGAAAAGGAACCAGAACCTCATGTTTCAACCCAATTCGGGCGCATTTGCGTCCACTGCTTCGGGTGGCGATTTTCCATCCCGATCCCAATCGAGTCCGCAGAACGAACCCGTGCGCCACTTGCTCTATGGCTCACCGAAGGCGATTCAAGTTGTCATCAAAAATCTGCATCAACGGGGCTATGCTGAGCCGAACGAATGGAGCCGACCGATGCCCACGGAGCGCCCCGGCGAGATGATGTGCATTCTCACCAAAATCGTTCAGATTGAGTAAGCCCAAATCTTACGGGGTGGGTATATGAATGCTTACCCTGAGGGGCGTTGGCTTGCCTGGGCTTAGCCCGTATCGTCCCAAGGCTGAATCGGATTCATAGAAAACTGGCCTCATCCCAAAGATCCGGATGAGGCCATTCTGATAGTTTTGACTCAGCCCTGCCGCAACCGCCAACGCCTAGCATTCACCCGCATTCTTGAGAGCAACTTTGCTGGGATCTGCGTCTAACCAAAAATACTGCCAAAAAACTCAACCGCCTCTTTCAACGACTCAATAAATCGGTCGATTTCTTCGCGGGTGTTGTAAAAGTAGAGGCTGGCACGGGCTGTCGATTGAGCGTTGATGCAGCGGTGCAGCGGCTGGGTGCAGTGATGTCCGGCTCGAATGGCGATGCCCGACTGATCCAAAATCGTCGAAAGATCGTGAGGATGCACTGCTCCAGTCGTGAATGAGGCCAAAGCCGCCCGACCCTCGCCATCGGCATTAGGTTTGGGGCCATAAACCCGCACTTCTGGAATCGTGGCTAGGCGCTCAAACAGATAAGCCGTTAGCTCGTGCTCATAGGCTTCAATTTTGTCCATGCCGATCGCCATCAGATAGTCTACGGCAGCGCCAAGGGCGATCGCCTCGGCAATGGCTGGGGTTCCCGCCTCAAACTTGTGGGGCACATCGGCATAGGTGGAGTGATCGAGAAACACATCCGCAATCATCTCTCCACCGCCCAAAAAGGGAGGCATAGAGCGTAACAGGTCGAGCTTGCCATAGAGGAAGCCGATGCCTGTTGGCGCACACATTTTGTGGCCTGATGCGACTAGCCAATCGCAGTCGAGATCCTGCACATCCACCGCCATATGAGGAACGCTCTGGCAGGCGTCGAGCAACACCTTCGCTCCATGCTCATGGGCTAGGGCAGCAATCTCTTTAACTGGATTAACGCAGCCCAGCGTGTTGGAGACATGCACGACAGAAACCAGTCGAGTGCGATCGCCCAATAGTGACTTGTAATGCTCTAGATCAAAGGCTTCGTCTTGGTTCAATTCCACAAACTTGAGCACGGCTCCGGTGCGCTGAGCCACCAACTGCCAAGGAATCAGATTGCTGTGGTGTTCCATCACCGACAGAATGATCTCGTCTCCCGGCTTCAAGACATTCATGCCCCAGGAGTAAGCCACCAGGTTGATGGCTTCGCTGGCATTGCGCGTGTAGATAATTTCTTCTCGTCGCGCCGCATTGACAAACGCCGCAACCTTGTCTCGTGCTCCCTCATACGCATCCGTCGCGCGGGCGCTGAGCGTATGCACCCCTCGATGGACATTGGCATTGTCTTGGGTGTAGTAGTTCTGTAGGGCATCCAGAACGCGCTGAGGCTTCTGAGACGTTGCACCATTGTCAAAATAGACCAGCGGTTTTCCGTTCACCTCTTGGTGCAAAATCGGAAAGTCAGCACGGACAGCAGCAGCAAGGGTACGTTCTTGGGTAACAGTCATAGCGTCAAGTCAGCAGCGAGTGGGAGTAGGGGTAGAGCAGAAAGGGCGATCGCACAGACAAGAATCAGAACCCCAAACGGGACGAGATTCTACTGCGAATTTATTTCTTCGATTTACTCTGAGTTAAGCTTTCGATTCGTCGAGATAGGCGAGAGCGCAGCGATTCTACCGGAATCTCTTGAAGAATCTCAGCAGCAAAGGCATAGACCAACAAATCTTGTGCCTGTTCGGCATCAATGCCTCGACTCCGGAGATAAAACACCTCATCCGATTCCAACTGGCTCACCGTTGCCCCGTGGGTGCATTTCACATTGTCAGCCACGATTTCGAGCTGAGGCTTGGTGTCTACCCGCCCTCGCGAAGAGAGCAGCAGGTTACGGTTGAGCTGATTTGCATTGGTCATCTGAGCGGCCTGAGGCACATTCACCTTGCCGTTAAACACCGCATGAGCCTTGTCATCCACAATGCATTTGTGAAGCTGACGACTGGTGCCATAGGGCTTGGTGTAGGCCATCAAGCTGTGGGTGTCGGCCAGTTGCTCTCCAGCAATGAGCGTCAGCCCGTTCATGGTCGTATCGGTTTCTTCTCCGCCCTGAAACACCTCAAGATTGTGACGCGAGACCTGCGCCCCCAAACTAATGGCATTACAGGTGTAATAAGATGTTTTGGCCTGACTCACCGCCGTTTTGCCAATGTGAATGGCATCGGTGCGATCGCGCTGCAACCTGACATGGTTAATGCGGGAGTTTTCCTCGACCCAAATCTCAGTGACGCTGTTTGTAAAATAGCTTCCTTCCCCGATCGCCACATGATCTTCAACGAGGGTAAGGGCGCTGTTCCGCTCTGCAACCACTAAGCACCGAGGCGTAACCGCCAATCCTGCACCAGGCGTTTTTTCAGAAGGAGTTGTTGCCGAAGGAGCCGTAACAAACAGCACATGAATAGGAATCGTCGTCACGACGTTTGGCGATATCCAGATGACAGCGGCATCGGCAAAGCTCGCTGTATTTAAGGTTGTGAAGACGCGCTCTACCCCTTCCTGTTTGTCGAAATAACTCGTCAAAGCCGTTGGCTGTGCCGCCAGAAACTCAGGATTGGCGAGATGAGTCACCACCAAACCATCAGGCAAAGGAGCTGCCGATGAGAACTGCGGCGCATAGTGACCATTGACAAAAACGAGAGTGCATCCGTAACTCTCAGGCAGGAAAAAGGGCTCTAGATCAGCAACGGTAAGGCCAAAGTCTTGATGTTGGCTGGCTTGAAACGGTTGCTTGAGCAGGGGAGATAAGTCTGTAAATCGCCATTCTTCGTCGCGGGTTGAGGGCAGTGAGAGCGATCGCACCTCCTCTGCCGCGCGATCGCGAATCGCGCTAAATGGGTTGAGTGCATCAAGATCTGTCGATGCAGAATCGAGAGATGGCCGCCCCTCAAGCAACGATTGCAGGGCACCCCTGCGATCGATCCGTTGCGATGCCGACACATTAGAAGCACTCGAATCAGAAACCTGAATCGCCATTACACCTCCACCGTTTCCGCTGCATCGTCTAAAACCCAGTCATATCCACGGGCTTCGAGTTCGTGAGCCAGCTCTTTGTCACCCGTGCGAATAATGCGTCCCTTTTCCATGACGTGAACATAATCCGGCACGATATAGTCCAACAACCGCTGGTAGTGGGTGATTAGAATAATCGCATTGTCTTCATTGGCGAGCTGGTTAACGCCATTGGCCACGATTTTGAGCGCATCAATATCAAGCCCCGAATCAGTCTCATCTAAGATGGCGAGAGTCGGCTCCAGCATTGCCATTTGCAGAATTTCGTTGCGCTTTTTCTCGCCGCCCGAAAACCCTTCATTAACGCTGCGGTTCAAGAAACTAGGATCCATCTTGACGATATCTAGCCTTTCACGCACCAGTTCATCAAAGTCAAACGCATCTATTTCTTCTAGACCTTGCTGCTGGCGTCGGGCATTGTAAGCGACTCGCAAAAAGTCGAGGTTACTCACCCCAGGAATTTCTAGAGGATATTGAAACGCTAAAAATACCCCTGACCGGGCCCGATCTTCAGCTTCTAGCTCCAGCAGATTTTGCCCCTGAAACTCGACATGTCCCCCTGTGACGACATAGTCAGAGTGACCTGCGATCACCTTAGAGAAAGTGCTTTTGCCGGAACCATTTGGCCCCATGATGGCGTGAATCTCGCCTGCTTTGACCTCTAGATTCATGCCCTTGAGAATCGGAGTTGCCTCCACTTCTGCCGTCAAATCTGAAACAGACAGCACAGTTTTGCTGTTTTCTCTAATCATCGTGATGCTCTGTATGCGTCCAAAACGTTCCTACTGTTCTTATGCCTCGATATTTCAGCGATTTAGCCCACGCTACCTTCAAGCTTCAGTGCCAGAAGGCGATCGGCCTCGACTGCAAACTCCATCGGTAGCTGGCTAAAGACATCTTTGCAGAAGCCGCTGATGATCATCGACACGGCATCTTCCGCCGAAATACCCCGTTGCAGGAAGTAGAAAAGCTGGTCTTCCCCAATCTTTGAGGTCGAGGCTTCATGCTCCACTTTTGCGGTATTGTTTTGCACCTGAATGTAGGGGAAGGTATTGGCCTCGGCGCGATCGCCAATCAGCATGGAGTCGCACTGAGAGTAGTTGCGGGCTCCCTTGGCTTTGGGCGACATCTTGACCAGACCGCGATAGCTATTCTGCGATCGCCCTGCCGAAATTCCTTTAGAAATGATGGTGCTGCGAGTGTTGTTGCCCACATGGATCATCTTGGTTCCGGTGTCGGCCTGCTGACAGTTGTTGGTCAGCGCCACGGAGTAAAACTCGCCCACGGAGTTGTCGCCTACCAAAACACAGCTCGGATACTTCCAGGTGATGGCCGAGCCCGTCTCAACCTGAGTCCAGGAAATCTTAGAATTGACGCCCTGACACAAACCTCGCTTGGTCACAAAGTTGTAGATACCACCTTTGCCGTTTTCGTCTCCGGCGTACCAGTTTTGCACCGTGGAATATTTGATCTCGGCGTTGTCTAGGGCCACTAGCTCAACCACCGCCGCATGGAGCTGGTTGGTGTCAAACATAGGAGCCGTGCAGCCCTCTAGGTAGGTGACTGAGCTGGCCTCTTCAGCCACGATGAGAGTGCGCTCAAACTGACCCGAATCTCCGTTGTTGATGCGGAAGTAGGTCGATAGATCCATGGGGCACTTGACACCCTTAGGAATGTAGACAAACGAGCCATCGCTAAATACGGCTGAGTTGAGCGCCGCAAAGTAGTTGTCTCCCGTCGGCACAACGCTGCCGAGGTACTTTTTGACAATCTCTGGATGATCCTGAACCGCCTCAGAAATTGAGCAAAAAATAACGCCCTCTTCTGCGAGCTGCTTCTTAAAAGTTGTAGCAACAGAAACGCTGTCAAATACAGCATCAACAGCTACGTTAGAAAGACGCTTTTGCTCAGATAGAGGAATGCCCAGCTTCTCAAATGTCTCTAGCAGCACCGGATCAACCTCATCCAAGCTCTCAAGCTTATCCTTCTTTTTAGGTGCTGAGTAGTAGACGACTTTGCTGTAGTCGATCGGCGGATAGGAGACGTGGGGCCAGGTCGGCTCCTTCATCTTCTGCCACTGACGATAGGCTTTAAGCCGAAAGTTGAGCATAAACTCGGGCTCGCCCTTCTTCGCCGAGATGAGACGAACAACATCTTCGCTGAGACCGGGCGGTAAGCTCTCCGACTCGATATCAGTAATAAACCCGTATTTGTAGGGCTGGTTAACTAAAGATTTAACCGTAGCAGTCATAAGCTCGCTCTCTCAACTCGCGTAAAGAATCAGCAGTCAGTCAGGTCAATGTCAGTTTTCGGGGATCGATTTTTCGGGAATCGATTTTAGTGTGTTTTGGAGAAGAGGCTAATGACGGGCGACTAATGGCGATCGCCATCTTAGTCATGCCTTATTCCTCAACATCTCCCACTCTGCACAGACCAAGGGGGGCAGAACATCTATCGCTAGGAACACCTATCCCTGGTTGGTCGTGTCTCGAATCTCTTCAAAGCTAATTTCTTGCTTTTCTCCGGCAAAGTCATTGTCTTCGGTCAGGAAAAGCATACAGTGACACTCTTTGCGCTCGCGCATGGGCACACAAGGGCAGTTCCAATAAGCGGCTTCAGCTTCAGCCTGCTTATCTTCATAGTGGCGACAAGGGCATAGAGGTGCGCCAAGTTCATCTTTGTGCTTGGCCAAACCCTCAATCACAACCGCCGTCACACCCGGATCAACACAAAAATAGGTGTCTGTGCGCTTGGCATAGGTTTCGGAAAAGTTGCGCATCGCCTCCAGGCTTTTGGTGGTGGCTTGCTGGGTTTGACTTTCAGTTGACGTGTTCATAGGCAGGGCGACAGGTCAGCCAATAACTTCTATAATTAAAACAACTCTCACGTTGCTTAAATCCATTGTAGGTCAGTTTAGCAACTTTTTTGTTGTCAAACTCATCTCAGAACTGCAAATTATGTCCGAAGGGTGATTCAGTGATTTTCGATCTGGTTCTGTGATGAATTCTGGACTGATTTACGTTCCGTTAGTTTCTGTAGACTCAGCCTCAATCTTGGGTACGACAATGGCAACGACGCAACATCCATCGAGCAAAGAGGACATTCTTAATTATTTAGCTAAGCAGGAGCAGGCTAGCGCTCAAGAGCTTGCAATTCACCTCAACATCAGCCCTCAAGCAACCCGCCGTCACCTGAAAGACTTGGAGACTGAGAATCTGATCGAGCATTGTTCGATGCAGGCTGGCATGGGGCGTCCCCAGCACCTTTATCAGCTTAGTGAAAAAGGGCGCGATCGCCTGCCTGCCAGCTACGGAGATTTTGCGCTATCCCTTTTAGATACTCTGGCCGAAACCGTAGGCCGAGAGCAGGTCGGGACGATTTTACGGAAGCAGTGGGAGCGAAAAGCCTGCGAATATCAGGCACGAGTCGGTCATGGAACATTGCAGGAAAAAGTCGCGAAGCTTGTGGAGTTGCGGCGTGCGGAAGGATATATGGCCGAGTGGCATGTCGTTGAGCCTGAGTCAGAGGAGGGGAGAAAGTCGAGCGGGTTTTCACCTAACAATGGCTTCTCCTCCAATGAAGAGGGGCAGGCTAACAGAGCAGCCCTATCGGAAACGAGCCGAGGCGCGAGCATGACTCAGCAGCTAAGGCATGGCCAAAAAATTATTATCACTGAATACAACTGCGCGATTTCAGACGTGGCCCGATCGTTTCCGAGTGTCTGTGGTCATGAGCTTGAGATGTTTGAGCTAGCCCTTGATGGCTGCAACGTTGAGCGAACTCATTGGCTCGTTAATGGAGAGCATCGCTGCGGCTATTTGATTGAAGAAAGAGCGGTCGTGCGATCGTCGGCTACAGAGTCCCTGCCTTAAGATTGGCTCTCTCCAGAGCGAGCTAACGCCCCCTCATCTGTCCCATGCCCTCATCTGTCGAATTGCCTCATCTGTCGAATTGATAGACTGAATCTCATGTTCCAATCGAGTGCAGCTAGTGATAATTTTTTGACCGAAGAAGAAGCGGTTTCTGTCGATGCTGCTTTACTGACCTCCCGCGATAAATTTGTCACGCGGGTCGCTATCTATTCGCTGCGGGTGTTGAAGCAAATTGCTCAGCAAGAGCAAATGGCGATCGCTCAGATTTCCCCCCAGCAAATTGAATCCTGGGTTCAACAAGACGAGACGCTGATCCAAAACCCAACCCCAGGGCTAGAGACCGACGAAGGATTCATTCAGTTTTTCTCTCGCCTAGTTTTGTCTTCGCTCAAGCCGTTAAATCAAGTCTCGGCTGAAGCGGGCGTTTCTCTCGAACAGGTGTCTCCTGATCACGTGATTCGATGGTTTGAGCAGCAAGCAAAAGAGCGGCTACAGCAACAATCGACTTGATGCTTTGGTTTCTGATGCCTAGTTTTTGATTCTCCGGCCTTTGAGACCCTGGTTTTTGAGACTCTAAATTCACCCCTGCGTCTCTCAGAAATTTCTTAAAATCTAACCTGTGTCATCTATTCATCCGCAAGAATGTGCTGAAATTATAGAAAGTTTATGATGCTCTAACCCTTACCAAAGAAAGCTTAGAGCGATATGCGCCAAATCTATTGAGTTGCTTTCGGTGTAAATATTAAGTTAAATTTAGTTAAGATTTAAAGAAGTGATTTCAGATTCTTGTGATCAAAGAGTTGGCTGAAATCCTATGAATGTCAAGATTCATCGAGATTAAAGCGCTCTCATTTGATTCACCTTATCAAGACTCAGAGCGTGATAGGCAGCTTAAGGGCTTGAAATTTAGAAGTTTTGCGCGATTTGTTTCTGCTGATTTTTTGAGGCTAAGCACACTATGAAATTTTCCTGGAGAACAGTGCTGCTTTGGGCACTCCCCATTTTTGTCATCGGTTTCTTCCTGTGGCAGGGTGTTTTCTCCTCGTCTTCGATGGAGATGGGGAACAACGCTGCGAATACTCGGATGACCTATGGTCGCTTTCTAGAGTATTTGGATGCGGGTCGGGTGACCAATGTAGATTTCTACGATGGAGGACGCACAGCCATCATTGATGCGGTTGACCCACAGGTTGGCAACCGTCTTCAACGGGCACGGGTAGATCTGCCAGGGAATGTCCCTAGCTTGGTCTCCAGGCTTAAGAGCGAAGGGGTGAGCTTTGACAATCACCCACCTCGCAACGACGGTGCAATTTGGGGTCTTTTGGGCAATCTGATTTTTCCCGTTCTCTTGATTGGGGGCTTGTTTTTACTCTTCCGTCGCTCTGGTTCTGCGGGCGGTGGCCCCGGTCAAGCCATGAATTTCGGTAAGTCTAAGGCTCGCTTCCAGATGGAAGCGAAGACGGGCATCATGTTTGATGACGTTGCGGGTATCGATGAAGCAAAAGAAGAGCTGCAAGAAGTGGTTTCTTTCTTGAAAAAGCCTGAGCGCTTCACCGCTGTCGGCGCACGAATCCCCAAAGGAGTGCTGCTCATCGGCCCTCCTGGAACGGGTAAAACGCTGCTAGCAAAGGCGATCGCCGGAGAGGCAGGGGTTCCTTTCTTCAGCATCTCAGGTTCAGAGTTTGTTGAGATGTTTGTTGGTGTGGGTGCGTCTCGTGTCCGCGACCTGTTTAAGAAGGCAAAAGAAAACGCCCCTTGCATCATCTTTATCGATGAGATTGATGCGGTCGGTCGTCAGCGCGGCGCTGGCATCGGCGGTGGTAACGATGAGCGGGAGCAGACGCTCAACCAGTTGCTGACCGAAATGGACGGCTTTGAAGGCAACACAGGCATCATTATCATTGCGGCAACCAACCGAGCTGACGTGCTTGATTCTGCACTGCTGCGTCCGGGTCGCTTCGATCGCCAAGTCATGGTCGATCCGCCTGACATCAAAGGTCGCCTTGAGGTGCTAGAAGTTCACGCTCGCAACAAGAAGCTATCTGATAGCGTGTCTCTCGATGCGATCGCCCGCCGCACCCCAGGGTTTACCGGAGCCGATCTGGCTAACTTGCTGAATGAGGCGGCAATTCTCACGGCGCGTCGTCGTAAGGAAGCCATCACCATGTCGGAGATTGATGATGCAGTCGATCGAGTCGTCGCGGGTATGGAAGGCACACCGCTGGTTGACAGCAAGAGCAAGCGGCTGATTGCTTACCATGAGTTAGGTCATGCCATCATCGGAACGGTCGTTAAAGATCATGACCCCGTGCAGAAGGTGACGCTGATTCCACGAGGGCAAGCACAAGGTTTGACCTGGTTTACCCCTGGTGAAGACCAAACCCTGATCTCTCGATCTCAAATCACAGCCCGAATTACGGGAGCCCTCGGCGGACGTGCTGCTGAGCATGTCATCTTTGGCGATGCCGAAGTGACCACCGGAGCAGGCAATGACCTCCAGCAGGTTACGGGTATGGCTCGCCAGATGGTGACTCGGTTTGGCATGTCTGATTTAGGCCCTGTGTCTCTTGAAGGTCAGCAGAGTGAGGTGTTCCTTGGACGAGACTTAATGACTCGTTCTGAATATTCTGACGAAATCGCTTCACGCATTGATGCTCAGGTTCGCGTGATTGTCGAGCACTGCTACGACGAAGCCTGCCGGATCATTCGCGAAAACCGGGTCGCGATCGATCGCCTGGTTGATTTGCTGATTGAAAAAGAAACCATTGATGGCGAAGAGTTTCGTCAGATTGTGGCTGAATACACCGATATTCCTGAGAAAGAGCAGTTTGTGCCTCAGCTATAGATCCTAGCTGTAGGTCTGGGCTACAGGTCAATGGCAGGATGTTGAGTCATGTCATCTGACAGCGTCTAGATCTGTTAGATCTGCTGCTGATTGGTTTAGTTCTTTCTCTACTCCCTGAACTATTTGTTCAGAGGTTGGTTGAGACCACTGGATTGAAAAGGTGTGTATCGAACTTCGATGCACACCTTTTTTGTGGAACCGGGGGGCTGGGTTGTCAATCAGTCGCTGTCCCGCTGTGACCTTCCTCTGGCGAGATCTAGAAAGCCTTCTGCATAAGGATTTCGGTGTATGGTAGGGCAGGCCGCAACAGCGCTGCATGGCTGGCCTCTGGCGCATTGAATCTAGCGACTGTCGCAGTAGTTATTCTTGTTTAGTTTTTTAGGGCGATGAATACAGCATCTAATATTAGGTCTGAACCTGAGGCATCATCAATTGCTGCGATCGCCACAACTCCAACAGGGGCGCGTTTATGCAGCCGCCTGTCCCATATGCTGCCCCTCAAGCTGTGGGTTCCCAAAGCCTTAGAAGATGTCTCTGGCGCAGCCGCCTACTCGGGTTCTCTGGCGGAGCATTTGGCCGAACTGTGGGCAACTCACGACGCGATTATTTTTGTTTTAGCGACGGGGGCTGTCGCGCGATTAGTCGCCCCTCTGTTGAATCATAAGGAAACTGATCCCGCCGTTATTGTGCTTGATGAACCAGGAACGGTGGCCATCAGCTTTTGTGGAGGACACCAAGGAGGGGCAGATGTCTTAGCCCGCCAGGTGGCTCAATGTTTGGGGGCGACTCCAGTGCTGACGGGAGCCTCAAATGCGTTGGATTTGCCTGGAATCGATATTTTAGGAACGATGTTGGGCTGGACGAAGGGCGCGGGTGACTGGACAGGAGTCAGCGCGGCGATCGCCCGTCAAAAACCTGTAGAAGTGCTGCAAGATGCGGGCACCGAACAATGGCAACAGCATTTGCCAGCCCATCACTCTTTTCTATTTGGTGCAGATCAAGATAGTGCCGATCAAAATAGTGCCGATCAAAATAGTCAGAACTCGCCAGCCGCTAGAGTCTGGATTAGTCCCATTCAGAGAAAGTTTTCGCCTTCTAGCTCCCTCCCTAAAGTCCAGTGGCATCCTCGGGTGTTGTGGCTGGGCATTGGCTGCGAGCGCGGTACGTCTAGAGCGGTGATTGAGGCAGGTGTGCAGAGGGCTTGCCAATCCTTCCATTTGGCCGAAGGGGCGATCGCCGGAGTCGCAACGCTTGATCTAAAAGCAGATGAGGTTGGCTTGCTGGAGCTTTGCCGCGATCGCCAATGGCCGCTCCTGTGCTTCAATGCGGATGAATTGCAGCCCGTTGCGGTTCCGAATCCGTCATCTGTTGTGGAGCGCGAAGTCGGCACGCCTAGTGTGGCCGAGGCGGCAGCATGGCTAGCGGCTCATCGGCACTCTCTCGATCATGAAGCCCTGGGAACGGTGAGTGAGCCAGAGCTGCGAGTGCCGAAGCAGGTGATGCGGCTTGAGGGCGAACCCGGTGCTGCGACCGTGGCGATCGCCCAGTCTGATCGAGAATATATCGGACGAAACGGCAAACTCTCTTTGGTCGGCATCGGCCCCGGAGCCCTCAACCAAATGACCGTTGCAGCTCAAATAGCGATCGCCCAAGCCGATGTGGTGATTGGCTATTCGCTTTACGTCGATTTGGTGCGACCCCTGGTGCGACCGGGCCAATGGATTGAATCTCTGCCGATTACCCAAGAACAGGCTCGCGCCGAACGGGCGATCGCCCTTGCCCAATGGGGACTAACCGTAGCCGTCATTTCTTCGGGAGATTGCGGCATCTATGGCATGGCCGGACTCGTGTTAGAACAACTGCGACAGCGCCAGTGGGATGGCCAGACTCCATCGGTTCAGGTCTTTCCTGGAGTTTCGGCATTTCAGGCTGCCGCAGCTCGTGTGGGCACCCCTTTAATGCACGACTTTTGCGCGATCAGTCTCAGCGATCTCCTAACGCCCTGGTCGGTGATTGAATCGCGCTTAACTGCGGCGGCTGAGGCCGATTTCGTGACGGCTCTCTATAACCCCAAGTCAAAGACGCGCGTTGAGCAAATCACCATCGCTCAAGGCATTTTCCTCCAATACCGTTCTCCTGAGACGCCCGTCGCCCTCGTGCGATCGGCTTACCGCGAAGACGAACACACAATCCTTACAACCCTGGGTGAATGCCTTAATCACCCCATCGACATGATGACCCTGGTTCTCATTGGCAATAAGAGCACTCAAAACTATCAAAACTGGCTGATTACCCCTCGCGGATATCTGGGATTTGAGTCTCACTCATCCGCTGCGATCAATTTCACTGAGAATAATCTCACTGAGAATGGATGAAATTGGTTGACCCTGTGTATCCAGAAATTTCGGCAAGCTGACTCAGCGGAATGGCTCCGGCATATTTTTGACCGTCAATCTCCCAAGTTGGGTAACCTTCAATGCCTGCGGCACGGCATATTTCTGGTTGGGCATCTTGTCCACCAGCCGCACATTCAACGACGGCAATAGACTCAAACGCTTTTCTGCCAAACATTTCACGCTGTTGCTGGCAGTGAGGACACCAATAGGCACTATATGTGACCGCACCGATAGATTGCAGATGTTTTGCCAACGCTATTTCCGATGGCCCAGATGAATTTTGGATCGGTGGAGGAGCAACACCTGCTGCCGTTTCGGTAGGGGCGCTTTCTGCTCGGTTCACCGTTGAGTAAATTCCGACCACGCCGACGAGGGTCGCAAAGACAACCAGAACTCCAATAAAGGCTATCTGTCCTATGTCATCCCAATATCGACCCCCAAGAGAAACCCCAAGCAAACTGACACTCAAAACGGCTGAGGTGATGCAGTAGGGACAAAAAGCCTGAATCTCAAACGCTAGCAAATACATCAAATAAGCGCTAAAGACTGTCATGACGCACCCCCCGATGAAGAGGAGAGTCCAGGTTGTGTCTTCGAGCCAAAGTCGCAGATCTTTATTGTTTTGCTCGTTAAAGCCCAGTGGGCTCCAAGCAAAAACAGCCATACTCAAGTACCCCAAGCAGCCAAATAGCGGCAAGGGTAGGCCGAAGAGCTGAGCATAGGGACTCGCGAGAACAATATTGCAGCCATTGGTAGGACAGGCGGCTTCTCCTCCGGTTGCTTCTATAACGGTGAGATAAGCCGTCAACGCGGCTCCTAGAATGGCGATCGCCCCTAAGGCGATTCGAGAATAGCGGTGCAGCCAGGGAGTAGATTGGTGTTGGCGTACCATAGAGCTTCTGTGTGAATGCGAGCGATAACGAGATGTCTAAAACATCATTCAAATCAAACGGGGATCAATCCGATAGGAACGGGCATGAGGTATTTGAACGATTTGGAGCTGAACGATCCGGAGTTGGACGATCTGGAGTTAAACGATTCAGAATCAAACGACTAGGAATATAAAGGTTGAGAGATAAAGTTGAGAGATTTTGACATCTCTCCATAGACTAGCAACGAAACATCAGCGCTGCCGCAGAGATGGGCGATCGCCTCTCCATCACCTATAGGCTAACGATGAGCAACATGTTGATGAATGCCACACTTCATCCTTCCCTATTTTGCCTAAGGAAATCATTTTTAAGACGACCACGGGAACTGCTCCAACAAAAATTCACAACCTCTATCAGACTCGCCTTCCCAGTGCCATGACTAGAATGCGCATATCAAAAAAGTTATGCGATGACGGCAAGCAGGCATATTTGACTGAAGTTCTTCATTGTGAACGTTCAGATATCCTGTTCAGATATCCTATTCGTGCAAGGGTTCTGAATATTGGGGAATGGAGGCTGTACTCGAATTGGGCGATCGCCCCTTCATTGAGAGACTGCGGCGCATTGATTCTACAAATTGGCTGACCCGAATGGGATCAATGGGCTGTTCAATTTGGCCACGTCGCTTGAGTGAACTAGAAACGATGACCCCGTTTGCAGCCTGGATTAGTCTTGGAATATTTCCCCAGTTTGCACCACTGCCAATAAATACGGGTGTACCGCGTGCTGCGGCACTGGCTAGCTCCAGATCTTCAAGGGTCGGCGGGCTGCCTGTGGCCCATCCTGACAGAATGATACCGTCTGCCAAGCCCCGCTCGATAGTTTCCTGAACGGCGGTCGTAAGGTTAGGAGACCCCAGGGGGCGAGCATGTTTGACCAACACATCTGCGAGAATCTTGACATCACTGCCCAACTCACGACGATAGCGTAGAAGGTGATGCGCATCGCCTTCAATTAGCCCCTGATCGGTAGCCATGACCCCAGTCAAGACATTGACCCGAATAAACTGAGCCTTGACGCAAGCGGCGATCGCCATTGCACTCCAAGCATCATTACGCAGAACGTTGATCCCAACGGGGAGAGTGACCAAACTCATCACGCGCTGAACCGCGATGCTCATAGCACTAACGACCGCGGGATCAACCCTCTCTTTCGAAAAGGGTGCGTCAAAAAAATTTTCGATGATGATGCCGTCAACTCCACCCGATGCGAGCGCAGTTGCTTCTTGTTCAGCTCGACTGATCACTGCATCCAAACTTCCTCCCCACCTCGGCGAAGTTGGTAAGGACTGAAGGTGGACAACGCCAATAATGGGATGATCTGTTTGAAAAATTTGCTTCAGATCCACGTTTTGCGGCTCAGACTCTAAAAACCTTACTGTAAAAACCTTACTGTGCTCAAAGCTTCAAACGCTCAAAGTTCTATAAGAGGCTGTGCAGCTTACTAAACTCTTTAGTCGGTTTGCACCGCTCACATCGACCTACCGACTAGATGTTCTAAATCAACGCCTCTTTCGGCAAATAGGTGCTTTGAGTTCATAGCTAAACTGCTCACACTACAAGCGCTCAAACTACTTAAATTACTTTAACAGCTACAGGGACATGACTCGGCCTTTAATTTTGGATGTCTTTGATTTCGGAGGCTAGGCGATCAATAGTAGATCTGGCTTAAGGTTTTGGTGTATCAGTGCTTGACAGCAGCGCTCAATTTTAGCTCTGGCAGCTCTGATACTGGCAGCACTACTGGCAGCTCTGATAATAGTTCAGGTTCCGCGCTCGTTCAGGCATGGCAGACAAATGAAATGTAGGCCGAGCTGTAATTGGGGTCTTGCCAGCGTCTTTTAGAATGCTAAAGAGTGAGTGATGTATAGTTATGTTATGTATTTTTGCTGTACACTGTTGAGAGATGCGACGATTAAAGATTGTGTGCGCTGGGAGAAAATCCAGCCCCCTGAAAGAAACTCACTTTGAAGATAGTGATCATGCTCTCCAAACCTGGCAAGCTACTTCACTGAAATTCTAGGATGGTTAAGTTCCAGAACAATCAGGTTGAGCCCAGAGTTAGATTTGACTCAACGTTTCAACGCGTCATGTCCCAAATTTGGGTAGGTAGTCAATTGCAGAAATGCCAATCGAGGCTTTGAAGATTAACACCAAGGCGTGGGTGCAAGACTCTAAGGTCAATGGATCTATTCACACTTGTCCTTCTGATACCCTTTCTATAACCTAGTGTGGCTGTGTATCATCTGTGTCGAGTGTAGAGCGATAGATACTTGTGAGCGTTGACCGTAAAGGGCTAGGCAGTCAACGAATAGCGAGCTACGTTATTCTTGTGTCTCATTGAAAGGATTGTTCCTGTATTGACTTTGATTGACCACATACAAGCTTTCGATAATTTGGTGAGTTTTTGAGCTGAAGCTGAGTTAGACGTTGATCGATTCCTTGCATTGTGCTGAGCAAGTTTAGCCAATTGGAACGGATAGATAGCCCTAACATTTGAATAAATATAAGGAAATTAGCAGCGGGAATTAGTGGATAAACCTTCTACAACAGTGACTATGGGCGAGCGGCCAAGTATTGCGATATCTCATTTAGGATGCGAGAAGAACCGAATTGACTCCGAGCATATGCTGGGGCTCTTGGTTCAGGCTGGCTATTCTGTAGATAGTGAAGAGCTTGCTGATTATGTCATCGTCAATACCTGTAGTTTCATTCAGGCTGCTCGTGAAGAGTCTGTTCGAGAACTGGTTGAGTTAGCAGAAGCGGGGAAGAAAGTTGTCATTGCAGGCTGTATGGCGCAGCACTTTCAGCAAGAGTTGCTGGATGAGCTGCCGGAAGCCGTTGCCATAGTAGGTACGGGCGACTACCAAAAAATAGTCGATGTGATAGAGCGTGTTGAGTCTGGGCAGCGAGTAGCAGAGGTTTCCGCAGAACCTACGTACATTGCGGATGAAAATCTGCCCCGATACCGAACGACAACAGAGGGAGTCGCATATCTGAGGGTTGCTGAAGGGTGTGACTATCGATGTGCCTTCTGCATCATTCCCCATTTGCGAGGAAACCAGCGATCGCGCCCCATTGAATCGATTGTGGCCGAAGCCAAGCAGCTCGTCGCGGAAGGGGTTCAGGAGCTAGTTTTGATCTCCCAGATCACCACGAATTACGGCATGGATTTGTATGGCAAGCCTCGTCTTGCAGACCTACTGCGAGCATTAGGGCAGGTCGATGTTCCCTGGATTCGGATGCACTATGCCTATCCTACGGGGCTGACCCCCGAGGTGATTGCAGCAATTCGTGAGACGCCTAACGTGCTGCCGTACTTAGATTTGCCCTTGCAGCATTCTCATCCTGATGTGCTGAAGTCGATGAATCGTCCTTGGCAAGGTCAGGTCAACGATTCTATTATCGAACGCATCAAAGCAGAGATTCCCAATGCTGTTTTGAGAACAACTTTTATTGTTGGGTTTCCTGGAGAAACCGATGCTCACGCTGACCATCTCGTTCAGTTTGTGAGACGACACGAGTTTGACCATGTCGGGGTGTTTACGTTTTCGCCCGAAGAGGGAACCCCGGCTTTTGGGATGGATAACCCCGTGCCCCAAGCTGTTATGGAGGCACGTCGGGATGCTGTAATGCAAGTTCAGCAACCCATCTCGCTGCGTCGAAATCAGGCCGAAATCGGCAAAATTGTCGATGTCTTGATTGAACAGCACAACCCGTCAACAGGCGACCTGATTGGACGATCAGCTCGCTTTGCACCTGATGTTGATGGATTGGTTTACGTCAAAGGAGACGCTCGATTAGGGGCGATCGCCCCTGTTGAGATTCTAGGTGCAGATGTTTATGACCTTCATGGTCAGGTTGCCGACAAGGCAACTCAATTACGAGGCGCGCTCAGTCGTGTCTCAGTTGCCCATTCATAAGGAGACACGATGACGCTGTCATTTAAAAGTATTGGTTTGTCCGAAGTTCGTGTGAAAACTCTAGAAAAGCTAGGGTTTACCGAGCCGACAGAGATTCAAGCTCAGGCGATTCCCCATTTGCTATCGGGGCGAGACGTTGTGGGTCAGGCCCAGACTGGCACCGGAAAAACAGCGGCTTTTTCTTTGCCGATATTAGAGCAGATTGATCCGAAGAATAAGTCAGTTCAAACGCTGGTTTTGACGCCAACGCGTGAGTTGGCCATCCAGGTTTGTCAGTCGATTCGCAAGTTTAATACCGATCGGCGCGTTTACATTATGTCCGTCTACGGCGGGCAGGCGATTGATCGGCAAATTCAAAGCTTACAGAGGGGAGCTCAAATGGTCGTCGGTACTCCTGGGCGGGTACTAGACTTGCTCAGTCGAGGTGACCTGAAGCTCAACAACCTAGAGTGGTTGGTGCTAGATGAAGCGGATGAAATGCTCAACATGGGATTCATTCAGGATGTTGAAAAGATCCTGGCTCAGGCTCCTGCTGAACGCCAAACCGCGTTCTTCTCAGCGACAATGGCTCCTCCCATTCGAGAACTAGCCGCGAAATTTTTGCGATCGCCTGTTACGGTCACGGTTCAGCAGCCCAAGGCAGCGCCTTCCCATATTAACCAGGTTGCCTATGTTGTCCCTCGCGGCTGGACAAAGTCGCGATCGCTGCAGCCCATCCTAGAAATGGAAGACCCTGAATCTGCCATTATCTTTGTGCGAACTCGGCGATCGGCAGCGGAGCTGACTCGTCAACTTCAAGCCGCAGGCCACAGCGTTGATGAATATCACGGAGATCTGACTCAAGCTCAACGAGAGCGGCTTCTGCTCCGGTTCCGGCAGCGGCAGGTACGCTGGGTCGTTGCTACTGATATTGCAGCCCGTGGGCTCCATGTCGAAGATTTAACCCACGTCATCAACTACGACCTACCCGATAGTGTTGAGAACTACGTGCATCGTATTGGGCGAACGGGTCGAGCTGGAAAGGAGGGTGTGGCTATTTCATTGGTGCATCCTCTAGATAAGTCGAAGCTGCGAGCGATTGAAAGACATACGCGCCAAAAGCTCGACATGGGCAATATCCCGACACGGGCTCAAATTGAAGCGCAGCATCTGAAGTCATTCCAGAATCAGGTGCGGGAAGCGTTGACGAGTGAGCGAATCGCCTCCTTCTTGCCGATCGTGGCTCAAATGAGTGAAGAGTACGATCCTCATACGGTTGCGGCAGCAGCGTTGCAGATGGCCTATGATCAGACCCGTCCGGCATGGATGCGTTCGAATGAGTCTAGTTCGAATGAGTCTAGCTCCAACAATTTCTCATCCCCGAAGCCCAACAAGTCTGGCGGCGTGTCAAAGCATGGTCGTCCTGTAAAGCGTAATAACGGACGGGGAGTCTCACCTGCGACCCCACCGAATTAAAGGTGTATGCGAAAGAGCAGCCTTTAGATTAATGGCGCTCTTCTCAAAGTAGCCTCACCAATGATTCAGCAGAATCATAAACCAGTATCTAAATCCTGTACTGCTCGCGCAACGAGCGGCTCAGGATTTAGATGTTTTGGTACTTGTGCATACGTTTGGCTACATCAGGAAAACTCTCAGATTTACTGTGTTTTCAAAAGATCTACTTCGTTTTTATCGCCAAATTTGCCAGCAGCCCCTGACCGTCGTGGATGTTGAAACCACCGGGCGCATCTCTTATGCTGCTCGGATCATTGAAGTTGCTGTCGTTCGTGCCAGTCTCGTAGATGGTGTGATCGATTGCCGTTCTGATCTGGTTAATCCTGAGCGAAAAATTCCATCTGAGATTGAGGCGTTTACAGGTATCTCTCAGCAGATGGTTGATGGGGTATCGCCTGCCTCGGCTATCTTGCCTCAATATCTTGACAGCCTGAATCAGGGAGTGTTGACAGCTCATAACTTAGAGTTTGACAACACTTTTTTGCGTCATGAGTTTCAACGACTTGGCATCGATTTTGGGCGGCCTCCTGCCCAACAACTTTGTACAGTTCAGCTTTCACGCTTGATGCTGTCAGATTTGCCCTCGCGGAGTTTGCCTAAGCTGGTTAAGCGGTTTCAGTTTCCAGTTGGGAAATCGCACCGAGCCGAAGCTGATGCGATCGCCTGCTGGCTGTTGGCACAGAAGCTGCTCACAATCATTGCCAACGAAGATGATGAGGCGGTATTAGCAAGGTTTGGCCAAGCCTGGATTTCGTTACAGACTGCGGCTCGACTCCTAAAGTGCAGTCAGTCTGTCGCTCGTTGCCGACTCGAAAAAGCAGGCGTTTACTATCGCGTGAGCCAGCGCCAGACCCATAAGATTCCGATGTATCGTCGGGGTGAAGTAGAGGCGATCGCCCTGAACTATCAAGAAACCCATCAAGAAAATCAACAACTCTCTTTATTTTGAGGATGGTTATTGCTTCATTCTTGGTTACTTTCTGCGGCATTATTAACAACCCGTCTTTAAATCTTGTGCGGCTCGTGCAGTAAGTGGGACAAGGTTTCAGGGTTCATTCTTAATTGCGTCGGCACACCGATTAGGATGGGTGCTTTTTTTGAGAGTGTGGGTGGCTTGATTGCTCATGTTAATGACTTGAAGTTCTTTTTTGTCTTTACAATATTTATAGCGCGATGCACTGATGCACAATATTTACAGCGCTATGCGCTGATGCAGAACCTGAGAGCAACATCGGCTACGTTGCATCTAATTTTTGACTCTTACTTTGGATAGCGATTTCATGACACCTGCTGTTTGTCTCCAGAACGTGCACAAGGTTTACAACAATGTAGCTGTTGTTAATGACCTATCTTTAAGCATTCAACCCGGCGAAATCTTTGGGCTGCTAGGGCCGAATGGAGCGGGTAAATCAACCACCATTCGAATGTTGACGACGCTGACACAGCCAACTCAGGGCGATATTGTCGTAGCTGGCTACGATGTGGTGCGGCAGCCCATTGGCGTGAAACAAGCCATCGGAGTTGTTTTGCAGCAGACGAGTGTAGACATTGATCTGACCGTCTGGGAGAACATGGAATTTCACGGTCGCATGCATCATATTCCCAAATCTCGAAGACAGCAGGAAATCAGCCGATGGCTAGACTATGTGGAGTTAACCGATCGCCGAGATGACCTTGTAAAAACCCTGTCAGGCGGGATGAAGCGTCGTCTACAGATTGCGCGGGCGCTGCTCCATCATCCCGAAATTCTGTTTCTAGATGAGCCGACCGTTGGCTTAGATCCGCAGACACGGCGACGGATGTGGGAGATTATCAAAGGTCTAAACCAGCAAGGCATGACTCTTCTCATCACAACGCACTACATGGAAGAAGTGGAGTATCTGTGCGATCGCATTGGCATTATGGATGGCGGTAAGCTCATTGAGGTTGGCACTCTAGATGAGCTTCGCGATCGCCACGGTCAGGGTCTGGTCATGAAGCAAATGGGCGATCGCTGGGACTATAAGTTCTTTTCCACACTCCAAGAAGCTGAAACTCATATGTTGAGCCAGCCTGACCATACCGGGTTGATGGTTCGCCCTTCCAATTTGGAAGATATTTTTGTTGAACTGACAGGTCGTAGCCTAGACTAAATACCCCTTGAAAAAGTCCTGATATCACGGGCTACGGCTATCTCGTTCATTCACCATAGGAAACCGAGTGGTTTCAAATAGCTGCACATTCAGCTCTGAGTGTTGGGTATAAGCAGGTCAATAGTTATCAAGCCAAAGCCATAAAGTCAAAGTCATAAAGCCAAAGTCATAAAGCCAACTGGTCTAAGACCTTCAATTTCTGTAAGGATCTGCATCCCAGACAGCCGTAAAATAATGAAGACATGACAATGGGTCGCGATGTAGGCGCGATCGCACCAATTCCAGTTTTGGGATATAAGATATGTCTCTTGCCAAAAAAATAGAAGCTATCCTATATCTGAAGGGTAAACCCTTGACGATCAGTAAGTTAGCCGAATACGCTCGGTGCGATCGAAAAGCAATCGAAGAAGGCATCATTAACTTGTTGTCTGATTACGCTCGTCGAGACAGTGCCCTAGAGATTGTGGAAACCGATGAGGGCTATTGCATACAATTGCAAGAAGAATATCGTGATTTAATTGAAACTCTCGTTCCTTTGGATATCGGAGTAGGGGCACTACGAACTCTTGCTGCCATTGCGCTCAAAGGCCCCCTAGCTCAGACCTCTCTGGTAGAGATGCGAGGGTCTGGCGCTTATCAGCATGTGCAAGAATTGGCCGAATTAGGATTGATTCGGAAGCGTCGTCAGTCAAGCGGGCGCTCATATTGGATACAGGTGACAGATAAGTTCTACCAATATTTTCAGGTTGATCAGCTACCGCAGCCCTTTGATCAGTCGGCGTGAACAACTAGAAAAACATCAAAACTTTGTATTACTCACTACATTCACGAGGTTTTACATAGAATGCCTTTGCCATGGTAGTGGGTATAAATGTAACAATGGAGCATAGAAAAAATAGAGCAAGCTTATGGTTTTTCCTCCAAACAGCACCAGCTTCTTTGACAGCCATGATGAAAATGAGCAGGTAAATCAGCTTTTGCAGTACATGCAGCATCAGTCGCCTGAAGTGCTAGCAATGGTTGCGAAGTCAGTTAGCCCTGAAATTAAGCAAATCATTTCTCAGAACGTCCAAGGACTGGTCGGGGTGCTGCCAACGGAGTCTTTTAATGTGCAAGTGACGACTGACCGAGAAAATCTTGCCGGGTTGCTTGCATCAGCAATGATGACCGGATATTTTCTACGTCGGATGGAGCAGCGGATGGAATTAGAAGACAGTGCCGCCTCTGCCGTGTCTCTGCGGCGCGATCGCAGGTCTCGCTCTTCTGATGGTTCTTCTAATCAATCCGACTCTTCTCGTCATTAACGAGACGCCTACGTCATAACCTCAAACATTGTGCGCCAAACATTGTGCGATAGATACAGCACCCGTTTTTTGGGTCGGTGTCATGGTGGGGTGCAATGAAGTGACGACTAAACACCAGGACTAGATTTGAGCGATCGCCCTGATCGTTAGTGCTGCTTCACGAAACGGCTTGGAGAACATCCGACAGTAGCGCGTTGATTAAACGTGCTAGAAGTGGCGATCGCGCTCTGCATGATCTCTCAAGTCTGACTACGGCATGAGACTGGGCATATCTTTCAGCTTCGTACGCAATATTTCATTGCTATGAACGCTACCTATTCCAGCGACCAGAGAGAGGAGCATCTTCTTAAAATAGCCTGCTGTAATGCTGGAGTGTCTCGGCTGACTCAGGCCGCTGTGGAACAGTAGAGATTACTAGCTGATTCAGTTTTTCTTGAATTCGGCTGAGTGTGACGAGATCAGCTTTTTCATAGTTTAATGAAGATTAAGGCTTTGCATTATTTTTTCCACTTCTCTTCATCGTATTTGACGTGAGCCAACATGGCTCAGATGTAGGCTTTTTGTAGTTCCAAACTTTGTAATGGACAGAAATCTAGCTTTTCCAGTTTTGTTTAGCCCTAGAAAAGATTTCGTCTAATTGCTGCCCTTCATAGATCTGACGAGAAAGCTCTACATAGTCAGTAGAGCTTTGGTTCATCAATGCCAGAAATCGCAGAGTAGCTGCCATGCCAAGTTCTTTTTTAAGAGTAGCAAGGGCTTTAACTCGAAGTTGAGTATCGTTTAGGGTTGGGGTGGAATCTGTCATGGGGTTTCTCTCCGAATATAATCAACTGGATTCATAACTTCACAAGCTAATGCAAGCTTTCTGGCTTGCCGCATTAGGGCATCATCGCAGGTGAGGAAGAAGTTTGCCTGAGCATATCTAGCACACGCCACATGCAAAATATCCTTTGCCGAAAACTTACCTTGCTGGATTAATTCTTGGGTAAGGGTGTAGATTGCTTCTTCTGGAGCTATTCTAATTTGGCAAAGGGTGGAAAGTTCTGAGGCAAATTCCTGCCGCTCTGGAAATGGGCAAAGTAGCGTTTCGTCTTCATGCATGAATGACCAGATTAACTGAATCGTTTGAGCTTCTGCCCGATTAAATATTTCCTGGCAGGCTAACGCTTCAATTTGAATGCGAATCTGGTTGGGGTCATCAAATCGTCGTTGAAAGCAGTTATAGTCCAGGTAAATCAAGTCCATTGGCTTGATTCTCCCTTTCCCTGATTCTCCATCTGTTGCAACTGCTCCTGTGCCCATTCTCGTAGTTGCTCGTCAGGATCGTTGATGGCGCGATCGCGCAACAGTTCAATAGTTTTAGGATGGGTGCAATAATGTTCTATCAGACCCTCAAGAGCCACTTTTCGAGGATTATCCTCCCAAGATAAATTCCGCTTAAATGGATCGTTCTGAATAATTTCATAGAGGAAAGTAAAGACACCTAGTTTATTAGGAGAATGTTCAATCATCGCATCTATTGCAGCACATCGAACACCCCAGTCATAGTCTTGTGCTGCTTGCTTAAGAAGTATCCAACTATCTGGCTCATCAAGATAATGTTGAGCAATTGCTTCGATTGCCCCTAGTCGAGTACCCCAATCTATCCCTTGTTGAAAAACTTCTTTCAGCCACAGATAAGTCTCTACGTCCCTGAAATATTTTGCGACTGCTATAACTGCTGCCTTTTGAACAACAGAGATTTTATTGTTTTGCACTTGAGATTTAAGCCAAGTAGCAGTATTAGCATCATTAAAGTACATCGCAATTCTGTCGATTATTTCGCTCGCTGTTTGGCGAGTTAATCGAATTTTGGGATTTTCGACTTCTGTTTTTAATTGTTGAATTAAAGAATTCTTTACTTGTGAATCAATCGAGAAGCTAATAATCTCAGAAAAACAATCGGCACCTAGCAACAGATTAATTTTTCCTCCAGGAGAAATTCTCTTTTCTCCTGTGTAACTAAGCCATTCTTGATCTAAAAAATGAGTAGCGTCAATCTCCTGCTCCAGCAAAAATTTAACTAACTGTCCTGCAAATTTCACATCGATTGCCCCACAAATCAACCTCAAAACCTCATGCCAGGTTTCATCTTGCCAGTGATTGCCAAACACCTCATCTCGCAACTGCTCAAACGTGAGAGTTCGCTGTTTCTCAAAGCGATGGACAATTTCAACCGCACAGAAATATTCCAAGAAGGTGCGGTGCATGAAGCCGTAGGTGTCTGCTCCGCGATAGCAGAGGATGAAGTTTCGTTCGCGCAGTTGTTGGATCAAGCGATTCGCTTTTTCGCGAGGTTCGCTGAAGCCCTGATCGCGCAGATAGTCCGTCAAAATTCGGGTGAGTCGATCGGCGCTGATCAGGTTGCCTTTGAGTCCGTCTTCTCCCGCTTGCATCTCATAGGCAATGAGTCGCAGCATTTCCCGCTTTTCTCGTAGCTGGATTGTATCCAGCGGCAAATTGAGGCTTTTGTGTTCTATATCCCACTGATAAAGCAATACTTCTGAAGCCCTGTCATAGAGGTCAGTCCGAATACGCGGCAATTCCTGCCTTCGGTTCAAGATCGCCATCATCGTCAACAGCAGCGGATTATCGGCCAGATTTTGAATGGCTTTGGAATTGTCAATGGCATCCTTCAAACGCTGCTTCAGCCGTACTTTATCGGGATCGCTGCCCAGCGACAGGTCGTACCAGCGATCGATGAACTCATGCATCTCGTCGGTATCGAGCGATTGAATCGTGAAGTGGCGGAAGCCGCTGTGCTGGAGTCGTTCGGGGTTGTAGCCGATGATGCGGGAGGTGACGAGCACTCGTGCGTTGGGATATTGCTGAGAAAAGCGAATGATGTCGTCAATCACCGTAGATTGGGTGGCGCGATCGAACACCTCATCTAGTCCGTCAAACATCACCAAAGTCGGGTTGTCGAGCAAATGCTGGTGAAGCTGCTGCTGGTCAAACTGCCAGTCTACCCCTCTCCCTTGGTGGAGAAATTCGAGAAAGTTAGCGGAGGGATTGAGGGCAAATTCTCGCAGCTCAATCAAGAGCGGCAGGGTTTCGGCGTTGCCTTCCACCCATTCCAGCGCTAGATATTGCAACAGACTCGACTTGCCAGAACCCGGATCGCCTAGAATGACGGCCCGGTGGGAATCGGCAACTGCGGTCAAAACCTTTCGGGCGGGCTGCTGGAAATAGTCGCGACGGTAAAGCTCTAGCGCCTCTGGCGATAGGTCATGCTCTAGCTGTCCTTCGTCTTGCAGTTGGCGTTTCAAATCCAGCGGCAGGTCGTAGCGAATGGGCGGCAGCGCTTCTCGCACGGTTTGCTCAATGAAGATATTCCACAACTTGATGGCATCGACGCGATCGGTGCTGTCGAGGGTGTAGAGCTTGAGATAGCCGTAGCTGGCTTGCAGGCTTTGGCGGTAGGTCTCAACGTCAAAGCCGGGTGAAAGCTGAGCCGTGTTGTGGGCAATGTCTTCGAGTAAGTCAGAATTCAGAATATCTCGCAGTTCTGGATTAGCCTTGACGATGCCTTTGACGCCCTTGACATAAGCTTTGGCGATGCCCTGCCAGTCAAACTCCTGCGGAAAATTCCACCCTGAGTCTTGATAGTGCTCTGCCCAGATCTGCTCTAGCTGGACATGATCGATGTGCTTGCAGCCTGTCTCGAAGGCTTTTCCCAAAATCTGGCCGATGGAGCGATCGCGCACAAAGTCCTTCAGAGCAGACCGATAAAAATGGTCGATGCTGGTGTCAGGCACATCATGAAATTGCAGTTCTTCGATGAATTGCTGCATAAAGCACCCGATCGCCTCGGCCATCGGTGTTTTTAGCGTTGTAGCCTTGAGCCGAGCGACGCCACTATTCAAGCAGCCTTTGAAAAAATCTTGAACATAACCTTCGAGCACGGGCTTGCCCAGATCAAGTACCTGCTCAAGCACAAACTTGCCTAGCTCTAATCCTGTTGAGGCGGCCAACCATTCCAGCATAGTAAGGTCTCAAAAGTGACTGAATGCTGTTTCCACTATCGCATTTGCATCAGGTGCTCGTCGCAAGATTGGAGTCGCGATAATTCCAGCAAGATGCGATCGATAGCGTCGCGGTTGGTCTGGCCTGACTGGCGCGAGTGGTTGAGGATGATGCTAACCAGCAGCGGCTCAAAGTTGGGAGGGTCAAGATAGCCTGAGACAGAGGCTACGCCAGTTAATCCGCCTGTTTTGGCATAGAGTCGCCCTTCTAGAAGCGTATCTCGAAGTCGATTGCGAAGCGTGCCAGAGATGCCTGCGATCGCCAACGACTCTCGATACAGCTCCGCTTCAGGATGCCGTGCCATCGCTCGCAGGGTCGCGACAAAAGCGGCGGGACTGACTAAATTTTGCCGCGACAGTCCTGACCCGTCGGCGAGACGAATACCAGACGGGTCAATGCCGAGAGTCGTCAATTGAGCAGTGATTTCTTCTACACCTGCATCGAGGGGAGAAAAGAAAGGCGACACTTCAGCGCCCTGATGAGCGTAGCCGACATGCCTGAGCAATGCTTCGGCATAGATGTTTTCGCTGTCGCGGTTTGTGGGAGGCAATAGTTCTGCTAAGGAAGGGGAGCTGATTCGGGCAATTTCTTCTAGGGGTGCGAGTTCGTCGAGTTCTGTAGATTGAGGGGCGATCGCCACCTGTTCAACGGTGATGCCTGCGGTGCGGAGGGTGGAAGTGAGCTGGTCTGCGAAGTGGCGGGTTGGATCGGCGATCGCAATGGCAGACTCATCCGGGGGCGCACCCACAGGACGCTGCCCATCCAGATAAACAACCGGACGATTGAGATCGCGGCTCGCCCAGGTATAGCCAGATTCCGTCGCTGGAACCGTGACCGTCCGATTGACGATCTGCCACTCGTCTAGATTGACCTCACTAATCCACTCCACCCGCACAGGTTCGCCAACCTGGCTAGGATAGGCCACCAGTCGCAGTTCGTTGAGATTCAAGATAAAGCTGGATGCCGCCGCTCCGTAGCCCGCCTGCACATCACCCCATTCCCAAGTGGGGTTGACGGCATCGGGGAGAAAGTAGTGGTCATCGAAAGTAAGGGTGCGAATGTGACGAATGCCGCGATCGCCCAACTGCCGCACCACGTCACTCACATCTGCCGCAGTCAGAGTTGGATCACCCCGCCCCACAACGCGCAGATCGACGCCTGTATCCGAATCGGGTTCTGAGCCTTCAGCCGATTCAGTCCCAGAAACCGATTTGGCAATCTCCCGATAAACCAACGTATGAATTTGAAAGTCTCGCCCCAAGACATCGAGTGCCGCTGCCGTGGTCAACAGCTTCACGTTTGACGCAGGAATGAAGAGGCGATCGCCCTCCTGATCAACCAGCACTTGAGCAGAAGCATCATGGGTCGCTAGGGTTTCGACTCGAATGCCCCAGCGGGCGCTGCGAAAGGCTGGCTCTTGAAGAATAGGGGCGATCGCCTCTTCTGCCTCTGCCGGACATAGGGCTGAGTCAGGAGATTCTTGTGCCGATGCTTTTTGGAAAGACAACATGCACGGCAAAACCGAGCCGTACAAGAGGGCGATCGCGACCATCCAACGTTGCTGTTTTTTGTGTTGAGGGTTCATTCGAGATTGGATGATCATCGTTTTCTTAGAACCAGCTTTCCGTGAACCAGTTCTCCCAAAATTATCCAGAGTGAAGGATTTGAGCGCACTTGAGAAGTCTCCTGGCTCTATCTCAAGCTTTCATCCAACGGTTTGCAAAATGACTCAATGCCCATTTGCAAGACATAGATCAGGACGGGAACGGCAAGCCGAGTCGGCAGCGTCGATGCGGCGACGAGCTTCTCTACCGCGTCGCCCAACTGTCCTGCTGCAATGGCGCTTCTGACATCATCGGCGTCGGCGTCACTGTTTGCATCGCTATGGCAGATCGCAACTCGCCAACGTTTGGCGAGTCCTTCAACCCAGTGATCTGACTGGTTTGGCTCTTGCCCAACCTGGAGGGCAATTGAGATGGCAGCATCTTCTACGTCTCCTTCGCAGTCTTCGATAATGTCAAGCGCCATCATGGCTTCAGAGATGGCTGATAGGGCTGAGCGATACTGGGCAATGTCTGCAGATGTCAAGTTCTCCATGCAGGTGAATTCGTTCCTCTTCGAACAATGAAAGATCAGCGGAAAATCAGCAAAAGCTTGCATCGACAAGCTAAAGGGAGGCTGAGGGGCGATCGCATCACAAAAACTTCCCCAAAGCTTGGTTCAATGCCTCTGAACTAGCGTACGACTTTTTAGACTTATCCCAAGGTCTCCGTCAAAATCCTGAATAAAGAGGTGAAATAAAGAGATAACTTTGGGCGACTCCTCAATCCAGCCCCTCTAAATCGAGTTTCATAGCTTTTACATCAGTGCATAACGCTATAAAACTAGCGACATCGCTGACTAGAGGGCGGGCGAATGTGTTAGCTTACATTGAGTTTGGGGTCATTCGACGGGTCAAAGCAACGCAGCTTTGAGTCAGACAGAATGCATGGTGCAGGTAAGGGTGAGAGTTTTTAGATTTCCCCTGATTGTGTCTGAGTCTTGGCCTTCGGGCACGAGTGACTCATTCAATGAGCCTGCTACAGTATGTTTAATTTGATAGCCTGATTGAGCGATGCAATCGAGTTGCCTGCTCAAGACCCTCAATGTGCAACTTTTTAGACACAATGATAAAAAGCTGATATTGAAAAGCTGATGTCACAGGATGCCATCGGTAAGACAAAACATCAGCCCACTATCGGTCAAACAAATCAGGCGGTTTCGATTGATTTCAACGGTAAAGCATTTCAAGCAGAGATTTAGAGCGAACATAAATGGTCACGACAACTCAAATTAAGCATGATGTAAAAGACTTGTCCTTGGCGGCAAAGGGCAAGCAGCGAATCGAGTGGGCAGGCCGTGAGATGCCTGTTTTGCATCAGATTCGGGAGCGGTTTGCGACTGAGAAGCCCCTAGCTGGAATCCGCATTTCGGCTTGCTGTCACGTCACAACCGAAACGGCGCATTTGGCGATCGCCCTCAAGGCTGCGGGTGCAGATGCACTGCTGATTGCGAGCAATCCTCTATCGACTCAAGATGATGTGGCGGCCAGCCTCGTCGTTGACTACGGCATTTCTGTTTTTGCTCAGAAGGGCGAAAACAACGACATGTATCATCGCCATGTTGAAATTGCCCTCGACCATAAGCCCAACATCATCATTGACGACGGCAGTGATGTTGTGGCAACGCTGGTGCAAAACCGCAAAGATCAGCTCTCAGACATCATCGGCACGACCGAAGAAACGACTACTGGCATCGTGCGCCTCCGAGCCATGTTTGCTGACGGTGTGCTGTCTTTCCCTGCGATGAATGTCAACGATGCAGACACCAAGCATTTCTTTGACAACCGTTACGGCACAGGCCAATCTACCCTTGATGGCATCATTCGGGCAACCAATGTTTTGCTTGCGGGCAAGAGCGTGGTCGTTGCTGGCTATGGCTGGTGTGGTAAAGGCGTGGCATTGCGGGCACGGGGCATGGGTGCAAACGTTATCGTGACCGAGATTGACCCCGTACGGGCGCTTGAAGCCAGCATGGATGGATTTCGAGTTCTCCCCATGGCGCTTGCAGCAGCGCAGGGTGATATCTTCATCACCGTAACGGGCAACAAGCACGTCATCCGCCAAGAACACTTTGAGGCCATGAAAGACGGCGCAATGGTGTGCAACTCAGGTCACTTTGATATTGAAGTTGACCTCCAATCTCTGAAAGAGATGGCAGACGAAGTCAAAGAAGTGCGGGGTTCTACCGAGCAATATCGCTTGAAGAACGGCAAGTCTGTGATTGTCTTAGGCGAAGGTCGTTTGATTAACCTAGCCGCAGCAGAAGGGCACCCCAGCGCTGTGATGGACATGAGCTTTGCTAACCAAGCTATGGCTTGCGAATATCTCGTGACCCAGCGCGGTTCTCTAGAGCCCGGACTGCACTCTATTCCGGCTGAGGTTGACAAGGAAATTGCACGGCTGAAGCTACAGGCCATGGGAGTTGCCCTTGACTCTTTGACTGCCGCCCAAACAGAGTATATGAACTCTTGGACTTCGGGAACCTAAGGCATCTATCCATCATCAGCCTCAGAAGCTGTTTGGCTTTAGACCTGGGGCTGTAATGAGTTAGATGTATCAGCAAAAAGCGATCGCCCTTTGCGTAGGCGATCGCTTTTTTATCGTTTACTGTGTCTGCAATCTACCCTTTAGCTCTGATTTTCTTGAAGATGCATTCAAACGACAAAACTAGGGAATCTTCAGGCTATAAAAGAATGTTAGGTTGCACCATCTAGGGCCTGTGTCAAGGAGATAGAGGTGCGATCGCTAACTCTGTCTCGCGTGTTATTGAGGCTTTTCGTGGCAAAATTTTCTGTTGAACTCCACAATTTCTTTTTTAATGACGATCGACCTGACACGATTAGTCTGGTCGATGTTTTGGAGCTAGCCGGAGAACGCACCTTTGGCTTCTTGTTGGTGCTGCTCTCGCTGCCCTCGGCGCTGCCTGTTCCGGCTCCCGGCTATTCGATTCCGTTTGGGCTTGTGATTTTACTGCTAGCTGTGCAGTTCATGATGGGTCGCAACCGTCCCTGGTTTCCTGAATGGTTTCGCAAGCGATCGCTCAAGACAACGCAGGCTCAAGGCATTATCAAAGCCGGAATTCCTTGGTTGCGCCGTCTTGAATCGATTTCTAAGCCTCGATATGCCTTTATCTGCACTAGCCCAACAGGACGCTTGATCTTAGGTGGGGCGATCGCGCTCATGGGGTTATCAATGCTGATTCCACTGCCGTTGACCAATACTCTTCCGGCGATCGGCGTGTTTATTATTGGGTTTAGTCTGCTCGAAGATGATGGGGCGATCGGCATCATGGGCTTGACGGTTAGCCTCATCGCGGGCGCACTGTCTATCACCCTCATCGTTGCCTATTGGGTGGGTGGCTTAACACTCGTCAATACCGTTATCGATCAGATCCGCAATCTCAAACCCTAAGCTAAATCACGCGATGGCTCTATCTCAGGCTTTGAACACGTTAGGGTTTTAAGTCACACAGGGTTTAAAAAAACTATCCGCCTTTGCTGGAGATAGATGCATTGCACTATCAAAGCAAAGGCGGTCTAGCGGGTCTTTAGTTGAAACTAGACTGCCGGGAGGAACCTTAAGCCTTCCCAGAGCCTTCTCGTGAAGTCTGCTGAACCTAAAGAACAGCCCCGGCACACAGCCAGATTACATCAACTTGGAGACCCATTCGTTTACTACTATCTTGCATGGGCATCACCTCCTGCCTTGTTGTTACGATTTCAAAGTTCAAACATCTGCAACGTATGCTTAGAGCAAGCTCTTGCGTATCGTCGCTAAGCACAAGATAGCACACAGATTAATTTTTTGTAGGCAAACGACCAACTTCTGGGATCGTTATTTTGCACGACTTGAAGCAGGAGCTGCTTTGAGTAAATTTGGCTACAAAACTGAAAGCGCCTCTCCGAAGAGAAGCGCTTTCGAGCTAATCACAATCTATCAACTGTCGATCGTGATTGAGCGGAGCAACCTTATTTAGAGTGCATTACCACGAGGCAGTACTTCCTCAGGGAATATAAACTTCTCGTGGGGCTGGTCTTGCACAGCCATCCAGGCACGAATTCCTTCGTTCAACAAGATGTTCTTGGTGTAGAACGTCTCAAACTCAGGGTCTTCTGCCGCACGAATCT
>JBARXP010000017.1:0-31941 GCA_049647405.1 Elainellaceae cyanobacterium | reverse complement strand
CTCAAATCGACTGGATAATCTTGCTTTAAATTGCGATAAAACAGCCGGGTCAGCGTCAGAGCCACATCATCAGGAATCTGCTCTGCCATGGCAAGCACCGCAGGCACCCCCTGGCTCACCAACGCCTCAGTCAGGCTGCGATCGCCCGCACCTTCTTGATTCGTCGCCATACTGGCCGTATAAGCGCCCCGGCAAGAATTAAACACAGCCATTTGAATGCCGTTGTTTACCAGCAGGCCAGCCAAATCGTCGCCGCTCATGGGCTCACTGAGCCCCGTCTGGCGGTTGACTAGGTAGATCTGCCCTCCGGCAGAACTTAACTCACTATGACCCGCAAAATGGAAAATTTGATAATTCCCCTGCTCTAGAGCCTGGGCGAGCTGCTCTCGTCCGGGCTGCTCCAAAATCGTGACCTGGATGTCAGGCAAAGTGCCAATCATCGCGCTGTTTTGCAAGAGTTCTGCCTGCTGTTTTAGCTCTTGCTGCAGATGTTCTGCCTCTTGCTTCAGCTTTAGCTGTTGCTGGTCATTCGGTGCGGCGATCGCCATCAATAGTCGCAGCGTCTGTCGGGGCTTAGGAGCGGTCGGAAAGGCGATCGCTCCCAACATCCCCATACCGGGCTGATAGCGAGAAAATAAAATATCGGTGCCCGTTGCTAGAGGGCGTGCAGAGCCAGCATAGGCGTGCTGAATCCCCCCGTTCAGAACCTCCCAAGGCAACCGAGGCAAGAAAGAACCTTTCAAGCCCAATCGCAGCCGCAGCACCTCACCACGATGTTGAGCAATGCCCTGAGCGGTCATCCAGCTATCGCGCAGCCGTCCTTGAAAGAGTGATTCGTAGAGTAAGCGCCCAAGGGCAACTAGGCTCTTGGCTTCAGGCTCTGCCGACGCCCCAGCGTTAGCATCTGGGCTCCCGGCTGACGCGAAACCCGCACGACTCGTAGAATTCCCTTGCAGCAATCCTACAAGTGGATCATTCATCAAATGCTGCGCCTGTTCTAGCCAATCATGGACAGGCCAGATAAATTGCTCATCTGCCAAGGGAACACCTGGTGCAACTTGTTCAGTTCGCACCCAGTATTCGCTGTCCCGCACTGGGGTTACCGAGATATGGAATTCTTGGGTCACTACTCCAGCACCCTCCTTAGTGATTTGCTTCGTCAAGATCGAAGGTAAGGCGACTATTCCTCATTGGCGTCGAGGGTTAACTCTCAACCATGAGTCATTCATCGTCTCAATGGGTTCGTGCAAAAGTACAGTTCAACGTCACAACCCCGGCAATATCATCGCCTTGGCAGTACGACCTTGCACTTTTGACCGCGTCTGGTAGTAGCACCGAGCACGTCACCTTCCCAAACGTCGCATCCCTCTTATGGTTGAGCTGCATCGCTGGCTCAAACCAGATCGAGTTAATCACAGACTTCAATACCGCGATCGCCTCATCCGACAGTTTTTGAAAGATGACTGACCGTCTCAGTCGATAGCCGTCATCGGTCACATGCAGTCATTCGCTCATTCATGTTGAATGAGATCTTCTGAATGACCGCTAAGTAGACGTGCAGCTTTGCTTATGCTTAAATTCTGATTCTTAAGCTCATTCTAACGCGCAGATTTTATGTGCGAGCCAATATTGTGACAGAGATCAAACGTGTCACGCACCCGGCCAATATTTCGTCAATGTTGCGAAAAAATCTGATGCTGGCAAATGCCATAGCCATCGTCAATTAAGCGAGATCCGTCTTGTTATAAGAGCGTTCTACAGGTTGACAACAAGACTTCATCTTGGTGGCGATCGCCATTACAAACTCCGGATAAGGTCAAAACTAAAACAAATAGTGTGTGCCCCTCGGCGAGGGGCACACACTCAAATCGCATCGTTTACCTATAGCGACCCATAGCGACCTACTTATGTGGTGTAATCAGCATTAATGCGCACATAGTCATAGCTGAGATCACAGCCCCAGGCCGTGCCAGCTCCTGTTGCCGTCCCGACATTAACGGTAATCAGTACCGTATCTTCACCCGACAGGTAAGCTCCCTCAGCCGCTTGTTTCAAATAATGGCTAGCCATGCCGCGATCAAACTCTAAGGGTTGCCCCTGGCGCATCAGCGCGACCTGCCCCAAATCGATATCGAGCTGAGCCATGTCAAATGCGACACCCGCTCGACCCGCCGCCGCCGCAATTCTCCCCCAGTTGGGGTCACGGCCAAACACCGCCGACTTGACGAGAGACGATCCGGCCACCGTGCGCGCAATCCGGCGTGCCGACACATCGTCTACGGCTCCTGTGACTTGAACCTCAATCAGACAGGTTGCCCCTTCGCCGTCGCGGGCGATCGCCTTAGCGAGATGCACACAGACCTCAGTCAGCATGGCTTCTAAACGATCAGCATCAGGGCCAGGTTCAGTAATCGCAGGCGTTCTAGACTCTCCATTCGACAGGGCAAAGAGAGAATCATTCGTGCTGGTATCGCCATCAACGGTGATCTGGTTAAAGCTTTTATCTGCGGCTCGGCTCAGCATACCTTGCCAAAGATGGGGAGAAACCGCCGCATCACAGGTAACAAACGCAAGCATCGTCGCCATGTTGGGATGAATCATGCCAGAGCCTTTAGACATCCCACCAATGCGAACGGGGCGATCGTGCAGGTGGGTTTCGAGGGCAATAACTTTGGGCACCAGATCAGTCGTGAGAATCGATTGAGCCGCGATTTCTCCATTTTCGGCAGAGGCTTGCTCCACCAACTTAGGAATACCCGTCCGCATAGCATCCATTCGAATCCGCTGACCGATCACTCCCGTCGAAGCGACCAGCACCTGATCGGCGTCAATGCCCAAGGCTGTCGCAACAAGGGAGGCACTTTCTCGGGCATCGTCCCAGCCAGCCGACCCCGTACCCGCGTTGGCCTGCCCCGCATTGACCAAAATGGCACGAGCCGACGGCTTGGCCGCAAGGCGTTGGCGGCAGTAATCGACGCAGGCAGCCCGAACCTGACTCGTCGTAAAAACTCCGGCGGCGATCGCATCTACATCTGACACAACGATCGCCAAGTCTTTTGAACCAGAAGGCTTCAGTCCTGCTGCAATACCAGCAGCCCGATACCCCTTGGGTGCTGTCACTCCTCCTGAAACTGCCCACCAATCTGTCATACCCTGCCCCTTTTGGTTTGTACTCTTTTTTTGCGCTTTTCTTGCGCTTTATTTTTGTGCTCTTTTACTGGCTTAGATGTCTCTCATTAAATGAGAACGGTTCTTCCGACCTATTCTTCAATCTTGACTGAGAGAATTTTGTCGCCCTTGCGAATCGAATTCACCACATCCATGTCTTCTGTCTGACCAAACACAGTGTGCATCCCATCTAAGTGGGGCTGAGGAGCATGGCAAATGAAAAACTGGCTGCCTCCGGTGTCTCGTCCGGCATGAGCCATCGACAACGACCCGGCCTGATGCTTATTCGAATTAATTTCACACTTAATTTGGTAGCCAGGGCCTCCCCTTCCAGAGCCTTCAGGACACCCCCCCTGAATCATGAAGTTATCGATGACGCGGTGAAAGTTCAACCCGTCATAAAACCCTTCTGTCAATAGCTTTACGAAGTTTTTCACCGTATTGGGAGCATCTTGATCAAACAAATTGATCGTAAGGGTTCCTTTTTCAGTTTCCATAATTGCGCGGGTCATCGTTACAGTCCTCAAAACTCAAAGATTAAATATTGCATGAACGTCGTCACGCACCCAGTCATTATGACCTTAGACGCCACCGTCTTTTCACTATATATATTTCTATAAAAACAAAAAATGCTCCTCAATGATGAAGGAGCATTACGCGGTGCTATTCAGCGCCGAAGACTCGATAGAGTGTTATCGGCATAAACTCTTGGGGCACTCAGACTCTAGCCATTCTTGTGTACGCGGCAGTGAAGTGACTCTAAATGAAGTGACCCCAAGCGATGTCACGCACTTTGTCACTAACTTAAGGACGCACGACTCCGATCGTAAGTCGCTCCGATATCAGCGAAGGGTTTTCCTTGGATACCATGCCAAGCTTCTGACCCTTCAGAGGGCATTCCCATTTCGACCAACGTGCGTCCTAGCATCGAACGCTGGCGATTTTTGATCTGATGATGATGCGCCATCATCAGTGCCCGTGCTTGATCTTGAGTAGACATAGTCGCAATCTCCGTAGACGAGATAGAGAGAAAAAAATCGGTGAGGTCAAACCAGAAAGAATGAACAGGCAGAAATCATACCCACTCACCAGGCTTGATTAGCTGTAGTCCGATCTTAGCAATTTTGTAGCCTTTGATACTAAATTGATACTTTTATACATTTCAGGAGATTGGGCTTGACGGCTGAGTCTCTCTATTATTGCGATGCATCATTGCAGTCAATCTGAAATCGCGATGTCGCAGAAGGGCGATCGCCCTCATTCTTAATGGATGCAACTTGTTACGTTATATTAAGTTCTGGACGCTAGCTTTAGCGTTTCCCACCTTTTTCAAATCTTTTGGCATGAATTTACCCATCATTCATCATCCCAACTACGTAGCGCCGCTACCCTTGGGTCACCGCTTTCCGATGCCAAAGTTTGGAAAACTCTATAACTTACTCATTAAAGACGGCATTGCTCAACACCATCATGTTTATCAGCCCGAAGCCTTACCCATCGAATGGCTCGAACAGGTACATGAGCCTGAGTATGTGCGGAGTTATTGCGAAGGCACTCTAACGGCCAAAGCCCAGCGTCGCATCGGTTTACCCTGGAGCCCCGAACTAGTAGAAAGAACCTGTTTTGCAGTAGCTGGAACCATTCTCACCGCGCAGCTTGCACTCCGTCATGGCCTCGCTTGCAACACCGTCGGGGGCACTCATCATGCGTTTCCTGACTATGGCTCAGGCTTCTGCATCTTTAATGATCTGGCGATCGCCGCTCGCACCGTTCAGGCTCTGGGTCTGGCAAAAAAAATTCTTATCGTCGATCTAGACGTGCATCAGGGCGATGGCACGGCCATCATCTTTCAGGATGATCCGACTGTTTTTACTTTCTCGATGCACTGTCACATCAACTTTCCGAGTCGTAAGCAAACGAGCGATCTTGATGTGCCTCTTGCTGAAGGCACGGAAGATGAGCCCTATCTCCAGAGCTTGGCGCATCACTTGCCTGATCTATTAGCCCAGGTCAACCCCGATCTTGTGCTGTATGACGCCGGGGTCGATACCCATGTGGGCGATCGCCTAGGCAAGCTAGCCCTCACCGACACGGGCATATTTAGACGAGAAATGCAGGTGCTGAGTACCTGCCTCAGCGGCGGATATCCGGTTGGCTGCGTCATCGGCGGCGGGTATTGCCAAGATTTTGATAGTCTGGCCTATCGCCATTCGATTCTCCATCGTGCGGCCAGCAACCTATTTCATCAGTTTCGACTGTAGTGACTGCAGAGCTTGAACTGGAATCAATGAATCCTTGCCAGTCAGTCGTGGATTCTGAAACGGTGGGCTGTTCCGACATCGCTCAGTCAGACATCTCCCCTTCACCAAACCCAGCCCATTGATCAAATCGGATCTGAGCGCTTCAACATTCAGATCTGAACGACACAAATCTAAACATTGATCTCACGCTCTCTTCACGCTGTGATCCAAAGCATTACGGGATCTAGGATACAGATCTCTAGGGCACGTTCCTAAAAACGCGAATTCAGCGTTTTTAGATCGCTCTGATCGTCTGTGGGCATAAAAAAAGTGGACATTTTCGATCAGATTTGATCTAATAGATACAAAGATCATCTGATCTTAAAGATCGCTTGATCTACACTACTGGTCAATGCGAAAAATCATAAATAACGATTGCTGAGCGTCCTACTCTGCCGCTGGAGCTTACAAGCAATATAACGAAATATCACAAGATCAAGTCTCTTCACTCCCCGATCTGAAGCTATAGCCTGTGGAAAACCTCAGTTTTTCTGTGGAAAACCTCTGGAATGATCGTGGAAAAAGGGCTGCAATTCGTGAAAAACTAAGATAGTTTCTTTGAACTACTCACCTTCTCCACAGTTTTTCACAAGTTTTCCACAAGTTTGTGATCTCATCAAAATCGGCTACGTCACGATCCCAGGGCTTCTCCACAATTTCCACATGCCCTACTACTACTGATCTTTTTTAAAATTTCTTTTAAAAGAAGAAGATCTTTAAATCAAGTCAGATCAAGCATTTGGAGCTTTTAGTGAAGAGTGATACGATCTCGTTCGATGTGATATTGGATCTTTGATTGTTCAATATGCATGGCGACAATCCGTTATTCGAAGTTTCGGCCAAGGCAACACTTGGCGTTTGATTGCTCTGGCAAAACAAAAGTTTTCCACAGGACGACTGCAAAGGAAAATGGCTACAAAACGTATTTCCAGGTTGGTTCTTTGGCCTCAACCTGGCCCTTGTGGTTAAAGCATTGCTGGATTCAACCTAGAGTTGACATATTCTTTCCCCATTCCTCTACTCATCTTCTTAACATCATGAAGTTTGTTTGCACGCAAAGTGAGTTAAATCGGCATCTGTCGTTGGTGAGTCGAGCCGTGCCGTCTAGACCTAGCCACCCTGTGTTGGCCAATGTTCTCTTGGTGACTGATGAGGAAACAAACCAGGTTCGATTAACTGGATTTGATTTGAGTCTAGGAGTGCAAACAAGTTTCACGGCCTCCGTTGAGACTTCAGGACGGCTGACCCTTCCGGCAAAATTGTTGAGCGATATTGTTTCTCGCCTGCCCGAGGGCGACATTACCTTCGATGATGACGAGGGAGAGACAATCATCACACTCACCTGCGCTTCTGGGCGCTATCAGGTGCGAGGTCTGAGTGCAGAGGAATATCCGGAGCTGCCGACCATTGATGGCGGAGACGTTGCATATTTGCCTGTGGAAGCCCTCGGCGATGGATTAGGGGGAACGTTGTTTGCGTCTAGCACTGATGAGAGTAAACAGGTGCTGACAGGTGTCCATCTCTCGGCTGGAGCTGAAGGTCTGGAGTTTGCGGCTACAGATGGTCATCGGCTTTCTGTTGTCGAGACTATCAGTGTTGCAGATGATGATGATGCAGAACCTGTTCCGGTTAATACGGCTGAATTTGATGTGACGGTGCCAGGTAAAGCGCTGCGAGAGTTAGAGCGGATGCTACAGATGCATCAATCGTCAAAGGCGATCGCCGTTCGCTTTGATCAGGGTCAGCTGATTATCGAGTGGGACAATCAGCGGCTGACCAGTCGATTGTTGGAGGGGCAATATCCCAACTACCGTCAACTCATTCCGCGTCAGTTTTCTCGACAAATGACCGTCGAGCGGCGGCTGTTGGTAGGAGCGCTGGAGCGCATTGCCGTATTGGCTGATCAAAAAAATGGCATTGTTAAGCTATCGCTCAGCAATGATGCTCAAGAAGTGGTGATTTCGGTTGATGCTCCTGATGTGGGTAGTGGGCAGGAGTCGATGCCCGCTCAAATTACGGGAGACGATTTAGATGTGGCGTTCAACGTTAAATATCTGTTAGAAGGGCTAAAAGCTTTCACCACGTCTGATGTGCAGATGCAGTTCAATACGGCAACGAGTCCGGCGATCGCCACTCCGCTAGGTGGCATGAAGATGACTTACTTGGTAATGCCAGTCCAAATCAGATCCTGATCTTCTTGCTTCAAAAACTGAAAACAACCAGTGCAGGAAAAGATTGAAAAAGAAGTATTTTCAATAACAATGATGGGACTCCAAATCTATGCAGGTAAGAGCATATGATTGCCCATCCCAGATGATGAGCATCCGCATCTATTTATTGCATTGACAGGAGCACGTAGCTACCAAGAAGAGACTATTGCCATCGTAAATCTAACAACTCTTGGATCAAGTAGAGGGAATGACACTACGGTTATATTAGACAGCAAAGATCATGCATTTATCAATCGCATGACAGTAGTCAATTATAAGGATGCTTTTATTGCTCAAACCAGATCTATCAAAAACGCTGTTCTGATAGGCGAAGCTAGTTTTAGAGATGATTTTTGCAGTGAATTGCTAGGAAGAATTCAACAGGGAGCACTAAAGTCAAGGTTTACACCACCTAGGGTGAAAAAAATGGTGCTTCGGCATATCACCTAACATCAGTCAATTGCGCCAAAAACAGATTTAGCCTTGCACAAACTTTCGAGTTCTGCTTCTACTTGAGACGAAGCTTTATTTGAAAAGCCCTCTGCTCGCAAAATGTCTCCTATGCTTATTGGAAAAGAAGAGGCTCCAGGATCATTCCATTCTGGTAAAACATTGTGCAAGTGATCCACTAATTTCCACTTGTCGAAGTGACCGTACTTGTCAAAGGCTGCGTGAATTATTTCTTCTTCTGCTTGGGATAAATCATCAGGAGGACATGGTTTGAACAAAGAAACTTCATACTTTCCGTCTCTTTTAATGTAATCAAACCAAAAATTGGATTCTGAAGGAGCTTGCCCATCAGAAATCATTGTGTATACATTGCTAAGGATTGGACCATGTTTCAAGGCAAAGTAAGCGTCACCCGAAATAGGGCGTTCCCAACAAAGAAGAGCTTCGCGATCAGCTATGTACATAAGCTTGATTAGCTTCATGTAATTAAGCCTACCTCCACTAAGCTGGATAAAGGCGGAGGCTAGCTGCGTAGCTTTTCTCTCGTTAAAGTGAAAGTCATTCATACTTCTACACTCATCTTGAAAAAGCTAAACAACTTCATATCTTGAGAACTGACTAGAAGAAACTGTTCTTCCCCTGACTATGTATAGCGATGTAAGTAAAAAATTAACCGCTGTTCGCCATTTGAAAATAAGCTTTCAATTACACTCTATACCTAATATTTTTTTAGAATTTACTTATATTGACTCTATCGTATTCCGTCATATATTTACAGTCAAGTTAATTTAGTTCATATTTACTATAATTTTATGAGCATTTCAGGATAGCTCGAAGCGTTGAGTTCAATACTTTTTATGTGTGTCAATGATGTGTAAGCTTCTCTTTGTAAAGCATTTTGTAAAAACGGTACAAATAAATTTGCAAAAATATTTGGGTCATCTGAGAAGCTGGATTCAAGGTGAACCGCCTTACCCCAGCGCTCTTTTGACCCAATAACGTCTATTCACTCGTCAAGATGGCGTTAAAGGCAGGAGGATACATGAGTTTACCCCGCAGATGAGATTGATATTGGCTCAAAATTCGTACCATAAACGCTTCATCGGGGAAAGCGAACGGAGGCTCAATGCCGTAGAGAGAAGCCCGCTTAAAGCCAAAGCGCGGATAAAACTGGGGATGACCTAGGAGATTAATGAGAGACTCTCCTCTAGCATCGGCGATCGCCACAGCTTTGCGCATGAGAGAGCTGCCAACAGCACGATTTTGCATTTCTGGAACTACTCCCATAGGAGCTAGAATCGGCAGTTTATAAGTATCCTTCCCAACTAGATCGGCGTAGCTGATTATCAGGTGACCGACCACGACTCCTTCCCATTCCGCTACTAAAGACAGCTCTGGAATGAAGCGATCGCTCATGCGAATGGCGTTGACTAACTCAGCTTCGTTGTGGCCGCAGAATGCTTGCTCATGCACTTGGGCGATCGCTTCATAGTCTTCAGGCTGTTCTTGGCGAATATTGAGGGTTGTGTAAATCATAAAGAGGGGTGTGACCGTAAATCATCAGATATGGCAACTGCAATGGAAACGACATCACGAGTCATATTTTTCATAGGCTTCAACAATGCGCTGCACCAGCGGATGCCGCACAACATCCGCTTTCGTCAACTCACAAAAGGCAATTCCTTCGACATTTTTGAGAATTTTTTCTGCTATTGCTAATCCTGAGAGCTGATAGCGCGGCAAGTCAGTTTGAGTCACGTCTCCAGTGATGACCATGCGCGATTTTTGACCCAAACGAGTCAGCACCATTTTCATTTGCTGCGGAGTCGTGTTTTGGGCTTCATCCAAAATCACAAAGGCATTATTCAGCGTGCGGCCTCGCATGTAGGCGAGTGGCGCAACTTCGATAATACCTCTTTCCATATAGCCTGGAACCTTCTCAGGATCGAGCATCTCATAGAGGGCATCATACAGGGGGCGAAGGTATGGATTTACCTTCTGCTGCAAATCTCCAGGCAAGAAGCCCAGCTTTTCGCCTGCCTCAACGGCTGGGCGAGTGAGAATTAGCCGCTCGACTTCATTCCTTAAAAGTGCTTGAACCGCCAAAATTGCAGCCAGAAAAGTCTTACCTGTCCCGGCTGGGCCAATACAAAATGTGAGGTCGTGATTGCGAATTGCATCGATATAATGGCGCTGGTTTCGAGTTTTGGCTCGAATGCTCAGGCCCTTGCGAGTGCTGATCAGCACATCGTCGTAAATATCTTTGAGCCGATCGGTTTGTTTGGTATTAATGGCATGGCGAGCAGTCAAGATGTCGGCACCGTCAATAGACTGACCTTCTGACCACAGCGGCTCAAGGGATTGGACAAGAGCCTCACATTGATGAACGGCGCTTTCTGTCCCAGCCAAGTAGAGTTCTTGACCTCGCATGATAACGGTTGCACCCGTCAGGTTGGCAAGTTGCTTGATATTGGCTTCTCGTTCACCAGCAAATGCGATCGCATTTGCTGGTGAACCGAGGTCGAGGGTCCGATGGAACGGCATGGCTCTGATTAATAAACAAAAAGTGTCAACACCTAGCGACACAGCCAAATGTTGACACTACATAACTTAAATCTAACGGATTGAGTTTGATGCGTTTTGTGGTTGGCAGTCGATGAGTACAGATGTGAATCTAGATACTTTATCGCATACGTCTTGGGGCTGACTCTTGCTTCTGCTTCAGGCTGGCTTTTTCATACCGCTCTCGATGCCTGACTTCAGATAAAATGCCTTGCCCCGCTGAATTTCTGTCTTAAACTGCCTGAGCGCTGATTCGACGAAACCAGCGAGCAGCCATGAGAATAATATCTTGAACCTAATCAAGTAATGACGCAGATACATCATGGATACGATATGTTTTGCTTTCTTATTGAGCTGGCAAAATAAAGTACAACCCTCTACCTTGCTCGGTTAGGTCGAGAAGGGCGAGGTCGATCGCCTCTCGAAGGTCGACTAGGTCTCGGAACTCCGCCATTTGTATGGGGAGTGTCTTGTCCATGATGATCACTCTGACTACTGCTCCCAAAAACCTCAAGGTAAGCCGCCTGATCATAAATCTTGGCGATCGCCTGCAATACAGTGCGAATGGCCTGAATGTTTCGTCCACCACGCCCAAATATACGACCCTTGTCTTCGCCTTCGATGGCTAAGCGAATCAAAACTCTCCCTTTATTTTTAGAAACCTCACAGTCAAGTCTGAGAAGCTCAGGTTGAACTAAGAAAGGCTCACACAAAAATTTGACAAGTTTTGAATAATCAGGCTCACTCATAGCATTGGAGTCAGTACTCACTAAAGGTTGGGGAGGCTGGGCTTCAACTAGATTGGCAACGAAACTCAAAGAGGCAACAACCTTTTAAGTTGAAGGCGTAGTGAGTTGCTCGAATACGTTTGCTTTCTGCAAAATGTGACGTACGGTATCTGTGGGCTGCGCTCCATCCTTAAGACGCTTCACTATTCCAGGAACGTCAAGACGAGTTTCGTCTGTTCGAGGATTATAAAATCCGAGCTCTTCTAGGGGACGGCCATCTCTGCGGCTGCGGCTGTTAATTGCCACAATCCGATAGCTGACTTCTCTCTTCTTGCCGTATCGTTTGAGTCTTAGCTTAATCATGCCTGAACAAAATTCCTTGTAACTGTATCCTTAGGCTAACTAACACGAACATCCAATATATCACTTTTATCAGATCGTCTCGGCTTAAGAGAAAAGCAATGCCTGCGCAGAGAGAAATCTATGCATTGCAAGTTGAACGCACGAATTTTTGTCACTTATCTCCGCTTCTGCGCCATCAGCTCAGCGCGTTTTGACATCAACGATTTCAAGCCATAGATTTATAAGCTGCCAAAGCCCTTTTTCTTTTTGGCCTTTTTCTTTTTCTTGCCCGGACGCTCACCACCTGGGTAGCCACGCCAACCTGGCCCAGGGCCGCCGCCCGGAGCACCCATGCCCCCAGGAGCGTCCATGCCTCCAGGAGCGCCACCGCCAAATAATCCTCCCATTCCGGGCATTCCAAAATTTCCTTGTCCCATTTGTTGCATGAGCGATCGCATTTTCTGAAAGTCGCTGACGAGCTTGCTGACGTCATTTAAGGCTAGCCCTGAGCCGCTTGCGATACGCCGACGGCGACTTGGTGACCCAGCCAGCAGATCAGGCTGTTGTCTTTCGTCTAGCGTCATGGAATTAATCATCGACTCAGCCCGCTTCATCTGAGCTTCGCCTTGCTCTAGCTGGGAGCCAGATATCTTGTTCATGCCAGGAATGAGCTTGGCAATTCCTCCTAGAGAACCCATCGTTTTAAGCAAACGAGTCTGCTTTAAGAAGTCATTGAAGTCAAACTGGGCAGACAAGATTTTTTCCTGTATCTTGCCTGCTTCTGTAATGTCAATTTCTTCTTGGGCTTTTTCCACTAGGGTTAGCACGTCACCCATCCCCAGAATTCGGGATGCCATCCGCTCAGGATAAAAAGGTTGAAGCGCCTCTACCTTTTCTCCCATGCCAACAAACTTAATGGGCTGGCCAGAAATTTGACGAACGGAAAGCGCTGCTCCACCACGGGTATCGCCATCCAATTTGGTTAAGATGGCTCCCGTGACTCCGATTTCCTCATGGAAGGTGCGCGTTAGATTAGCCGCTTCTTGGCCTGTCATCGCATCAACGACCAGCAGCACTTCATGAGGAGCCACGGCTGATTTGATGTCTGCCAACTCCGCCATCATTGACTGATCAATTTGGAGACGCCCTGCCGTGTCAATGATGACGGTATCAATGCCGTCTTTTTTGGCTTGCTCAATTCCCTGACGTGCAATGTCAACTGGATTGGCATCTGTACCCATCTCAAAGACAGATACGTTGATTTGTTTGCCTAAGGTCACAAGCTGATCGATAGCAGCGGGCCGATAGATATCGGTTGCAACCAACAGCGCTGATCGGTCTTGTTTACGGAGATGTAAGGCTAGCTTGGCTGAAGCTGTGGTTTTACCGGTTCCTTGCAGACCTGCCATCAAGATGACGGTAGGGGCTGTTTCCGCATGAGCTAGGGGGCTATTTGTTTCGCCCATGACAGCCACAAGCTCATCATTGACGATTTTGATGAACTGTTGGTCAGGGCGAACTCCTGAAATGACCTCAGCACCCTGGGCTTTGGTTTGAACTTCGCTGATAAAGGTTTTGATAACCTGAAGGTTAACATCTGCCTCTAGCAATGCGCGGCGGACTTCCCGAAGCGCATCCTGAATATTGGTTTCTGAGATTTTGTCTTGGCCGCGAAGGGATTTCCAAGCAGATTCGAAGCGATCAGCGAGAGCATCAAACATAGGAGTAAGGGTGCAGCAACAGAGTGCAATTGAGTCGTAGTGAAGCAGTCAGACGGACAGGTCACTGTGCTGACTCTAAGACTTCCAGAGACAATAAATCATGGTTGTGCAAGGAAGCTTTAATGACAGGATCAGAGCCAGAGCACCAGAATACCGCTTGGACAAGCTTATCCGATAGGTTGACTCATCACGATCTTGTCATAGGTTTCATTCAACCCTAGCAAAAAAATGAGTGAAGCTGAATGCACGACTTCTATTTTATTCTTATTCAAGTGTTGTGAATCCCACCTTTCATAAGATTTTGACGGCTCAAGAGTCGTGGGCCTAGCGGTTCGAAGCGATATTGAAAGCGAGGCTTAGACAGCGAGCTATCTCAAGTGACCCAAAAATAGGCAAGAAAAAAGGGAGAGTTGTTTGGAAACTCTCCCAACCATCAGGGTGCATCTACTTAACATAGTATGCCACATGTAGGGTAGGGGGTGTCACCCCCTATATCAAATTTCTGTGAAGATCTTGTATTGAGTATTGGATTTGAAGAAGCTCATTGGCCTGAAATGCTGACTGCATGGTCGATTCTAATCTCTGGGCGCGTTTTTGTACTTTGAATATTTTTGTAATCTAAATATATTGATGCGCTCATCCGTTAGGGCAAACTGCTCACTCACTACGATTGCGGAGTATCGTGCGATCGATTGCTATAGTCTGACATGGCAATCGATATTCGCATAGTACTGTACGGGTGACATGGTTTTTCTTTGCGCGTCTGCTTCTTCATATCAATATTTCTCGTCGAGATTGATCCAGAAAGAAAAAAGCGGTGTGAAGTCTTAAATCTCCACACCGCCTAAATCCTCATTTTGGAGGGCAGCTCACGGTAATCCGTTTTACCTGCGGCACTCTTCTTGCCTCTAATGCAGATACATCGGAGGTCAAGGCTCTTTTAGGAACGTACCGTTGAAGCAAGAGTTCGGCGCTTTGTCGCGAGTCGGAACGTAGAGATGATGTCGCCTTCTTGCCAGCCATTAAAGCTGCCGAGACCAATACCGCATTCATAGCCAGCATTGACTTCTTTGACATCGTCTCGAACGCGTTTCAGAGAGTCTAGATTGCCCTCATAAACGACTTCCCCTCCACGGTTGACCCGTATGCGGCAGTTGCGAATCGCTTTCCCTGACAGAACGTAGCATCCGGCAACAGCTCCTTTGCCAACTGGGAAGACTGCACGAACTTCTACTTCGCCAAGAGGTTCTTCGACCAGTTCGGGTTCGAGTAGACCTTCCATTGCGCCCTGGATATCTTCCAGAAGCTTGTAGATGATTTCGTATTCTCGGATATCAACTCCGGCGCGATCGGCTGCTTGACGAGCACCGCTTGCCAGTGTGGTGTTGAAACCAATGACGACAGCGTTACTAGCGGCAGCTAAGTCAACGTCAGTTTCGGTAATCTCACCAGGGGCCGCGAATAGAACTCGAATCTGAATCTCATCTTGGGGAAGTTGCTGGAGTGAAGCCAAAATCGCTTCAATTGACCCCTGAACGTCTCCTTTGAGAATCAAGTTCAGATCTTTTAACTCTCCTTCTTGAGCTTGAGCGGAGAGGGTATTGAGGCTAACGCGTCTAGAAGCCATCGCTTGTTGGAGTCGAGACAGACGCTGCTGATCGGCGCGATCGCCCGCAACAGAACGTGCCTCTTTCTCTTCGACAAAGACTTCAAACTCGTCTCCTGCTGCTGGGACATCGCTCAGTCCAAGCACCTCAACGGCGAATGAAGGCGATGCCTCATCTACTCGATTGCCGCGATCGCCAATCATTGCTCTGACCTTGCCGAAGACTGACCCTGCAACCAGGGTATCTCCAACTCGCAGGGTTCCATTTTGAATCAGGAACGTTGCGACAGGGCCTCTTGCCTTGTCGAGGTTGGCCTCAATGACGGTACCTCTCGCAGGACGATTGGGGTTGGCATAGAGGTCTTCCACTTCGGAGACCAACACAATCATCTCAAGTAAGGTGTCTAGGTTTTCACCCATCAACGCACTCACAGGCACAAAGATGGTTTCACCTCCCCATTCTTCTGGAACGAGGTTGTACTCTGTCAGCTCTTGTTTGACTCGCTCAGGCTGAGCCCCTTCTTTGTCGATTTTGTTGATGGCTACAACAATAGGCACTTCGGCTGCTTGGGCGTGCTTGATTGCCTCAATTGTCTGCGGTCTAACCCCGTCATCGGCTGCAACAACAAGAATTGCAATGTCTGTGACTCGGGTTCCTCTAGCACGCATCGCCGTAAAGGCTTCGTGTCCAGGAGTGTCCAGAAACACGATTTGCTCTTCTTTGCCGCCGTGTTCGATATCCACATGGTAAGCACCGATGTGCTGGGTAATTCCCCCAGCTTCACCTTGAGCCACCTTTGTTTTGCGGATGGAGTCGAGCAGAGTCGTTTTACCGTGGTCAACGTGACCCATGATGGTCACCACAGGCGGACGACGCTGAAGGTTATCAAGGTCGGTGGCGTCTAACATCTCTGTTGTCTTTTTCGCTTCAGCCTCAACTTCAGCGGTTTCGACGAGTACCTCAAACTCCTCTGCAACCATGGTTGCGGTTGGAATATCGAGAATTTGGTTGATGTTAGCAGCGATTCCCTTGAAGAACAGATTTCTGATCACTTCAGTCTCTGGTACGGTCAGCATTTCAGCTAGATCGTGAACTGAAACACTACCGCTTAATGTAATTAGCTCAGGACGCTCTTGCTGCTTCGATTGATCTCGGCGATCGCGTCGCTGACTGCGGCTGTCTCGTGATGCTCCAGATTTCTTTCTCCGAGGAGTAGAGGTCGTAGGCTTGCTTGGAGAACCTGACGCGCCTTTTGGTTTCGGCGGACGCATCAAAGACAGACTAATTTGTGCCTGAGAAACATCATCAGATGAATCTGAATCGTCTTCATCAAGAATGTCAAGGTCATCCTCATCATCCTTAATGAGAGGCTGACGCCGCTTGGGCTTGGTGGCTTTTTCTGCCTTCAGTAGCCGCTCTTGCTCATCATCCTCTTCCGCTTCCTCACGTCGCTTCGTTTTTCTTGGTGGGCGAGGAGGGACAGGACGTCTGAGTTGACTTTCGTCAACAAGTGCTTCTTGGGGAGAGCGATCGCTCTGCGATTCGTTAGACTTAGCTTCTTCCTCAGCTTCAGCTTGCTGCTGGCGAGTGACCGGACGCTTGAGCTTTGGCTTGGGTGCGAGAGTAGGTGCTGGTACTTGCCCTGTTGTGGACTGACCATTGCTCTCTCCATCAGCATCCGAACGTCTGCCTACTCCAGCTTCTGGCCTTGCCGGAGGGCGAGGAGCCTGTCGAAGAACAGGAACTTCTGCCGGGGACGACTCACTCGAACCAGGAGCTTCTGTCTGCCCTTGCACATCTCGAGCACGCGGAGGAACTGGCCTGGGCTTTTTAATCGCTGGAGTTCCACTAGGAGGAGGAGTCGCTCCATTCTCAGATACATAATCATCAGGAGAGCTGGCTCCAGCTTGGTCAGCACTAAGACCTTCTTGATCTACAGGTCGCGCGATCGGCTTGTGCAGAGATGGAACCTGATCGACTTGAGAAATTTGGTCAGCCGTTACTGTAGGTTCGTAAGGTTTAGATTCCGATGTCGCAGGAGACTCAGCCTTAGCGACTTGAGGCTTGTCGATCAACTCAGTTTGTGGAGCGTTTAACTCTGCACCGCCCGTTTTTTTCCTGATCTCCAGGATTTGCTGTTTCTTCTTAATAGGAGGCTTCACACCAGAGGACGGAGACGGACGAGAGGCATGGGGCTGACGCTTGTTAGGAGCTACAGCTCGACTTGGGGATGCCTTAGGGGAGTAATTTTGTGCTTCTGTGCGAATCTTGCCAGCTATATCCTCAGTGATTGTACTACTGTGGCTTTTGACCGGGATCTCTAGCTTTTCACAGATCGCTAATATGTCTCGATTCTCCAGATCTAACTCCTTTGATAGTTCATAGATTCTAAGTTTACCGTTGTTCATCCAGTAATTTCCTCTCCGTGCCAACTGATGTTTTACATAAATGACCTGCTTTGCTTCGCTAAACTACAGTCTCAGAACTCTAAAACTCATCGGCGATCAAGTGCATGGTGTTCTGAAATATGTTCTAACGCTTTGGTTTCCTGTGGGAGCCATTTCATTTTTGATGTCATTACAGAATTCAAAAAATGAATAATATAGTCCACTACCTTTCTATTCTTCAGGCTCCGCTTGTGCAATTCAGGGACAGCTTGACTATTCTATCCTTAAAGTTCTTTTACAGTCATTGTTGCCGAACTTAAGCCGATCTGTACAGTACAAAAAGACTGCTGAGTATAGCCTGGTGCTGTCTCTCCATTGGGTCTTTCCCGATAGATCTTGCCTGAAATTGCAACGATCATTACACATTGCGATCTTACAAGGTTCAAGCCAACCTTGCAGGAAATTTGATCTAAATCTCATCAGACGAGTGAAAAACGACCTAACACGGATACTCAACTAAGTCTCGTGACTAGATGACGGGTCAATTTGCCTAAACAGCAAATCATAAACAGAAGTTTGAACTTGAGATTTAAGAACTTTACTGAGTCGATTTTTCCGCTGCGCTTGTTTGATGCAATCTGTCGATGGACATAGATAGGCCGATCGCCCCATCCCGCTGTTCAATAAAACTTGGTGGGTTTGGTGATCGCGCACAATGCGCAAAAAGTGGCTGCGATGGGCGGTTCGACGGCATGTGATACATCGACGGTGATTGGTCTCCATGACGAGAATCTCCGTGATGGATTGATAGTTTTGAAATAGGACTTCAGGGTAAAAGGTTATGACATTGAACTGAGTCATAACCTTTTGTTATTGAAATGGTCTGACCTATTGTGTCTCTGCACTTAGTTATTCTTCGTCGTCAGACGGGGGCGTGTCGAGCGTCGTCGAATCTGCGGTGTCTTCGATATCAACTGTTGGAGTGGATGCGATCGCCTCATCTGAGGCTTGAGACGGGGCAACACTCTCATCGCTAGACTGATTCTGGTCGAGTTCTGCCGTCGTCTCGGGTTCATCGGTTTCAGAAGAGGCTTCATCAACTTCTTCGAGTTCGTCTTGGCTTTCCTCTTCAGCGGCTTCAGCTTCTGACTCAGGGGCTTGAGGCGCAGACGTAGTGGTTGCCGTCTCTGCTTCGAAATCTTCGTCTTCTTCAGATTCAGAAGAGGCTTCTTGTTCTAACGCTTCGGCTTCGGCTTGCTGGGCGGCTAGTTTGGCTTGATGTCTCGCAACAAGCTCAGCAGCAAGACGCTCGCGTTTTTGTTGCTCTTCTTGCTCCATTTCTAACGCACGTTGACGCTGGGCAATCTGCTCAGAGACTTTTCGGTCTTCGGCTTCGTAGTCGTATTTTGCAACATCCTTGATGTCAATTTTCCACCCGGTCAGACGAGCTGCTAGTCGAACATTTTGGCCTTCTTTGCCGATCGCCAAACTCAGCTGATCTTCAGGCACAAGCACATGAGCTTGGCGTTCTTCTGAGTTCACAAGCCGTACTTCTGAGACTCGTGCAGGGCTAAGAGCATTTGAGATGTAGGTTGCAGGATCGGGTGACCATCGAATGACATCAATTTTTTCTCCCCGTAGCTCATTGACTACGACCTGAATACGAGAGCCCCGAGACCCAATACAAGCTCCGACGGGGTCAACATCGCGTTCGGCAGTATCAACGGCAATTTTGGTGCGAGGCCCGACCGACCGAGAAGGAGGATTGGCTTCTCGGGCTACGGCAACAATGCGGACAATGTCGTCTTCGATTTCTGGGACTTCATTGGCGAAGAGATAAACGACTAATCCTGCATCTGTTCGCGAGACTAAGAGCTGTGGGCCTCGGTGGGAACCTTCAGAGACTCGCTTGAGGTAGACCCTAAATGTTGCATTGACCCGATAATTATCATTGGGAAGCTGATCTCGCTTCAGCAACTCGGCCTCGACCTCGGGCTGTCCGTAGCTGCTGGTGACAGCCATGATGATAGACTGCCGCTCAAATCGCAGAACCCGTGCCTGTAAAACCGTGCTCTCTAGGTCTTTGAACTCTTCTTGCACCATTTTTCGCTGCTGATCGCGCAGCTTTTGGGCGAGCACCTGTTTAGTCTGGATGGCCGCCATGCGGCCAAACTCGCCCTGTTCAGGGGTGACATCGAGAACGACCGTATCGCCAAGTTGAGCTTCTGAGGCCACTTCTTGCACTTCTTTTAAGGCAATTTGATGGTCAGGTACGGTCACTGTTTCAACGATGGTTTTTGTCGCGAGGACTCTAAACCCTTCTTCTTCGCTGTCGAGTTCGACCTCAAAATTTTCAAAGTATTCGTCGTCGAAAACCTCTGTTTCTGGTCGGTAGGTGCGTCGATACCGTTCGTAGCCCTTCAGTAGAGCTTCCCGAAGGGCAGCTTGAACGGCATGCTTTGGCAAATTCCGTTCTCGACTGATGCTATCAATCATGTCCTGGAGTCCAGGCAAGCTGACCATTGACATAGACGTTCCTCCCGTAAGTCGAAATATGAGGGTGTGAGGGCTGTGAGTGGGGCGAAAATTTTGGGGTTAGAGTTTAAACCGAGAATGTAATGTCAATTCAGCGTCTCGAACGACTGTCTCGAATTGAACTCTGAAGGTGACCTATCACGACTGCTCGGCAAACTGCACTTCGCGAATAATGCTGCGGGGAATGGCGATCGCCCGTCCCTTGAGATTCAGGTAGACTGCGTCTTCGTCGCGGCGGATGAGTTGCCCTGTGAAACTGACTTTTTTCTTGAATGGCTCGGAGGTGTTGACCACGACTGGAAATCCCTTAAAAGAAACAAATTCTCGGTCGGTCATGAGCGTTTTGGCAATCCCTGGGCTTGAAACTTCAAGCACGTAAGCATCAGGAATAACGTCTGTTTCGTCGAGCACTGCCTCAACGGCGAGGCTCATCGCTTCGCAGTCGCCCAAGTTTGTATCTTGCGTTGCCCGATTGCGAATGCTAATTTTCAGTGTTGGTGGGCTGTGGTTGGTGTGAAACGTCGCATCAACAATCTCAAAACCCAGATCATCGGCGGCTGGGCGTGCCAGTTCGAGGATTTGTGGAATGAGTGGATGAGTCATGGCGAAGATGCGCAGGCACAAAAAAAAGCGGGCTAAACCCACTTCCAGAATGACTGAGCTGGAAAAGGTAATGGACAAAAATAGGTCACGCCGGAGCGCGACCAAGGATCATCATACCGCATTTACCTGGAGACTGTTTACGTCTTGTCGCTCTTGAGCCTTGCCGATGCTCAAAGCGTTGAATTTGAGACGATGATAGCTTTGGAGCCTTGAGTGAAAAAACAAATCTAAGAGATTGATTCCGTGCTTAAAAATCCCGCGCCTAAAAATCCCGGACTTAAAAAATTATATTGAGTCTAGATCAAAAGGTTAACGATTGATAGAAAATGCGTTAATCAGACCGAGCAGACCTACGACAGGATGGATCGAGCCATGATTTCCCCAAGTTTTGAGCAATTTTCAGCACTCGCTCGACAGGGCAATTTTGTCCCTGTATATCAGGAGTGGGTCGCTGATCTAGAAACTCCTGTTTCTGCTTGGTACAAGGTCTGTGCGGGGCAACCCTATAGCTTTTTGCTGGAGTCGGTAGAGGGGGGGAAGCTGGCTCGCTACAGTTTCTTGGGGTGCGACCCGCTTTGGGTGTTGGAGGCTCGGGGCAACCAAACCCATCAAATCTTCAGAAATGGCGATCGCCACTCGTTCACTGGCGATCCGTTTGAGGCGCTGAGGAGTTGTCTAGAGCCGTTCAAGCCCGTTAAGCTGCCGCAGCTCCCCTCTGGCATTGGTGGTCTCTTTGGTATTTGGGGCTATGAGCTGATTCAGTGGATTGAACCCCGTGTCCCTGTTTATGAAGCTCAATCGGAAGACCTGCCCGATGGTTTGTGGATGCAAATTGATCATCTGCTGATTTTTGACCAGGTGCAGCGCAAGATTTGGGCGATCGCCTATGCCGATCTGCGAGATCCTTCCACCGATCTAAAGCAAGCTTATGACCTCGCCTGCACCAAAGTTGAACAGATGGTCAGCAAGCTCCAGCTTCCGCTTTCAGGAGAAGATACGCTGTTGGAATGGACGCCCCCCAGCGCGAGCGATCGCCCTCAACTCGAAACCACGAGCAACTTTACCCAAGATGCCTTTTGCCAGAGCGTAGAAATGGCCAAAGACTACATTCGCGCCGGAGATATTTTTCAGGTTGTCATTTCGCAGCGCCTCTCGACCCAATATCAGGGCGATCCATTTGCGCTATATCGCTCTCTGCGGTTGATCAATCCATCACCCTATATGGCCTATTTCCAGTTTCGAGACTGGCAAATTATCGGCTCTAGCCCAGAAGTCATGGTCAAGGCAGAGCACGTAGAAACAGGAGGGGCTAACGAGCCAGATTCGCTAATAGCGACCGTTCGCCCCATTGCGGGAACCCGCCGCCGGGGCAAAACGGCGAAAGAAGACCAAGAGTTGGCCGACGATCTGCTGCATGACCCCAAAGAAATTGCGGAGCATGTCATGCTCGTTGATCTGGGACGCAATGACTTGGGAAGAGTCTGTGTGCAGGGAGAGGTGCATGTCGATGAGCTAATGAACGTCGAATACTACTCCCATGTGATGCACATTGTCAGCAATGTCGTGGGGACGTTAGCTCCTGATAAATCGGCATGGGATCTACTGCGAGCCTGCTTTCCGGCGGGTACCGTCAGCGGTGCGCCCAAAATTCGGGCGATGGAAATCATTCATGAACTCGAACCCTCTCGCCGAGGGCCATACTCAGGGGCTTATGGCTATTACGATTTTGAAGGGCAATTGAATACGGCGATCGCCATCCGTACGATCGTGTCGAGACAGCAACCTGACGGACATTATCAGGTCAGCGTCCAAGCTGGAGCCGGACTGGTCGCAGACTCCCAACCCGAAAAAGAATATGAAGAAACTCTCAATAAAGCGCGAGGGATGCTGGAAGCGATTCGCTGCCTCAAGCCCTAACTTGATGGATTAGATGAGCTGAAGCGGCGATCGGTCTACTCATCGGGCGACTGACGTTAGCACTCTACCCAAACGAGGCAGATACATTGCCGCCTTTCCCTAACGGTAACTCTTTCTTAACCCCGCCTGAATGCTGGCTTTACCTTCTCTTTAGACCGTTCGGCTAGCGTGTGATTAAGAATACAGAAGGTTGTCGATATGATTCATTCCTTCGTTGCTGAAACGGGGCCTCAGCCAGATATCAGACCCATATTAGAAGACTTGTACAAAGAGCGCAGTTTGCGTCCTTACACGATTGGCCAAACGATTCCCATGTCACCCGATGAAATCTGGATCGTGTGTCGAGGGGTGGTGCAGCTCGGCACGCTTTACGCGACTGGAGATGAAGCACTCTTGGGGCTCGCCTGTCCATCAATGCCCTTTGGTCTGCCGCTGACTTCGATTCGTCCATATCAGGCGAGCGCTCTTACCCCTGTCGATTTAATGCGGTTGACTCTGGCTGAGATTGAAGATTCACCTGAGCTAGCCCAAGGAATTTTTCGACAGATCAGTCGTCGCCTCAGTCAGACAGAAGCTATTTTGTCGATGGTGGGATATCGCCGGGTTGAAGAGCGGCTGCGTCACTTACTGCTTTTGCTGAAGCAAGAAGTCGGTCAGACGACGCATGAAGGGACACGCCTCACAGTCAGACTGACGCATCAACAGCTCGCCAATGCCATTGGTACCACTCGCGTTACCGTCACTCGCCTGCTCAATCAGCTTCGGAACGACGGCTGGCTGCTGATCGATCGCCAGCGGCATATTATCGTGTCTTCCTCTGCATCCTTAGAGTGTTAGTGCGTGAGAGTGTTAGTGCGTGAATGGCGCAGTGCGTGCTGTGTCACAGCCTATCGAAAAAAATAGATGGGCGACCTAGCACTTGGCACATACTGTCAGGGGCCGTCACCACACGGCGATTAGGATTGAGAAACAAGCGCCATAAACGATTGGGGCGTCTCGGTTGACGGCTGAGGTTCGAGAATCATTGCATCGTAGGGAATCACTCCTGTGATTTCGCTGCCGAGGCATTCTGCGGCCTGCCGAGAGAGATCGAGCGATCGCTCGCCAATATAGGGGCCTCGATCGTTCACCTTGACGACGACTGACTGCTGATTTTCTAAGTTGGTCACCTTGAGGTAGGTGCCAAATGGCAGCGAGGGATGAGCCGCTGTCATGGCTTCTTGGTCAAAGGTTTCGCCGGAAGCGGTAAGGCGACCGTGAAAGTAAGGGCCATACCACGATGCAGTGCCCTCAAGTTTTTGCCCTGTAAACTCAAGCTCTTGGAGGCTGACTTGAGCGTCGGCGAGGTCAAGGGTAGAAGCTCCCAATGCTGAACGCAGCGTGTTGCTCCAGGCGATCGCCACTCCCACGGGCGTCGTCTGTGCATATTCGGCTAACGTCTGATCGATGCTCAACAGCACGGTATCGCTCGAACTGGCGATCGTAACGTTTCCGTCTACTACGCGAGGCTTGATCGTGTCTGGATCAAATGACTGATCGTCTAGCCAGGTTTTTGCTGTGGCGGCGAATTCATTGGCTTGCTGCTGCGAAGGAAATTCTGCGACAAGCTGGCTATTTACAAAAACTCGGTAATCGCGGCTATCTGTTGTGACGCGATTTGGCGATGAGTTAGGGACTGTAGCCGAGGCAGGAGTTGCGGCAGTGTCTGGGCGATCGCCTACGGATACATCATTGCCAGCAGAAGAATGATCCCAAATCATTTGAGTACACTGCTCAAAGGTGCCTGCCTTTAGCGATGACAGCAGCCCAGTTCTCTGAGGCGACGTTCTCTGAGGCGACTGACGCTGAACAATCGATCGCCCAGGACGGCTTACAGGTTCGGGACGACTCGGAACGACCGCAACGACAGCGTCGCGCTGGATCTGGGCGACGGTTTTACGAGAGAGCCGAGCGACTGGAGCGATCGCCACATCGACTGTATTAACAGGATGAACCGCATCGACTGCATTGATAGTGACCAGAGGCATCGTGGATCTGGAGTCTGCCGATGCTTCATTGACAGGCGCTTCTTTTTGAGTTGAGAGAATGCTAAAGAAGGATGAGGAAGGCGACTTCTGATCTAGATCCGAATCGTGCTCATAAGCGCCTTGTCTTGGGTGATTAGACCCCTGATTGGTTTGTGCGGCACTCTGGCTAGCCAAGAAAACAGGATGAAACTTGTCCAGATCTTCGAACCCGTTCGCTTTTGATGTTGCATCGGTTGTTTCTTGGATCGCGGCTTCTTCTAGCGCCGATGATTTATCGTCGGCAGACAAAATTTTGACGGGTGATGCGTATGACAATAGTCCACCGACACAAGAGCCAACCCAGATTAACTTTGAAACGTTCATTTTAAGCCTAGATTTTTCGAGTAAACATCGTAAGATTTGTGAACAATAGTATTTGATTATACGGAAATCTTTTTATTCCCTTTCATCCAAAAGGGTGAGATTAGTATCAGATTTTCCTATCCAAGTAAATAAAAATAAAAACTAGATAAAGTCCAATGAACATTGATTTTTCTAGTGGAGAGACCGTCAACCGTAGTGCTTGAGAATGATTGAGAAATGTAATGTTGGAACGGAAATAGTGGGGTTTCAGCGATCCCCAAACATCACGGGGATCATTTGAATGACTTATCTCACTCTGTTGAGCCTTAGAATTTCTAACAGAACGACTCTTTTTTAATGCCGTTTAACTGATAGCGTGTTGGCACAAAAATCTAATGTCTCAGTGGAGTCATTTGCTTGAAAATTTGGGGATTTGGGAAGGATCGTTTACTCGACTTTCGGATCGAGGAAGTCTGCTGGATGATGTTCCTAGTCGAGTCACATTAGAAGGGCTGAACGATAACCAGACGGTGCGCCAGACCATTCAATTTTTGACGGGCGATCGCCAATCTCATACCCAAGAACGAGTGTTGGAATACAGCAGCCTCAGTCGGAGTGTTTTGGTGCATGAGTCTGGGGCGTTTTCGCAGGGCTCGATGCAGTATGGGCCTTTTTCAGAATTTGGCGCAGAATTGGGGCTAAAGCAAGGCGATCGCCGTCTGCGTTTGGTGCAGCGCTATAGCGCTCAAGGGCAGCTCGACGCCATTACCCTGATTCGCGAACATCGCCAGGGCACGACTGCTCAGCAGCGATCGCTCTTTGATATCACGAGTGCGTTAGGAGAATGGCGCGGCTCTGCGATCACGCTGTATCCCGACCTCTCCCCCGCCGATCGCACAGAAACCCGATGCTCGATGCAGCGACAGGGCGATCGCGTCGTCTATCAGTCCAACTTAGGACTTGCTTCTAGGTCAGGATTTGGAGAGTTTGGAGCTGAACAGTATTCCTTTCGATTAGAGGCATCGGCTCCCAACGCAAAGTCTGGCGATCTTCCGGTGGCGGGCGATACGGACTGCATCCAGGCAAGCCAACGCCTCATCAGCACGACGGATGATCCCCCGATGCAGTGGCTGAGTTTGGCCGATGGCAGCTTTAGCCTATGTCCGGTGGCGGTGCCTCGGCAGCAGTCGTTTTCGCTCCAGGTCGGCTGGCAAACGGGCGTTGGTTTGTCTGGGGGTAGCCCGTATCGCCAGCGCCAGCGTCTCTTGCGGCACTACGATCGCTCCGGAGCCTGGGTGGCGTTAACCTGGGTGACCGAACAGCAGCTTTAAGCGATGGATCAACGGCTCTGGCGAAAAATCGTCAACTTCCAGCATTGTGGAAGTTCACTAGACGTTCCAGCATTGTGGTGGGCGGTGTCCAAGACCTTGATCTCGATAGTCTTGATCTTGAGGGTGTCATGCAGCCCCAGTTGATCGACAAAACTCTCGAAAACCTTGATCTTCCCTAGGATAGGTTAGCGTTAGCGTAACCCATCGAAACCCTCCTGGTGTTGGGTTTTGCTTCGCTCAACACCAACCTACAGTAAAACTTTTGTCAGTCAACCAGCATGCAGTCTGAGGGAACAAGGCGATCGCCATTAATGCTTAGATTCAGGTGCATCAACCCAATCGTTGAGCCTAAACCGGGCAATTTGAACAATTTCTGAGAGCGCTGTTTCTTGCTCGGCGGCTATGTCGTGAGTCAGCCGCTGGGCAAAGTTTTCGAAAATAGAGTCTTTGGTGTGGTTCTTCACCGCCACAATAAACGGAAACTGGAATTTGTCTTTGTACGCCTGGTTGAGCTGCTGAATCCGCTCATATTCATCGGTTGTGAGCTGATCGAGTCCTGCCCCGGCCTGTTCTTGAACTGAAGCGTCGGCCATTTTTGCCCGATTGCCTAGGTCAGGATGGGCTTTAATCAGAGCTAGCTGATCGTCAGGAGAAAGCGATCGCACAACCGCAACCATGGCCTCATGTAATTCTTCAATGGAGGTGAAAGGGCGTGCTTTCCAAGACTGATGGGCGATCGCCGGAGTTTCTTCAAACACGGCTCCCAGCGCGTGGGTAAACTCGTCTTGGCTCATCTGGTTGAGAGCATCGAGGGAATAAGACGGAGAATCAGCCATAAGCACACCTCACCTACTTCAATGAATTGCCGCGCCATCTCCGGTTCCCTTTAACTGCCCCGATAGGTGCTGTATGACCAAGGTGAGGCGAGCAGCGGCACATGGTAGTGGCTATCAGCATCAGCAATGCCAAACTGAAGCGGCACGCGGTTGAGAAAGAGGGGCTGCGCCAGCTCGGGATCGTGACGAAGAAAGTAGTCTCCAACCTCAAACACCAGCTCATAGACTCCTGTCTTGAACTCATCCTCTACCAGCAAAGGCGCATCGGTGCGTCCGTCGCTGTTGGTGGACACCTGTTTGAGCAGAGTCTTTTCGCCAGACTCGGGATGAACGGCAAAAAGGGCGATCGCCATTTCCGCTGCCGGACATCCCGTGGCTGTATCTAAAACGTGAGTCGTGAGTTTGCCCACCATGACTTTTTAGAACCGAAGACTAGAACGTGGACTTACCTTACCGCATTGGGCCGCTCAAAATCACCTTGGCGAGAGCATTGGTCACGTCTTCAGGTTTTTCCTGACGCAGCTCTTTATACCATTGCTCCGTCGCGTCAGGATCTTTGCCGTAGATGGTGTCTGTCCGCTTACGCGCTTTTAGCACGAGATTGGCTGTGCGTTCCTTGCGTTCTCCTTGATATCGCATGAGCGCATCAGGCACGCTAATCGATGTCGTCACCAAAAACCGGGTGAGAGATTCGGCATCTTCTACGGCCTGACAGCCCCCTTGTCCGAGGGTGGGGGTGGTGGCATGGCCGGAGTCGCCCAACAGAGCGACGCGACCGCGAACTAAACGTTCGATTGGGGTCAAATCGTGGATTTCGAGTCGATTGGTTTCTAGCGGGTTGAGTTCCTGAATCAGGTTTTGCACAGGGGCAGGCCAGCCCGCAAAGATCTTGGCGAGTTCGTCACGCCGATGTTCGGGTTCAACGACGGTTCCTTTTTCCATGGGTGCGCCAAAGAAGAAGTAGAAGCGATCGCCCCCAATCGGCATCATGGAAGCGCGCTTACTTTCTCCGACATAGAGCACCCAGTTGTCGGGATCACAGAGTCCTGGCTTGGCATCGACGATGCCGTTCCAGTTCACGTAGTCGGCATAGCGAGGCTCGGTTCCATGACCCAAGACATATTTACGCGCCACAGAGTGAATGCCGTCAGCTCCAACCACCACATCTCCCGTCGCGCGATGACCATTCTCAAAAATCGCCGTGGCGCTGGTTTCGTCTTCTTCGACGGCAATGCAGCGCATTTTGAGCTGCACTTTTTCTGGCCCAACGGCGTCTAAGAGCATGTTTTGGAAATCGGTGCGCGATACCGGATAGGGGCGCTGCCCCACCTGCTGAATCAGAGGAGTCAAATCGACATCACTCAACTGCTCGTCGGTGTGGCTGCGATATTCCATGCGGTTCATTTGACCGCCGATTTCGGCAATCTCTTTGCCCAAACCCAGGCTGTTGATCACTTTGACCCCGTTTGACCAGAGCGAAATGCCTGCCCCCGCAGGCCGAAGCTTGCTGGTTTTGTCATAGATTTCGACCTCATATCCGGCCTGCTGCATGGCGATCGCCGTCGTTAAGCCGCCAATGCCTGCACCAATGATGATGGCTTTTAAGTGATACATGGGAGATATGTGTTGTAAGGATTGTCTAAATAAGTCTGATCTGGAGAGTGCATCCCAGTTTTGCAAGTTTGCCCTCATCCCCTCACCCCTTGGTTTTCAGGGAGAAGAGGAACCGGAATTTAAAAGTCCCTCTCCCTCAGGGCTCCTGTGTATACGCATCTCATTTTTATGCGTGAGACCCCGCAAGATCCCCCTAAATCCCCCTTTTCAAGGGGGACTTTGAGTCCGATTCCCCCCTTTTTAAGGGTAGGGCTGATTCTCTAAAAAAAGAATAAGCTCGAAACCTCGATTCCTTGGTTTGTACTCAGACGAGTTCGAACGAAAAGTTAGGGCTTCCAAGAGTTTTCTCTGAGTAAGGAATCAGCCCTACCTTTTTAAGGGGGGTTGGGGGGGATCACTTTAACTTTTTACAGGGTGACCTATTCCCGACCTGGAAGGAGGATATTCAGCACCAGAGCCGAAAGGCCACCCGCAGAAATTCCAGACGAGAAGATGCTTTTCACGAGAGAGGGCATCTGGTCGAGAATATCGGGGGCAAAGGTCACACCCAGGCCCATGCCAAGCGAGACGGCTAAAATCAGCGACGCCCGTTTTGTAAAGTTGACCGTCGAAAGAATCTTGATGCCTGCTGCAGCTACGGTGCCAAACATGAGAATGGTTGCGCCGCCTAGCACAGGCTGCGGGATTCCTTGAACCACGCCTCCGACCACCGGAAACAGCCCTAAGAGGACAAAGATGCCTGCAATGAACAGGCCAACGTAGCGGCTACCAATGCCTGTGAGTTGGATAACGCCGTTATTTTGGCTAAAGGTGGTGTTTGGAAAGGTGGTGAAGCAAGCGGCGATAAGAGAGTTGACGCCATCGCCTAAGACTCCACCTTTAATGCGACTCATGTAAGTCGGGCCTGTGATGGGCTGCCCCGTAACGATAGACGTTGCAGTTAGGTCACCGACAGACTCAATCGTTGTGATCAGATACAGAAAGGCGAAGGGAATGAAGACGGAAAAATCAAAGCTGAAGCCGTAGCGGAAGGGAATCGGAAGCGAGAAAATAGGCGCAGAGCTGAGACTGCCAAAGTTGACCAGACCCATCGGCAATGCCACGAGATAGCCGACGACAAGCCCGATGACGATGGATGACATTCTCAGGAGCGTATTTTCTAGACTGTTGAGCACAACGATGGTGACGAGAACCAACGCCCCTAGACCTAGATTTTGAGGGCTACCGAACGTGCCAGCTTCTCGCGCCGGAAAGCCGCCGCCGATGCTGGTGATTCCGACATTAATCAGGGTTAGACCAATCAGTGTTACCACCGTACCTGTGACGATAGGGGTAATGACTTTGCCTGCTAAGTGGATAAAGCGGCTAAAAAACATTTCGATAAATGCGCCAAAGAAGCACAGACCAAAAATCAGTCCGAGGGCTTCGGTTGGGCTACTGCCATTGGCGATCGCCCCTCCACCAGCAGCCAAGATAGGGCCGATAAAGGCAAAACTTGTGCCTTGAATGCTGAGCAGACCCGAGCCGACTGGCCCGATGCGCTTGGCCTGAATGAAGGTGGCTATTCCAGAAACAAAGAGCGACATGCTGATCAGAACGCTGGCGTCAGCAGGTTCTAGCCCAAGGGCTCCGGCCACGATAAAAGATGGAGTGATGATGCCGACAAAGGAGGCGAGGACGTGCTGTAATGCCGCGAAAATAGTGTTGGGCAGTGGGGGGCGATCGTCTAGGCCATAGATGAGATCAGAAGAGGGTGTGACAGAAGCGTCAAGCTCTTCCCGCCGATCTTCTAGCTCCTGTTCTAACTGTAGGTCTTCGCTGGATGCCATAGTTTTTTGATAATCCTCGTATTAATCCCGATTGAGCGATCGCCAGTGACTATCAGGGTATGAAACTGAATGGTTTGATGAAGCAGGATGCTTGTTGGTTGTTTAACGAGCGATCGCTGAACTGGGCAAAAGGTAATGGATTTCTGAGAAGATTGTTGATATTTCCGCTACATTTTAATGATTAGTTCATGTTTTTAGAAATCCTGTACCGCTCTCTCTGCAATGCTTTGACGATATCGCTCTGGCGTGTTGAGGTCTTGAAATATTAAGTCAGTGTCAAATGTGACAGTCTGAATCTGAGAAAAATATCGGTTGACGATGGCTCGGAGGCCGAGGGTGTTTTCTCGAATGGTCTGAAGCTCTGGGATGAGGCGCTGTGAAAAGAGGAGCGGATGCCCAAGGCGATCGCCCTTGATTGGCGCAGTGATGGGTGGCGGATCGGCTGCATGAGCATGAGCTTCTAGTAAAGTCTGATAAATCCAAGCAGGGCGGGGCTGGTCAACGGCTGAGATGAAGAGGGCATCAGTGTCGGTCGGCAGGAGAGCGAGTCCTGTCAAGATAGAGCTGACCTTGCCCCTCGACGCATCGGGATTGATGGCGATCGCGCAATCACTCAGGCGTTGCGTCTGCGGGTCTGCGTTGTGCTGTCCCAACACCACGACGGGAAACACATGAACGCTCAGGAATTGCTCAATTTGGTAGGTCAGCAGCGTGTGGCGATCGCCCCAGGGCAGCGATGCTTTGCACTGACCCATACGAGTTGAAAATCCGGCAGCGAGAATGAGTGCGACTGTGGTCATCGGATTTTGGATTGCAGATTTTGGATTTTGGAACAGGTCTGAGTTTAGCCGAAACCGTATCCCCCGCATATCCTAAATAAGTATGTGGTCAAAACTAAAGCGAACGATGCTATCTGGGTGTGTGCCCCCGCCGGGGGGCACACACCCAGATAGCATCGTTTAATTATGGCTACCTACTGAACTGTGTTCATCTGCGCCATCTGCGGATTCATTCATAGTCGTTTAACGTCCGCAAATCAATTGCGGCCTATGGGTAAAAAAGTCCGTTAAAACGGACTGAGAGACGTTTGCAAAGACATCAGCCCACATTCAGTGGGCTTTCCAAGGTTAGTCCGCAATTGATTCGCGGGCGGGCAAACAACGTAGCTAAGACTCTTTGGCTTCAGATGTCGAAAGCATCCAAAAAGCTGATTCAGCTTACGCCCAACATCAAAAAAAAGGATGCAGCAACGCTGCACCCTCCTCATGTTCAAATGTGGCTGAGTCTGCTCTGACAATCTGAGCTTTATCGCATGGTGACAAACTCTTCTGCCGAGCTGGGATGAATGCCCACCGTGGCGTCAAAGTCGGCTTTAGTGGCACCCATCTTGACGGCGATCGCCACACCCTGAATGATTTCAGCGGCACCATCT
>JBARXP010000016.1:0-9676 GCA_049647405.1 Elainellaceae cyanobacterium | reverse complement strand
GTCGTACTGGGGGAGGAGATATGGGCGCTCATGTCGTTTGTGCTCAAATGACAGATGCATTTCTCCAATTCACTCGGTTGAGAGGCAATGATTTAAGCACCCCCATGCCCGCATTTGGTTTTCCTGGGCTAACAGCTGGCGATCGCTGGTGTTTGTGTGCTTCACGCTGGCAAGAAGCACTAGATGAGGGCGTCGCTCCACCTGTGGTTTTGGAGTCTACCCATGTGTTAGCGCTGGAATATGTATCTCTAACTGATTTGAAGAGTCATGCGATCGCCATCTAGCTGAATGCTCTGATGAACGACATGGCGTTCCGGTTTTGCGATTGGTGGCATGTGTAGCCGTTGTAACGCTGGGTACTTTTTTTTCGGGAAGCCCCGTATTGCAAGGGTTTCCCGAAAAACTTCTTGCTTTGTCATCTTGATGATTGCAATAAACCCTAGAAATGTGAAGAAAAGATAAGTCATCTGGCCGATTCAGATGTACTTATCTCTGTAGGTAAAATTAGGGACATGTATAGAAACTACATTTGAATTCATTTAATCATGATAAGTTAACTCAGTTTCTACCACGAGTTAACGGTGGAAGGGAGACTGTGAAAGGCATAGCCTTTTTTTGATAGACGAGCAAGCAACATTCAGGGCGCATACATTTCTATGAATCAGCAATATCGAGGATATGTGATTCGGTCATGGCAACCCAGCGATCGCCAAGCAGTTTCAAACTTAGTGGAAACTGTGTTGGACGAGTATGGAATGCAATTTGAGCCTGATGGTTCTGATCGAGACGCGATTCAAGTTGAGACCTGTTATTGGCAAACAGGTGGTGAGTTTTGGGTGGCTGAGCGCGATGGAAAAGTCATCGGTTCGGGAGCCTATCACCCGACCTACAGAGCTGAGCATGGTGTCGAGTTACGAAAAATGTTTATTTTACCTGGCGATCGAGGCAATGGGTTAGGCCGCTATCTGTTGAGGCATCTCGAACATTCTGCTGCGACTAAAGGGTTTGCAGAAATGTGGCTAGAGACAGCAACCATCTTGAGATCAGCCGTTGCCCTTTACGAGCGCAGTGGATATCAGCGTTCTACCGGAGTCGATACCAAGCGGTGTGATCGGGTTTATTACAAGATGCTGCCCGTTGCTAAGCCCAATAGGCTTCCTCTGGCTAGCTAACAGAGTCGCTAGCAGAGTTAGATGCGTAGCTTGGCAAGACGTTCCTTGCTATTCAGTTCCTTACTGTTCAATATCGTCTAGCGAATAGGTATCTGGCGAATAAATGTTTAGCGAATATTGTCGGGTTACAGATATCCCGTTATCAGTAGATCAGGGCCAACGGTTTCCCATGAAATATTCTCTAGGGGCAGAGCATCGGTCATCTTCGTAAGACCTAATTCTCCGACTGGAGAAGGAGCGTCGGTTCCACCAATAATTTTGGGCGCAACAAAAGCGAGGACTTTTTGGACTGCGCCCGTTGCGATCGCCTGGGCTGAGAGTGTTCCCCCACATTCCCACAGGGCTGAAAGACACTGTCGTTGATCGAGTGCTTCCATGACTTGGGATGGAGTTAGAGTCTCATATTCAATGACTTCTACGCCTTTATTCCTCAACTGTTTTTGCATCGAAGGATGAACCCCAGACTCGGTAAAGACCCATGTGGGAGCGATACTGATGTCCCAAATTTGGGCATCAATCGGCAGGTCTAGGGTGCGACTCATGACGACACGGAGGGGTTGGCGATCGCCCGCACCATGAGTCGTCAGTAACGGGTTGTCGCGACGCACGGTATTGCCGCCGATGATGATGGCGTCACAGCCTGCTCGTAGATGATGGACGTGCGATCGCGCCGCAGGGCTTGTAACCCAAGCACTGTGACCTGTAGTTGTGGCGATCTTACCGTCTAAGGTCATGGCATATTTGAGAATGCCGAAAGGACGCTGCTGCTGAATGCGATAAGAAAAAGCCTCATTCAGCCGCTGGCAGGCGTCTTCTTCAATGCCGACTGACACCTCAATTCCGGCTTGCTTGAGCTTGGCAACGCCTCGTCCTGCCACAAGAGGATTGGGATCGACCATGCCAATAACGACTCGTGCTGGGTTGGCCGCAATCACAGCATCTACACAGGGAGGCGTCCGGCCATAATGGCTACAAGGCTCTAGGTTAACGTAGAGGGTTGCGCCTACGGCCCTATCTCCTGCATGGCGGAGGGCAAACACCTCAGCATGGGGTTTTCCTGCTTTGGGATGAAACCCTTCCCCTACGACCTGATGGTTTTGCACAATCACCGACCCCACCATAGGGTTAGGGGCAGTTTTGCCGTAGGCTTGTTGAGCCAAATTAAGGCATTGCTGCATCCAGTGGCGATCGCGCTCGTCTGGGTTCATCGTGGACGGTGATGTAGACAGAGTCACTTCTATGCACCAACAGCTAAAGCCGAAGTTTCAATGCACGTTCGAATATCGATAATGCGGGATTGAATGTCGTCACAATCCAAACGATAGCTCAAAGGATTGGCAATGAGGCGAGCGGTGCTCTCATAGAGCTGGGTAATTTCTACCAGGTGATTTTCTTTGAGCGTGCGCCCGGTTGCCACGAGATCCACAATAGCTTCAGACATCCCTGTAATAGGCCCTAGTTCTACAGAGCCGTAAAGCGGAATGATTTCAACGGGCAAATCGAGGCTCGCAAAATATTCGCGCGCACAGTTGACAAACTTGGAGGCGACTCGACAGTGGGGCGGCAAATCTAGCACAGAGTGATAAGAGCTGTTTTGTTTTACCGCCACTGACATGCGGCAGTAGCCAAATTTCAAGTCAATCAGATGGGCTACGTCGGGCTGTTTTTCTCGCAGAACGTCGTACCCAACGATGCCAAGCTGAGCCTGACCGTATTCCACATAAACAGGCACGTCAGAATTACGAACAAGCAGTGCCCGCGCCGACTGGGAAAGGTCTAAAACCTCAAGTTGGCGATTAGAATCATCTAGGAGAATACTGAAATCTAGTCCAACTTGCTTAAGCAGGTTGATACTATCTTTTAACAATGCACCTTTCGGTAAGGCAACGGTCAGCATAGCGAACAAGGGGAAATGAGTGAAGATGGACAAAATGGGGCTGTTAAGACAAGGCAAAAGAACTCTAGTAGCGGCACTATTGCTCAACCTTCAAAACACGCAAGCAACCGCAAAGTTCAACTCTGGAGCAACAACTCTCTGGAGCAACAACTCTAGACTAACGACAGCTATGGCTTACTTCTCTCGACGCTACCAGACTTTTAGACGCTCGTGCGATTTTATTTCATCTTCCGTATGAAGACTTAAAGCTAGATTTGATGGACTCTATCTTCTATGAATCTGCCTCTGTTTATCGACATTGCCCTAGGACTGATCTTTATCTTTTTGACCCTCAGTTTATTGGCTTCTGAACTCCAAGAACTAATGTCGGCTCTTTTACAGTGGCGGGCTGAGCACCTCAAGCGTTCTATTGAGCTACTTCTCTCTGGAGAAACCTATGATGACTTGCCTGGGGTGACCTACGCCAATCGACTGTATGAACATCCCCTCATTACCACCCTCAACCAAGAAGCCCAAGGCCCCCTTGCGAAAACACTGCGGACATTTAGCCAGGTGATAGGTCGGGTTTACCGACGATTGACTCAGACTCGAAATATTTTTGGGCGGTTTAACAGCGGCCCATCTTACATTCCGGCTCAGTCTTTTGCGGCGGCGATACTGGCAGACTTAAATCTCCAAGAGGTGAGTCACCAGCGCAGTTGGGATCGCCTGATCGACTACCGAACAACACAGGTTCGGCTGATTCAAGAACTCCTAGAAGCCCTGCAAAGATGCACAGGCGATCGCTCGCTGTTGGTGCGAGAGTTTGATGAACTCAATCATCGCCTCCAGGTCATTAGCAACGACCTAAATCAAAAACGATTGACGTATTCGACAGCCTTGGAGCAATCTCGGCAAACTCTCGTCAATTTTCTGACCGTAACAGAGTCGGTTTTTGTCAATCAAGACTCTTGTCGAGAGGTGATTCGGCGGCAAGTGCCCTATCTGCTTCAGGCGATCGCTCAAATGCGAGCCGAACCGACTCTCTCAGAAGTGATTGACCAGGCGCTCAGTACCCTTGAAGCTCAAGAGTATGTGCCTGAGCAGTTAAAGCAGACGCTACATTCCCTCGCGATGGACGTGCAGAACCAAGCAGAATCATTGGTTGATGGGGTTAACAAAATGGAGCAAGCCGTGGGGACTTGGTTTGACCGAGCGATGGATCGAGCCTCGGGGGTTTATAGTCGCAATGCGAAAGGGGTAGCCCTTTTAATTGGGCTGTTGATTGCTGTCAGCACCAATACAGACACGTTTTACGTCGTGCAACGTTTGTCTAAAGATTCGATTTTGCGCTCTACTTTAACTCAAGCTACAGAGCAGGTGCAAATCGCAGGGTCTAGCACTCCATCCTCTAACGAACCCGCAGAACTGGGCGATCGCGCGTCAACATCTCAGCAGCTCAAGGCAATTCGCGATGCCGTGGATGAAAATCTGGATGATCTGCCGCTGCCCATTGGCTGGAATCCGATTATTTTGCAAGAACAGCAGGCTCAGGCATCCACCTGGAGTGTTCCTCTTTTGCGACGACCCCTCGGCTGGTTGATTACGGCGATCGCCATCTCAATGGGAGCCTCATTTTGGTACGGCCTCCTCAGCAAGATTGTCGATGTCCGGAGTACTGGAAGCGACACCACAAGCGATTCTCAAAATCAAAACTAACTTGCGAGATGACGCGACAACTGCCTAAGGATGCATGACATTTTTACCCTGTGAGAGCGTTACAGCGCCAACCGTAGCAAAATCGAGGCCAGGGATCCTACAAAGTTTAAGAAGCTGGGTGGAGGAGGTTCTGGCCCTTCAATAATTCGTCGCTGCACTTCTTCAATGCCTTCAGCCATCGTCGTAGCGTTCTGGGCGTTTGCCTCATCTCCTGCGGCCAAGAACAGTGTTTCAGCCTGTTTGGCGTCTGCGTAGGCACGTTCAAGATCACCCAATTGAAATCGAGCCAAGCTGCGCCCAAGATGAATTTGAGGATTGTCGGCCTCTAGGGCTAATGACTGAGTGAAGTAGTTTGCGGCCATCTCATAGTTGCCGCTTTCAGACTGAACCAAACCCCACTCATATAGGGTATCTGCGGTGGCCACATTGTCTGGCAACCCATAGGCTCCCATGAGAAACGCACCCTCTAAGAATGCGCCGTCTAGGTTAGCCCCTCCCAAAAAAGCTCCGCGCAGGTCGGCTCCGCGCAGGTCGGCTCCGCGCAGGTCGGCTCCACTCAAATCGGCATCAAATAAAACCGCCCCGACGAGGTTCGTATTACGCAAATCGGCTCCAGCCAAAACAGACTGGCTCAAATTTGCCATTCTCAGCGTACTGCCTTGAAGGTTGACTCCGGTTAGATCGGCGTAGGTTAGCCCTGCACGGCTCAAATCGCAGTCGATGCATTCTCTCTGCGAGAGCAGTCGATGCACATGAGCCAGATTGTTGGCACGGGCTGGCAAGGCTGGACTGGCAAGGGCGATCGCCATTATCGGCAACAATGACGCAAATCGTGACGACTTCATCGGCTTTCTCATGGGACTCAGGAAATAGGGTAAGAACAGCTCACTCTCGTGGCAAAATTGCGGCTTCCTTGTTCCAAAAGTGTACTCAACATCTTAGAAAAACCGCATCTTTCGATGGAAAACGATACGTGGCTCAATAGTTTTTGCGAGATTCGGCTGCGGGGATCAGGGCAGTAGCAGTGCGGCATTAGTCATGAGATGGGTTGAGCCATGCCCAAGGCACTCGAAACCAAAATTCAGGCCAAAATCACGCTAAATATGCACCCTTCTTGCAGATAGAATTCGCCCAAAAATAGGCGAACCCGAATGATTAATAAATCAATTCACCCCAACGTTATCCAAGAGGTTGTGATCCCGAACGCCGTACCGTTAACTTCTCAACGTCAGGGTGATGAACTATCCCGATCGCTTGCCTAATAGCTTGTCGCGCAGGTGCTTGATGCGATCGCGATATTTAGCCGCTTCTTCAAATTCCAGCCGCTTAGCCGCGTCTTTCATTTCTGCTTCGAGCTGCACAATCAGGTCTGGAATGTTTTCCAGCGATAAATCATCAGACTGCTCATAGACCTTCTCAAGTTCCTGGGCGTTGAGTCGTCGCGACACTTCCAAGAAAGACAGGATTGAGTTTTTCACCTTTCTCCGGGCGATGGGCTGAGGCGTGATGCCGTGCTTTTCGTTGTAGGCGTGCTGGATGGCTCGTCGGCGCTCTGTTTCTTGAATCGCCTTGAGCATACTGTCTGTCATGTTGTCGGCGTAGAGAATCGCCTGCCCTCGGATATGGCGTGCAGCCCGCCCGATGGTTTGAATCAGCGATCGCTCTGCCCGCAAAAACCCTTCCTTGTCGGCATCGAGAATCACCACAAGAGACACCTCTGGTAAATCCAAGCCTTCCCGTAACAGGTTGACCCCAACTAGCACATCAAACTTACCGTCGCGCAAATCTTGCAAAATCTCAATTCGCTCAATGGAGTCAATTTCAGAGTGCAAATAGCGCACCCGCACCCCATGTTCTTGCAAATATTCCGTTAAGTCCTCTGCCATGCGTTTGGTGAGGGTTGTGATGAGAGTCCGTTCTTTTCGCTGAGTTCGCTCTTGGGCTTCGCTCAAGAGGTCGTCGATCTGCCCCGTTGTAGGACGCACAAAAATCTCAGGATCAAGCACCCCCGTCGGACGAATCACCTGCTCAGCGACCCGACCTGTGCCCAACTTATAAGTCCGATTGATCTTTTTGCCAACGGTTTCTTCATCAAATTCTGCTCCAGACTGCCCCATTTCCCAATGGCCAGGAGTCGCAGAGACAAACACACACTGGTTTACCTTTTCCCAGAACTCTTCTGCCTTAAGGGGGCGGTTGTCGGCAGCGCTCGGCAGGCGAAACCCGTGATCGATGAGAGTGACTTTGCGGGCATGGTCGCCGTTATACATGCCCTGAAGCTGAGGGATGGAGACATGGGACTCGTCAATCACCAGCAGCCAATCTTTTGGAAAGTAATCGATCAGGCATTCGGGCGGCGACCCGGCAGTGCGTCCGGCTAGATGGCGGGCATAGTTTTCGACGCCGTTGCAATAGCCCAGCTCGCGCAACATTTCTAGGTCGTATCGAGTGCGCTGTTCTAGCCGCTGGGCTTCTAAAAGCTTATTTTCGCTTTCGAGCAGAACGATTTGTTCTTTCAGCTCCTCTTCAATAGCCTCACAGGCTCCTTCGAGTCTTTCTTCTGGGGTGACGAAGTGTTTGGCCGGGTAAATATTGATGGCTTCCATGCTCTGGATGGTTGAGCCTGTGAGCGGATCAACATAGCGAATAGCGTCAATTTCATCGCCGAAAAATTCAATGCGAATGATGCGGTCTTCGTAGGCAGGGCCAATTTCAAGCACGTCTCCTTTGACGCGGAAACGTCCTCTGCCTAAATCTAGATCATTGCGGTCGTACTGAATCGAGGCCAAGTCGCGGAGAATTTGACGCTGGTTAATCTCCATGCCAACCCGCAGAGGCACGGAGGCTTTGAGATACTCTGACGGAATTCCTAAACCGTAGATGCAGCTTACGGATGCGACGACAATCACGTCACGCCGCTCGAACAGCGATCGCGTCGCTGAGTGGCGCAGCATATCGATTTCGTCGTTGATAGAAGCCGTTTTCGCAATGTAGGTGTCCGTCACGGGGACGTAGGCTTCTGGCTGGTAATAGTCGTAATAGCTGATGAAATATTCGACAGCGTTATCAGGAAAAAATTCTCGCAGCTCGTTACAGAGCTGGGCCGCTAGGGTTTTGTTGTGGGCTAAAACGAGGGTGGGCCTACCAATTTTTTCAATGACTCGCGCCATCGTATGAGTCTTTCCGGTGCCTGTTGCTCCTCGCAGAGTTTGGAACCGCTGCCCGTCTTTGATAAAGTCTACGAGTTCGGCGATCGCCCTAGGCTGATCTCCGGTGGGCTCAAACGGCGCTTTGACTGAGAAACTTGCCATGTCTTCCCCACTGCCCTAAAACCACAGCTTGATATTCCTTTACATGATGCCTGATTTCTCAAAAAATGACTGGCACCTGTCGAACATAAGCCCAAACCAATGCACAATAAAAAGGGTCTGCGAGATTAGAGGGTAGGCATTTTTCATCTATGACTCCCGAAGAAGTCTTGGCTCTGGCTCAGGCAGGGCATCCAAAAGTTATTACCGCGATTATGAACCGTTCTACGCAGGTTCACAATATCGCTGTTCGAGTCGCGCTCAAAAATAACCGTCTCCATGTCCTAATGGAGGGGGCGGCGATCGCCAACCCTGATCTGATCGTGACCTTTGTGCAAGCCAGTTTTAAGAAACTTAAGGTAAATCCAGACTTTACGGTTCAAGTCTATGGGCGACAGCGAGGAACTCAATCCGTCTCCTGGACTCGAACGTTTGAGATGGAAGCCTTGAACGAATCATCAATCAAACCCATCGAGCAGTTTCATGCCCCCGAAGCTGCGAGTAAAGACGAGAGCAGAGCCATTCCATCTATTACGGAGTCAGAAGCAAAACCGCCTGTAGAATTAGCTTCTACGACAATGGATGGCGATCGCCCGATTGATGCCCCGTCTGCCGACATTCCGATGCCCCATACTGCCGTAAATCCTAAATTTCCTATGGAACCTTCGCCTTGGGACGTACCTTCGCCCTCAAATCTTCAGGATGATAACGTTGAGCGATCGCCCACGACTACTGACGAGATGTTGCAAGCTACTACCTCTTCTATGACTGATCCGACGACAAACTCGGCTGACTCTCCAGATCCTGCGTTTGAGCCTTCTCCTGCGCTTGCCTATGACGAACCTCAACCCGCAGATCTGCCTGAAATGGATCTGGGTTCAGACACTCCATCAGAGATTTCTTCAGGAACAGAGCTTGCTTCAGAAACAAAAATTTCTCCAGAGATAAACGTGCCAGAAGAGTTTGAACGCAACGAAGAAGATGAAGCTATAGACTCTATTAACTTTCAAGAGATTGCAAAGCAACCTGAAGCGCTGGTGCTGATTTTATTTGCGATCATGCTCTACATTTGGCAGATTTACACGGCATTAATAGATGACGTCGCGCCAGAAGGAGCAGTCTCCGGACGGGAGTTGGCAGAACGGTTAGGAGTGAATCAAAGTACAATCAGTCGCCGCAAGCTACAGGATGACTTCGTAGACTGGACGGCTAATCTTGATCCAGACGGTATTGCCTGGGGCTATGACCAAGGCGTATTTGTCCCACAAATCCCTAACTTTGCGGCTCAATAGCCTGCCTGGTCTTGGGTAAACCTATTTCTGCTTAACCCGATTTTGGATAATGATGCAAAAAACGCCAGCGATCTTTTAAGATCGCTGGCGTTTATAGTTAACGGGTGTGTTAGCCAGAGCCAGTCAAAAAAGCTCTCTACCCATCGCTCTAGCGAATGTATTCTTTCAAGACGCTATTACGGTTAGGATGGCGCAGTTTTCGAAGAGCCTTCGCTTCGATTTGGCGAATCCGCTCACGGGTGACGTTAAAAATCTGCCCGATTTCTTCTAGCGTTTTCATCCGACCGTCGTCTAAACCATATCTCAGCC
>JBARXP010000015.1:0-6261 GCA_049647405.1 Elainellaceae cyanobacterium | reverse complement strand
AGGGCGAGGTGGCCATGGCTGAGCGGCCTCTATGTGTCAGGCTGCCGAAGGATATTGACGGACTGATGCGGGAGAAGGAGAACCGGACGGCGTGGTTGCGCGATGCCATTATGGAAAAGCTCTGGCGTGAGGGAAAGCTGCCAGAGCGGTATCAGAATTTGATGGAGAAAGAAAATTGAATGCTATCTAATGGTTCAGGCATCAGGAATGTCCACGGTTAGTACGACATGATTATCCCGGAAGCTGTGACGGCAACCCAAAACATAACGCTCTTTGAATACGAGGCGATAGACACGCTGAGTGCTCAAGAAGCTAGGTCAATTAGTCGTCTGTCAAAGACTATCGGGATTGAAATTCTCAAACCCATCATCCGACAAGGCCAAGTCTGTTTTCAGGCGAGACAGTTTGTAGGAATTGTGCGATTGGGCAATCGGACGCTGCAAATTTTGCCCAAAATTCACCGGTCTTCAGACCGAGATGCCAGTATTTCAGAGGCCAGCCGTAACCTTTTTTGGATGCTGGACTACGCACAACGTCTCAGCATTAAGGAGACTGACTTTGCGGCTTTGCAGAAAGCCAAAAACTGGTTTGAAATCCTGATTTATTTCTTCGCAAGTCATCTCAAGCGACAGTGGCTAAAGGGAGCACCTCGTAACTATCAAGCGGTCGATGCGGTACTGCCCACTTTAAAGGGTAAGTGGCGTATTCCTGCTCAGATGCGACGTCCGGCTCAGAAACACCGATTTGCTGTTACTTATGATGAATTTACGACTGATAATCCGCTCAATCGGATATTTCGCTACGTCGTTGAACTGTTATGGAAATTGACTCGCGATAGTACGAACCGCCAGATCCTATCTGACCTACGGTATTGGATGGATGAGGTTACACTACTGCCCACGATCGCTCTTCAAGATGCACAAAAAGTCCGGCTCACTCGGCTGAATCAGCAATATGAACCGCTGCTCAACTTGGCAATGCTGTTTTTGCAGAATCTGGGCTTAGAACTATCAGCCAACGACCAGACGGCTTTTGCATTTCTCTTCGACATGAATCAGTTGTTTGAAGGCTTTCTGACGGGATTTTTGCAACGTCATCGACGCGAAATTCTGCCAGAAGCACTCAGCGATTGCCAGTTGCTACCCCAAGGTCGCCAAGCCGTTTGCTATCTAGCCAAGTATCAGAACCGCCGAGTCTTTAAGCTAAAACCGGATTTGGTGCTGCGCGATCACGATTATTATCCATTACTGATAGATTTTAAGTACAAGCGGCTCAATCCGGGCGATCGCAAGCTGGGAATTTCTGAAGCTGACTTTTACCAGATGTATGCCTACCTGAATCGATTTCAGGCTCCTCAAGTCACCTTGGTCTACCCTCAAATGGCGGGCATGGCAGAACCCATCCGCTCTTGCTTTGAGCTAGAGGGCAGATCAGGAAAAATTCGGGCTGTAACGGTGAACTTGCTGAAAGACCTGACCGCAAAAGGAGCACATAAAGAACTGATCGCAGAGCTACGGCAGATATTGGAGCAGCAAGATGGATGAAGCACAGGCCCCAGTGAAAGATTGGCGAGTCAAACTTCAACAGTGGTTTGATGAAGAGCATCCCAAAACAATGCCCACCAACTTGGCGAAACTCCTGACTGAGTTTGAGCATCGTTTTCCTAGAGATGAACTGCCTCAACTAGCTCTTGAGGGCTATGCCCTTGGCAAACCAGATACCTTTTGCTACTGGCTGGAATTTAAGACCGGTGATTTGGGCAGCGTTGCAGGGGGAAGCTCTAGCAAATGGGGAGTCTACTGGAGCAAAGGTGATCAGGAATGGAAGTGGAATAAGGCTTTGAAAAGTGATTCGGCAGAGCAGGCCTTGCAGAAGCTCACGAGGGGGTTGTTGAACCTGATTGAAGCTGCCGCAAATGATCAGTTCGACCAGCTAGACATCATTGGCAGCAACCAGCTTGGCCCGAACCGGAATGCACTCAGAGCGAAGCCCCTATATTTATATTTCCCCGATAAATTTTTGCCGATCGCGAATCCTTACCATCTCATTCACTTTTTGAACTTCTTTGGGCAACATCCACAGGGAGGACTACACACTAAGAACCGACAACTGCTGACATTCTTGAGAGAGCAGCCAGAGTTTGCTGGAATGGATACCCATGGAATGATGAAATTTCTCTATGAGACTATTCCACCAGGTGATCACACAGTCAAATCGACTGCAGCGGGTAGTGAAGACAACCGCGTAGACATCCCCAAAGAAATTATCGAACTCGCAACGCTGGCAGATGCGACCCGCAACCTGATTCTGTATGGGCCGCCTGGAACGGGAAAAACCTATGCTGTGAATCGTTTTGCCCGCTTCTATCTGGGTGAGCAATTGAGTACGCCAATTTCAACAGAGCAGCGGCGACAAAACCTAATTCGCCCCTTAACTTGGCATGAGGTGATTGCATTGGCAATGTATCTCATGCGATCGCAACAGTCGCTCTTCAGTGTGCGTGAAATTGCTGAGGATTCTCTCGTTCAGGATTTTTTGGACTTTACCCAAACCAAGAAACTGAACAACCAGATTTGGGCAACGCTCCAAATCCATACGTCCCCAAAGGTGACAACGGTGAAGTACAAAAACCGTCAGCCACCGTTCCTTTTTGAAAAAACTGAACAGAGCGAGTGGAAGCTAACCGAAGAAGGAGAAGGCTATGTCGAGGTCAAACTAGCGAATATTTTGGATGAATTGGAACATCCTGAAGAATCACAGCCCGACATCTCGGATTACATGCGCTTTGTGACCTTCCATCAATCCTTTGCCTATGAAGAGTTTGTGGAAGGCTTAAAACCAGTGACCACTGAAGACAGTCAAGTGCTTTATCGAGTAGAAGACGGCATCTTCAAAGAACTCTGTCGTCGAGCACAGAATGACCCCGACCATAAATATCTCCTGGTCATTGATGAGATCAACCGAGCTAACATCGCCAAGGTCTTTGGCGAACTGATTACACTCATTGAAGACGATAAGCGTTTAGAGGAAGAACACGAAATTACGGTTCAATTACCCTACTCAAAGGAAACCTTTGGGGTACCAGAAAACTTGCTGATTCTTGGCACAATGAATACTGCCGATCGCTCTATTGCGCTGCTGGATATTGCCTTGCGGCGACGGTTTACTTTTGTAGAGCAGATGCCCGATCCGTCTCTTCTCAAGTCTGTAGGTGGTGTTGACTTGTCGGCGCTATTGGATCAACTGAATCGCCGGATTACGGCTTTGTTGGGACAAGACTATCAAATCGGACATAGCTATCTAATGGGAATTGAAACGATTGAGGCGTTGCATTTCGCTTGGTATCGGAAGATTATGCCGCTTTTACAGGAATATTTCTACAACGATTGGGAGCGTCTCAAGGCTGTGGTGGGCGATCGCTTTATAAGACCAGCAGAGGTTGATGAGATGACTCGTCAAGCACTCGGCGATTTTTATGAAGAAGAAGGCCAGTTTGAGGTCAGGGTATATGACACTGGCTCCGGATTTTTGGAAGCTCTGCAAAACATTTGAACTCAGCCAGCTGAGCGATTAGCTCACTTGCAAGAAAGTGACAGCAGCCGGAATATCTAGCAAATAATCTTGCACCATCTCTAGGGCAAATTGTTCGGGCAGCGCCTGCTGAAACTTACTCAGACGGTACTCGGGTTTTACCTTTAGACTATCCTCACTTCTGGCAACAGCAACTAGAGGATGGTATTCGGCAAAAGGAAGTTGAGGATCCATTGACCTGGCGGGATGCTTTAGGTCGAGCCTTAACCCCTCAAGGCACTGTCATGCCAGTAGTGCCCAAATATCAAGAGTTCCCCTGGGCAGCAGTAGTAGGACAACGAATCCTCAACCAGCTAGCCCTCACTTTTGACAACCGTTACTTTATGACCTCTAGCGAACTCAATCTTCTGAATACCCTTTTGCTAGAAGATGATGGTATTGATTTGATGTAATGCTTATTCCAGATCGATGTCCTGTCCTAAACTTGGTAATGAACCTCCGATCTCCGCCCCTTTCATTACTTGGGTAATCTGTGCAAATCGCTGAAAATCTGTCTGCTCTAGTTTTGAATTCACTTGATCACCTAACTGTCGGAACACCTCCCCTCTACCGTCATTCGCGATGATGCTCACCGCATCATCCCCTACCTGAACTCGGTAGTGTTTCCCTTGGTAGTCATCTGTGCCCAAAACCTCCGCGAGACTTTTCGCCAGAAATTCGATTTGCTGGCTTTGCTTAGCATGTTTTTGCTCCGCTTCGGCGCTGCCCAAAACAGGTTCAGGACTATGGCGCATAGAGGCGATCGCCCGTTGCTGTTCAAGAGAAACATCTCCTCGATTCGTAACCGTCACCTTTGGTGAGCCATCCCCAGCATCTGCCCTCTCTACCTCAAACTGAAGCAGGGCCGTCTGGGTTCGGGCATCGGAGAGAGTGAAACGATCCTGTCCCTGCGTCGCAACTCGGAAGCCTTGATACTCGTAGGCTGTTTCCTGGGTGCGAGCAAAACCCCGATTAAAAACCTCCAGTGCTGCTCGGGCCATCCGCTGTTCCTGAATTGCTTGGGGTCTTGACGATAGCCACTGCCCTGCCCTTTCGAGCCGATGACCAAAAGTTTCAATGGTTTCTTTCAGGGCATCCGGTCTTGAGGCAATCCATTGCCCGCCTTTCTCTAAGCCATGCCCCATCGATTCAACCGTTTTAGTAAGACCCTCCTGGGCTGCATTGGACAGGGTTTGCGGCAGAACCTTAAACTCATCACTCTCCAATCCTCTGCGAAGCTGCCCCATCGATTTAGTCGCTTGCTCTCCCAAATCCTCTGCCAGTCGCTGAAAGAATTGCCGAGCCGGACTCTCTGCCATTGCCGCAAACTGCATCTGAACAACATGGATGGCGTCTAAATGCTGATTCATTTTGGGTTCGGGAAACTTTTGCTGAAGCTTCTGAGGAGATTCGCTCGGTGAACTGACTCGCACCGAGGATTCCTTTGGAGGTAAGTCAACCCCAGCTTTCGAGGCTACGTTCGCCGTTGACTTCGCTTCAAAATTGCTCTCTGGGACAGCTTCTGTAAGAGATATCTCACGCCAAACCCAGACATTTTCCTTGACCCACCCCTGTAGGGTTTCGGTTGCCTGAGATGAAACCTGTTCCGGTGATTCAACGCGACCATTTACCGCCGTCAAGAGCACAGTCTCATCCTGCATCAGGCTCAGAAATTCCCCATCCTGACGAAGGTCAAGGTCACCCAAGCTGGCTTCGGTGAGGGGAGTTTGTTCACCAAGCGGATCGATTAAGGTCTGTGTGATTTGAGCGATCGCCTCCAAATCAACAACCTCATCCAGACCTAACCAAGGATCGGTAATTTGACCTTCAGAGTTAGGCATTGACTCTAGAGATATCACTGCCTCAGCCGTTTGCTCCTGCTGAAAAGCATTCACAGAAACTCCTCCATCTCGCTCCTGACGAAAGATAATCTCGTCACCCTGACGGATCTCAATCGCGGGCACTTTGTCCAAAGCTTCTGAAACGCCTGGGTCTGAAGGCTCAGCTATTGCCGCCAGAATCATCTCGGCCCGATCTTCGCTCAATTCGCGCCGCTGTTCCCCAGAGGCCAGTTCACCAAACACAATTCGTCTGCCCAGATAGATTCTGAGCGATTCTTCGCTCGCAGCGGATTCTGCCAACGTTTGCATCAGCCTATCTTGCGCTGAGTCAGCCATCGGCTGAATCGTATCTGTGGATGGACTAACCCTCTCCATGGGATGACTCTCCTGAAGTGATTGGAGCAAGTAAGGATTGAGAAAGTGGGGATGGGTTTAACCGTCCCAACAGCTGATCCAACGCAGCCATAGCCTGGGTGCGATTCACCACCACTTCGCCCTGGATTAAGAACAGCGCCATCTGGTCATCGAAGCGCACTTCCACGAAGGGCGGCTGATAGTTTGGTGGGCAGACTCTCAGAAAAACGAGTTGGCCGCGATTGCTGCGGATAAACAGCACATCATCAAACAGCACATCGACTATGGCTGGGGTGTATCCGGCTGGAAACGGGTGCCTTTGACGGGCGATCGCCAGAGCAGCAGTGATTTCGGGCTCTTGGGTCAGGAGTCAGGGTAAGCGCAAGAAAAGCATCAAGGAATTGTGCTAAGTTGCCAGACCAGCGGCAAGGACAGTGAGCATGTAGTCAGGACTCATTGAAGCTCGCTTCGCCTTTTGTTTAAGACTGCGCCGTTT
>JBARXP010000014.1:0-9092 GCA_049647405.1 Elainellaceae cyanobacterium | reverse complement strand
CTTCTCGGTTTTCCCTTGAGGTGTAATTCCAGAATCCGTAGGTTTTCGCCAAAGACATCAACTTTGACGAGTGGATTTTCCAGGTGTAAGTACTGTAGACCCGATCGATCGATCGTTCAGAGACCTGATTCCAAAGCTTTGGATTTTGATCGCACTTCGAAAGAAAATCTAAAATAGTCTGAGCCATTTCTTCATGGTGCGTCGGATTAATGTAGTAACCATTGTATTGGTCTTGAATAATTTCTAACGGCCCTCCAAAGCGAGTACCAAACGTCGGCAGCCCAGAGATCATGGCCTCAAGAATTGTCAAGCCAAACGCTTCAAACAGAGCAGGCTGGACGAAAATACCCTGGCGATCGGCAATGACACGATACACCTCACCAGAATCAGCCTTTGGCAGTCGCACGCCAAGCCATCGCACTTTGCCATGAAGGTTGTAGTGCTCAATCAGGTGGTACAGTTTCTCAATTTCGCTAATTTCTTCATGGTCGGTCGATTCATCAGTTCGCAGCTTACCTGCAACCAAAATCAAATTACATCGCTCTTGGAGAGCTTCACTCTTGCCAAAACATTCGGCTAGTCCTGTTAAGTTTTTAATCCGGTCAAGCCGCGCCATCGAAAATAACGGGCGCTTCGTCGGATCTGTGAGATTGCCATAGACCTGAGCCGGATCATCTAGGGTAAAAAGGAGATCTTCTAATCGTTCACGGTCATTCGGCAACCGATCGTCTAAGCGGGTAAAGGGAAAGTAAATCTTCTCGTTTACACCTGGGGGAACCACATTGAATTTAGGACTAAATAAGTCAACACCGCTGACCACGTGATAAAGCTCAGGCATCGTAAAGCGACGATAGGATTCATACTGGCCAACGCTGTCAGGAGTTCCAGCGATTTCCTGATAGGTGCTGCCGATGACAAAATTAGCCGCATTCATTGCAATCAGATCTGCGGTGAACTGAAGTGAAAAGTGATATTGATTTTCTAAGTCTTGCCAGTAGAGGTTGCTAAACAAATACTTAGATTTCTCAAGGGCATGGGCAACGTTGCACTGTGTGACTTTGAGTCGCCGTGCCAAGAGAAAAGCGACCAGATTACCGTCAGAATAATTACCGATAATCAAATCGGGCTTGCCTTGAAATTCTGCTAGCAGTTCTCGCTCGGCATCCAGCGCATAGGTTTCGAGATAAGGCCAAATTTCAAACCGGGAAATCCAGTTTTGGGTGTACTTCGGGTTAAATTCGCGGAACGGCACGCGCAAGATCCAGGCATTTTGGGTGCCGTGGACTTTTTCCATGCGCTGATTGCAGAGCGTACCATCGCTGTTATGAATCAGTCGGCTCAAGATAATGACTTTGGGGTGTGCAGACTGGAGGTCGAGTCCCGACAGGGTAATCTCTTCCTGGAGCTGCTGCTCAATACTGCGTGCCTGGTCAAGGACGTAGACCACCTGGCCGCCCGTATCAGGACGGCCGAGCACGCCTTCTTGCCCAAACCAGCCGTGAACTGACACAAGGACGACCTTAAAGATCATCGGAATTCTTGAAATAAAAGACTCCAGCACCTGGTGATCGGGCGAGTCGAGCAAATGGTCGAGCATTTCCAAGGTTTCGCGGACACGGGTTGCGGTGTTTCCCCAGCCGGGTTCAAACCCTAAATCTTGCAGTTCAAATCGAAAGCGATTGAAGGGCTCATCTCCTGGTAATCGGCTGACATAGGTGATGGCTTTTTTGACCTGTTCAGACAGCTGTTGTTGAGACTGTATGCGCGCATTAATCAGCAGTTGGGTACCGTTATGGCGGTGGAGTTGCAAAAACTGGTAGAGCGCCTCCAGCCACCGTGAAGGAGCTTGGAATAAGCTACTGGAGAGGTAGCGACTGAGAAATTCTACGCCCTTGCCAATATTTTTGGGGTCGCGGATGGTGGGCGAGTAGTCATAGAAAGGGTCAAAATCAATTTCTAAGACATCGCCTTCCTCAGGATGAAACCGATTGACGAAGCGATCGCGCACATCAAAAAGTTCTTGCACCGTCATGTCTTCGACGGTTAAGTCTTCCATGATGCGGTAGATTTCTTCGCTGCCAATTTTTGGGCGCGTGATCATGCACACGCTTTCACGCTCCAAAATGATCTCTTGAGTGTATTCAATTAAGCGACTCATATGAGATGAAGAGAAAAATGAGTCGGATTTTGCATAGTTAGAACAATATTCGGTAAATACGGCCAAAATATCGTTACGCAGTAAGTAGCGCTGCTCTCGTTTACGCAGCTCACTCAAAAATTGTCTGAGGTCAACCCTCTCCTGAATATCGTCAAGAACAGTTTGAATCAATTCGGACATGACAACCCCCCTGTAGTTTTGGTGTTATGAGTTGGGTATTTGGATCAGTGCTGCATCGACACACCATAGGCGGGATGATTTGAAATTCATCTCACCCAGAGAGGCTTCAGCTCATTTGGGTTTGGCGTTGAGTCACCGACCTATGCCGCTCTCAATCGCATGAGTGCAGATGCATTTTGAATGAACGATCAGTCAGCACATTTTCCTGAAGAAGTATTGCATCGACAAACAAAGTATTGCATCGACAAATATAGATAGATTTTTAGATGCTTAAGCGAGATGCACCTCTAAAACGAAGCAGGAGTCAAGCGTGAAGATACTCCAAAATACTCTGAACGTTGAGATAGCTCAGCAAAGCTGTAATCTATATCACCCTAGAACATTTGAGGATGACTTGAGTGTCTCTTGAAAAAACTGGAGTCTTGGAATCAATCGAGCGACTCAGTCTGTCGCTGGGCTGAGTCGTTGATTTACCCGTAGACCTGGATAGCGCTACGCTATGAAGGATTATTTTTTTGCTGGGCACCCATGCGGCGATCGCCCCCTAGCGTCAGCAACCACACCACCACCACCAGCCAGTGGAAGCCGATGGCAGTCCAAATCGAGCCGCTCTGGAGATAGGTGACCGTGCAGGCCGCGCCGAGCAGTCCGGCTAGGGTCAAGAAAGCCCAGTCGTAAAATGTATCGCGCCGTGACGTGAGCACCAGCAACGCGTTGAGGGGATGAGCCGCGATAAATAGTATCAGGCTCACGCTACTCCAGAAGACAATCGCCCCAGGAGACGCACCTTCTGAGGGATGAGGCAGCAACAGTGCCCGAAACACAACCTCTTCGAAGATCGACGGAAAAATCAGCGCCACAAGACTTGTGCCGACAATGGTTTGAGGATGGGTCACCCACTCTTGCTGAAGTAGCCCCGTCTTAAAGCCAATGGGGAGGGCGATCGCCGCATACACGGCCAAAACAACCAGGCAGATTCCCCAATCTAAAAAAGACGGCAGAGTCAACGTTGCAGAGGCTAGGCGATCGCCCAGCACTTCCCCACTCTTTGTCCAGACTTCTGCTGCCGCAACCTGCCCCCACATCCATTCATCGCCGCCCAGCAGATCAAAGTTCAATCCCACAGCCAATCCTACAGCCAATCCCACAGTCAACCCCACGATTCGCGCTCCTGCTCAAAAACTGCCACACTCCGATTTCCATCGCCACCGATTCAAATGTCGCCTTCCCCTTCAAATAGAGTCTTGAGCGGTGATGCGTCAATCTCATGACATTCTTGCAAATAGCGAGACAGCACATCGGTTTGCCCATGGGTGACGTACACTTTTTTCGCCCCCGTTTGCACAATCGTCTGAATCAGACCTTTCCAATCGGCGTGGTCAGACAACACAAAACCTCGCTCATAGCCACGCCTGCGTCGTGCGCCTCTCACCGCCATCCAGCCTGAGGCAAATGCAGTTTGAGGGCGGGCAAAGCGCTTCATCCACGATGAGCGATGTCCTGAGGGTGGAGCTAAAATCAGCTCGCCCTGGTAAGAATGATTGCGCGGCATGTCTGAAGTAGAAATCGTTTCCAAAAGGGGAACGCCAGCCTCTCGATAGATGGCGTTCAGCGTCTGAATTGCGCCGTGAACATAGACGGGGCGATCGGTAAATTTTCTCAGTTCGCTCAAGACCCGCTGGGCTTTGCCAAAGGCATAGCAAAATAAGATCGAGGCTCTCTCCTGATCGCTCTGCCACCAGTCATACAGGCGGCGGCAAATGTCTTCACCGCTGTCCCAGCGATAGATGGGAAGCCCGAACGTTGCTTCAGAAATGAATACGTCACAGGGCACCACTTCAAAGGGAACGCAGGTCGGATCTGCGCACCGCTTGTAGTCTCCAGAGACAACCCAGACTTCGTCTTTGTGTTCAATACGCACCTGAGCCGACCCTAAAACATGCCCCGCCGCATGAAACGATACCCAGGTTTCTCCTAGCTTGAGCGGGTTGCCATAGGTCACCTCATGCAGGTCGATAGTCTCTCCCAACCGTTTTCGCAAAATGCCTTGCGAAATTCCTGTGGCAACATAATGAGCTGAGCCTGAACGGGCATGGTCTGAGTGAGCATGGGTAATCAGAGCGGTATCCACCGATCGCCACGGATCGATGTGAAAGTCTCCAGCTTTGCAATACAGCCCAGCAGAACTCACCGTGACAAGGGACATCATGAACCCATCGAGATCAACAATCAGCATGTCGAACAGTCATTGGCGATCGCCCGTGCAGACTGCTCTCCTCTCTGGTTTAGCATCAGATCGGCAAGTGCGCACCTGGCAATAGCGGCCTCCACAAACAACCTGAGAAACGACTCTAGCTCAATTGGTTAAGAATTCAAAATTTTGTATCAAAATATACAAAATTGAAGGCATGATCGAACAAGAAGCCATTATTTGGTATCGATTTTTTGGTCTTAGCAGTCTTCCGATCATCGTTGCGTTTTCCAGATTCACCTCATCTGAGCCAAAACCCAACGGAAAACGATAGCCACGATCGACGGCGGTCGAAAGATTCAGAGCATGTCTCAGAGTCTCTTCCGCCCGTCACTCAGTAGCTTGTCTCCACTCTGTCGGCACATTGCTCAGATCCCATTTGATGCCAGCGCACGATGCCAAATTCGTTCGTTCATCGTTCGTTCATTCATCACTTGACTCAGATATCACCTATCTGGGTTCTCATTGTCTCGTTCATTCCCTTTAAATCTGTCACGTCAGGCCAGTAAGACCTGAAGTAATTATCATGAGTCATTCTCTCTTCACCGAAGCCAGCCAACGATTCAACAAAGCACTTCGATATGTCAATCTCTCTCAAGATGCGATCGCCCATCTCACCTATCCCAAGGCCAGCCTTTCGGTATCTATCCCCGTTCGTATGGATAACGGCACCCTCAATGTATACCAAGGATATCGGGTGCGCTACGACGACACCCGTGGGCCGACCAAGGGGGGCGTTCGGTTTCACCCTGATGTCTCGCTAGATGAGGTGAAGTCGCTTGCATTCTGGATGACGTTTAAGTGTGCTGCTCTGGGGCTTCCGTTTGGAGGCGGCAAAGGCGGCATTACCGTCAACGCAAAGCAGCTCTCTAGCGGCGAACTCGAACGGTTGAGCCGAGGCTATATCAATGCGATCGCCGATTTCATTGGCCCTAATGTCGATATTCTCGCTCCTGATATGTACACAAATTCCGTCATCATGGGCTGGATGATGGAACAATACAGCATCATTCAGCGACAGTCGGTGCCGTCTGTTGTCACCGGAAAACCCGTCGTCATGGGCGGCAGCCTCGGTCGCAACACGGCCACGGCCATGGGCGGCTTCTACGTCATGAATCATGTCTTAGAGCTGAAGAAGCAACACCCTGAGAATACGAGCATTGCCATTCAGGGGTTTGGCAATGTTGGGGCAATCTTTGCAGAACTCGCATTCCGCGCAGGCTACAAAGTAGTTGCCGTTAGCGATTCGAAGGGAGGGATTTATGCCCCCAAAGGGCTTGATATTCTCAGCATTCGCCAGTTCAAAGAAGAAAGTCGCACCCTCAAGGCGGTGTACTGTCAAGGAACGGTCTGCGATGTTGTAGACCATCACGTGATTAGCAATGCAGAATTGCTCGAACTAGATGTTGATGTCTTGGCTCCGGCAGCCTTAGAAAACCAGCTCACCGCCGAAAATGCCGATCGCATTCGGGCGCGCTACATTTTTGAACTCGCCAATGGGCCGACCACTCCTGACGCAGACGAAATTTTTGAAGCCAAAGGCATTCAGGTCTTCCCCGATATTTTGGTGAATGCAGGCGGTGTCACCGTCAGCTATTTTGAGTGGGTACAAAACCGGGGAGGCATGTACTGGTCGTTAAAGGATGTCAACCAACGACTGCAAGAAAAAATAGTGGAAGAGACCAACCAGATTTTGGCGATCGCCCTTGATCTCGCCGTATCTCACCGGACGGCAGCCTATATTCATGCTCTCAATCGCCTGGGTGAAGCCTTTGACGCCCAAGGGGCAAGCATAGAGTATTGACCCGAGCGCCTTCAATTTTGGTCTATTGAGCCACCCAACAGAAGACGCCCGAATCATAGGTCATGCAGAACGTGGTAGCCTTTCTTAAGATTGAGGGGCTACCATAAAAAAGCTGACTACAAAAAATGGTTCGCTATTTAGGGAGCTTTCTCCTCAAAATGTAACAATATTTGAAGCGGTTCTATCTGGCTAAGTTCAGGGATTTTAGTTTTAGACTCTCTTTCAGGTTGGATGAGAGCCTCAGGTGATTAAAACCCTGAAATAACGGTGGAAACCCCTTTTTCCCATAGCAGCGCCAACCCTCTCACCAATAACGAGAGGCCGCTTCAAGACAACAATCTTCTAATGATAAACAGCATGTCGTCAGACCTATCTGGACAGCCCTCACCCCAATCATTGCCCGTTTTCGCCCAGAAAGCGCTCGACCGCTGCCACGTTGTGCTCCCTGATTCGTCTCATCCGGTTGGAGCATTGATCTATGAAGATCAGTACTACGTCTTAGTCAAGTTTTTCGACACAGACGAAAAAGCAAAGCGTGCAGCGCAAAGACTTAGAGAAAGAGGTAACGAAGTTATCTTGACTCGTGTTCGGAAGGGTTTAGTATTGTGGGTGCTTGAACCTGATGCTGAACGGGTAGGCCGAGTCGTGCGCTAGGTGAATATGTCACTGGGAGGTGTAAGGTGCTCGGGTCTCCTCAAACAAAGCAGGTATTGTGAGACGTTAGCAAGCTTTTGAGACACATTCGTGAGTTCTAAGCCCCTTCCCGAAACAACAGCCTACATTCGAATTACTCATCAATCTTGGTCACAGGGACGACTCGAAGGAGAGGTGACGGCCAACGAATATTCGTGGCAGTTTCAGTGGCGATTTAAGGGTGGCCATCTTTCGGTGCAGCCGTCTTTAGGGCGAGCGTTGATTCGAGAGCCCCTAGGTCGATTCTTAGAACGCTGTGACTACCAGCTAGAGCCAGGTAGCGACTACACGTTCAAGATTCGGGCTCGCCTTTAGCCCATTCACACCTTTAGCTTCATCCGCTTGATCTTCAGCAGTTTTACCTTCATCCGCTTTATCTTCATCGGCCATAGCTCAAAACGAGAGGCTGAAACGATCGTGGCGATCGCTCAATTCCGCAACGATGCCTCAATCACATTTGGGCTGACATCCACAATCACGGTTGAGAGAGAACTGTTTACCATTGCACCGGGCATCACAACCCAGAGCCGAAAATCAACATGTTCTGGAAACGTGAAGGTTGAGCCACTGGTGCCCCCCATCACCCCAATGGCTTCTCCTTGGCGGATGATGTTGCCGACGCTGACGGAGAAACTGCGGGCGTGAGCATAGGCTCCATAAACATCGTACGATCGCCCCTTAAAAGCAAAGGTAAATCCAAACTGGACATAGCAGCGATTGCCATAGCCTCGTTCGAGTCCGACTTTAATCACTTTTCCGGCATACCAGTTTCGAATAGGCTTGCCAGCGTCTTGCACGACATAGTCGATGCCCCAGTTGCGACGGGCTGAGGGTAGCGTTTTGATGCGACTGGGGTCGTCTGAAAAAATAGCGTAGGAAACGGGCTTAAGGCCATGCCCTGACGGTTCCATAAAGCCCCCTGTGAATGTGACTCGCCCCAAGACAGATGAGCTAATCGTCCGATAATTAGACGCGTTGAGCTGCACCTCAGGCACCGTACTCCCCGAGGGAATCACTCGTGTCGATGTGACCTTCAGCGTAAATGATTTGCTGGCACTGCCAACGGTCACTTTCATGGTGCGATCGCCTGATCCCAGCAGTCGCAATCGAGGAATCACCCAGGTGCTATCTGAGTTGACTTTTTCCTGAGCAGAGAGCAGATAGTCTTGGCCGCCGCTGACCGCATAAAGGCTCACATTTTGATTCACCATAGGAGTAGGGGCAACTCCAGACAGTTCAAAAAACTCTCCAGCCATTACATTGAGGCTGCTCGTAATGCTGAGTGCGGCACTTTCGACCCGTAGGGTAAAAGTCTTGCTGAGGGTGCCAAAGGTAATGCGCAAGGTGCGATCGCCCGGTGTCAAAAACCGAAACGCGACACTCCATGAGCCGTCATCCCACACCTCTGGTTTGGAATCGACGGCAGGAGTTTGGTTTTGAAACGTACCGTTCACTTCGACCAGCAAATCACCTAGTTGCCCAGCATACTCCTGAGGAGCCTGCCCCCGAATCAAAAAGACCTCATTCACCTGCACTGACTCAGGCACGTCAAGCGTCAGTTGCGGCTTGGGCTTGGGCTCTTCTGCATTGATGCCGACGGCAACAACCATGGCATTCGGAGTGTCTGCCGGGTTGCTGAGCCAAGCCTTCAGTTGACTGAGGTAGAGTTGTCGTTCTCCCGGATGCCCGACCCCTTCGGGACGAGGCTCTTTCGCAATCTTGTCGATGTAATAATTAGCTTCCATCAAGTAGAAAGCACGGTCAGTTTCTTTTATCCAGGTGGCCATAGCAAGTTGTTCAAACGAACAGGATATAAAGGCTGTAGTGCAGACATGCAGCAATTCTCAGTTTGGCGAGTTGGCTATTTGGCTACGCTTCTGACCCGCCCGCGAATAAATTGCGGGCTAATCAGTGAAAGCCCTGTTGGGGCTAAGATCCGTCGGCTACCAGTCCCGAAGGGACTTGATCATTTGTAGCCCGCAATTTATTTGCGGGTGTTGGGGCGC
>JBARXP010000013.1:0-21559 GCA_049647405.1 Elainellaceae cyanobacterium | reverse complement strand
GCGCCCCAACACCCGCAAATAAATTGCGGGCTACAAATGATCAAGTCCCTTCGGGACTGGTAGCCGACGGATCTTAGCCCCAACAGGGCTTTCACTGATTAGCCCGCAATTTATTCGCGGGCGGGTCGGAAGCGTAGCCAAATAGCCAACTCGCCAAACTGAGAATTGCTGAGAAGACGAGCTAGGCTGAGGCGCTCAAGGTCTCTTTGCTTTCGTCTTAACCCTCGTGCCTTAAGCCAAAGGTTCTGACTCCGCCATGTAATCTTTTTTCCGTAGCATAGGACACGTATTCAGCCTGCATCTACTGTCAAAGTAATTCGGGGTGTTGCGAATAGAGGCAACATTTCATAGCTGAGTATTCATGGATAGATGGTCATGGCTAAGTACTCATGGATAAATGGTCATGGATAAATCTTTACCGATAGATATCGCATCCTAAGGTGGAGCGTGATACGCTCAGTGCCTGAAGCGTTTTTGGGTGAAGTTTTGAGGTGAACAAGATGAGGGCGATCGCCCATCGTCACAGTAAAGGCAGGTTTTGCCCCCGCATCGGCAGGTTCAACCGCAACGGCAGGTTCAACCGCAATGGCACAGATTGTTGTTTGTGAATGAACTAGCCCCATTACGCTTAATCTAAACGTGCATTTTTAACGCCACTTCGCGTAAAGTGGTTCTCTTATTAACGTGATACTCCGTCGTATTGAATAAGGACGCTATGAAACAGCTCAAATTTATTTTCACTATGGTGTTGGCGACACTGGCAACTGTGTTTGTCATGACGTCCTGTGCTTCGTCTAATTCTGACTCTGAGGAAGCTGCAACCGAGGCAGGCAGAGTACTCGTCATGGCTACGTCGGCAGACTATCCTCCCTATGAGTTCTATGAAACGGCCACAGGTGAAGGTGAAGGAGAACCGATTGGTTTTGACATTGACATCGCAAAATACATTACCGAACAATTAGGCTACGAACTTGAAATTCAGGATATGGATTTCAACGGCATCATTCCTGCGCTACAGGCAGGCCGCGTAGACTTTGCAATGGCCGGAATGACTCCAACCGAAGAGCGGAAGGAAAGCGTTGATTTCTCACAAAGCTACTACGACGCTAAAAATACCATTGTTGCTCTTGCAGGGGCTGGCTTTGAGAGCTATGAAGACCTGTCGGGCAAAACCGTTGGAGTTCAGCTTGGCTCGATTCAAGAGAATGAGGCTAAAGAGCAAGCCGAGACCATTGAGGGCATCACCATCGAACCCCGAAACCGGGTCAGTGAACTGGTGCAAGAGATTAAGGCGGGTCGTCTTGATGCAGCCATCGTCGAAGACACGGTTGCGAAAGGCTACATTGCCAATAATTCTGACTTGGAGTTTGTAACGCTAGAGACCGATGGGGCATCGGGTTCGGCGATCGCCTTTCCGAAAGATTCTCTTCTGCTAGCCGAGTTTGACCCCAAGCTAACAGAACTGAAAGACTCTGGAGAACTAGAGGTGCTGATTACCAAATGGTTTGAAGAGTACTACGAAGGGCAAGAAGCGGCTGAGTAAGCGCCAGAAAATTTGTCTGTTGGGGAAGATGTGAACGATATGAAAGGAAGACGGAAAATATGATCTTGGATTGGACTAGCCCACTGATGGAGCAGGGCTACCTATTGGCCGAGTTTAACCTGGACTTTGGGCGCATCTCCCCTTCAGTTCCATATATTTTGGGCGGCATCTTAATTACGCTTAAGTTCACGGCTCTTTCTGCGGTTTTTGGGTTCATTTGGGGCACGATTTTGTCCCTCTTCAAAATCTCTAGCTTTAAGCCGCTGTATTGGTTTGGCATGGTGTATACCTCGATTTTTCGAGGCACGCCGCTGTTGGTGACGCTGTCGCTCATCTACTTCGCGACGCCACAGCTAACTGGCTACGATATCTCTGGGTTTCAGGCGGGTGTGATTACCTTCGCACTCAATTCTGGAGCCTATATCTCAGAGGTGATTCGAGCAGGAATTTTGGCGATCGACAAAGGCCAGTCTGAGGCTGCCATGTCTCTGGGAGTGCGCTATCAGCCGATGATGCTCGACATCATTCTTCCTCAGGCAGTCAAAAATATTTTGCCCGCGCTGGTCAATGAAACGATTGCCCTACTCAAAGACTCAGCCCTGGTGTCTACGATTGGTGCACAAGACTTGTTGCGTCGTGCCCAAATTGTTGGGGCTGAGAAATATGTTTATTTTGAGCCGCTACTGATTGTTGCGGTCATTTACTACGCGTTGGTAATGACGCTGACCGTGGCTGCATCGATTCTTGAATATCGACTCCAGCGCAGCAGCTAGAGTCTGAACGGCTCATGGAGTCTACGTCTGTTTGTAAATCTGACTGGAGATCTGACCCCCGATGATGGATCAAACGCCATCCCTTGAACACGGAAATGGAGCTGCCCCTGAAGGCGCGATCGCCGTTCAAGTCGATCGCCTCTACAAATCTTTTGGAGCGCTCAAGGTGCTCAAAGAGATCACGACGACCATTGGCAAAGGCGAGGTCGTCGCCATGATTGGCCCTTCGGGGTCAGGAAAATCGACGTTTTTGCGCTGCATTAACCTGCTAGAAATTCCAACGTCGGGGCATATCACCATCAACGGCAAGGAGATCACTGATCCCAAAACCGATGTGATGACGATTCGTCAGAACGTTGGCATGGTGTTTCAGCATTTCAACCTGTTTCCTCACAAGACGGTGATGGAAAACGTCACCTATGCGCCTGTGCGCGTTAAAAATGTGCCCAAGTCTGAGGCCAAGGCTAAAGCCTCAGAGCTGCTGAGCAAAGTAGGGCTGCTAGAAAAATCCGGAACGTTTCCCTCTAAGTTGTCAGGCGGGCAAAAGCAACGGGTGGCGATCGCCCGAGCCCTGGCTATGGAGCCAGACATCATGCTCTTTGATGAACCGACCTCTGCCCTTGACCCTGAGATGGTGAAGGAGGTGCTGGATGTGATGAAAGACTTGGCCAATTCAGGCATGACCATGGCGATCGTGACCCATGAGATGGGGTTTGCCCGCGAAGTCGCCAATCGAATTCTGTTTCTCGATCAGGGGCGCTTGGTCGAAGATGCGACTCCCGAAATTTTCTTCAGCACACCGAAGAGTGAGCGGGCCTGTCAGTTTCTTGAAAAGGTGCTTTAACTCAGTGGGTCAATCAAGTGTTGAAGAATCGTCTCCCTCGGTAGCGAATCGATCACACGTTGCGAAGACGTGAGCGCCTGTCATCGCTTGATCCCATTGCGTTGAGGTTTATGGATGCAGTAGGAGCAAAAGCGATCGCCCTTCCCTGCGGACTCATTGATATTTTGACGATCTGTTGCAAGAGTTGAGGCTAGATCGGCAGATTGCTCATCGTTACCCGTGGTGGGCTAAGAACGCGAATGAGACTGTTGTCGAACTCGCAACCGCCTCACTTTTCTGCCGCCCAACACCTGAATTAGATAACTGTAATAGGCCGGAGAATCGAATGAGGTGCAGGCTAAAAGTCCGCGCCACTGAATGTAGTGAACTCGGCAAAACGGCCCAGACACAACCCGATAGCAAAATGACCAACCCGGCGCATAGACGACAGCTCCATACTGGAGATCAGAATTTTGGGAAAGGCGAGACGGAAACATATAATTCGTTCATCTGATAGATAGACCGCAATCAAACACCCACAGCAGGGGCAATGGGAGGCTCCTGTTGGGTGCTCCTGATATAAAGCGATGTGAACCGTTCGATTGTTTTTTGAACGGCTAGACTTTTGTGTCGTTTGATACGGAAAATAATTCTCTTATTACTGTTTTAGCTTAGACTTGAGGAATATGGGGGATTTAGTTTACAACGAGCAATCTTACTTGCGGCAACACCAACATCCTAGTCTCCCTATAACTCTGCTGCATTAAGGGCGATCGCCCCTTCCATCATGATCAGCAGTTCTCACTTTTATAGCGCTACGTGCTTAGTAAAACTTTTACAAATTTTTGAGGGAATTGCAAATAACTTTCGTTATCTTCGAGGGATGTTCTTTCTAGAATTAATCGAGTTGAATGATGGAATTGATGTTGTCAATTCCGTTTTGTCGCCTGTGCTAAATGCTGCCCAGTATTTCCAGTATTTACCTACTGACGGGTTACTCACAGGTCGCTGGTCTACGTATCAGCGACGTGCAACGTTTTGCTTCTCGATTTAACCCTCGACCTTCTATCAGGCATTAATATTCAAAACCATTGGAGAAGCTGTCTTTAATGGTTTTGCCTAGCCAAAGCTGGAGGGCAATGCTCAAAAGCTGAGCACGCTACAAATGATCGCTGTAAACAAATGATCGTTGTAAACACTCCGACAAAATAAAAAATAATGGCCAATGGGTAATCTGTAAAAAATAAACAAGAATCTTCAATCTTCAATCTGCACTTTCAATAAGAACGCTTAAGAGACATTGAAAAGCTATTTTAAATGATTCGTATCACCAGCTAAGGATAAAAACAGGAGAAGGAATATGGGCATTGCAACCATTAATCCAACCACCGGAGCAACCCTCAAAACCTTTAATCCCATTAGTGAAGGGGCGATCGCCGACAAAATTGCCCTGGCGCATCAGACCTACCGCACCTATCGGCTCACCTCGTTTGAGCAGCGCGCCCAATGGCTCAAAACTGCCGCCACCCTGCTAGAAGAGAACAAAGAGCAGTGGGGCAAACTCATGACTCTCGAAATGGGCAAGCCGCTAAAAGGAGCGATCGCCGAAGTTGAGAAATGTGCCTTGGTCTGTCGCTACTATGCCGACCATGCGGCTGAGTTTTTGGCGAATGAATATGCCAGCACCGATGCATCTCAAAGCTATGTCGCCTATCAGCCTTTGGGGATCGTGCTCGCGGTGATGCCGTGGAATTTTCCCTTTTGGCAAGTCTTCCGGTTTGCGGCTCCGGCTCTTATGGCAGGCAATGTGGGGCTGCTCAAACATGCGTCTAATGTGCCCCAGTGTGCGATCGCCATCGAGTCTATTTTTAAGCAAGCGGGCTTTCCGGAAGGGGCTTTTCAAACTTTGCTGATCGGGGGCGATCGCGTCGCTTCTGTGATTGGTGATCCGCGAGTCATGGCCGCCACTCTCACAGGTAGTGAAGCTGCCGGAGCCAGTCTCGCGTCGGCAGCGGGCAAAGATATTAAGAAAACGGTGTTAGAACTGGGAGGCAGTGATCCCTTCATTGTGCTGGAGAGCGCAGATTTAGAAGTCGCAGCTTCTACGGCGGTCACCGCTCGGATGCTCAACAACGGCCAGTCTTGCATTGCGGCCAAGCGCTTCATCGTGCAGGAGTCGATCGCAGATGAGTTTACTGAGCGAGTCGCCCACAAGTTTGCAGCGCTCAAGGTGGGCGATCCCCTGCATCCCGACACCGATATTGGCCCCTTGGCGACTCCGGCCATTCGCGATGAAATTGTGCAACAGGTCGAGGCTTGTCTCCGGGCTGGAGCCACGGCTCTAGTCGGCGGCTCGGTTGAGACGCTGCCGCTTGATGACTCGCTCAAGGGCGGCAACTTTTATCCTCCAACGCTATTGGTTGATATTCCACCGGGCACCCCCGCTGAACAAGAAGAGTTCTTTGGCCCCGTTGCCATGCTGTTTCGAGTTCCTGATATCAGTGGGGCGATCGCCTTTGCCAACGACATTCCCTTCGGCCTAGGAGCCAGCGCCTGGACTCAGGTTGACTCAGAGCGCGATCGCCTGATTCGCGACCTCGAAGCGGGAGCCGTGTTTATCAATAGTCTGGTGAAGTCTGATCCCCGCCTGCCGTTTGGTGGCATCAAGCGATCTGGCTATGGCCGCGAACTCGGACGGTACGGTATCCATGAATTCGTCAATATCAAAACTGTTTGGGTGAACTAGCCCTAGGGTTGACTGCACCGTTGATATGAACTGATGTGGAACATCGCTGTGTTGATATCAGTTCATAGCTATCACGCTAAACGTTTCAAGCCACAGCAGCATTCCCGTCAATTCAAGCTAACTCAATTCAAGCCAACTCAATTCAAGCGAATTCAAGTCAAAGAAAAAGGAGAGCACGTTGAAGTTGCCCTTGGGGCACTTTTAGCTCTCCTTTTTCGTCAGAGAAGAGCCCTGACTGCCCAGCCAGAGTGAAACAGCAGCAGAGCAACGCAGAACAAGAGGTGAATCCGGAATAGGAAAGCACCCGATAGGCCGGAGCAAAGGAAAAGGTGAGATGAATACAGCGGAATTACTCGTTCAATGTCTGGAGAATGAAGGCGTAGAGTACCTATTTGGGCTGCCTGGAGAAGAAAATCTTCAGGTGCTCGAAGCCTTACGCGAGTCCCCCATTCGATTTATCACAACCCGCCATGAGCAGGGTGCGGCCTTTATGGCCGATGTCTACGGTCGGCTCACGGGCAAGGCTGGCGTTTGCCTGTCAACCCTTGGCCCCGGCGCAACAAACCTAATGACAGGCGTGGCCGACGCCAACCTCGATCGCGCTCCCCTCGTGGCCATTACCGGACAGGTGGGCACCGATCGGATGCACATTGAGTCTCATCAATATCTAGATTTGGTGGCCATGTTTACTCCGGTCACCAAATGGAATGCCCAGATTGTGCGTCCGAGCAACACCACCGAAATTATCCGCAGGGCGTTTAAGATTGCCCAAACGGAGAAGCCGGGAGCGGTTCACATCGACTTGCCCGAAAATATTGCGGCCATGCCCGCCACAGGGATGCCGTTGACCATCGACACCCGCGAAAAAACCTACGCCTCGGCAAAAAGCCTAGAAAAGGCGGCGGCGGCGATCTCCAAAGCCAAAAATCCCATCGTTTTAGTTGGGAATGGGGCGTTGCGAGGCAATGCCAGCGATGCCCTGACCGAGTTTGCAACTCAGCTGGCCATTCCTGTGGCCAATACGTTTATGGGGAAGGGGGCAATTCCCTATACCCATCGCATGGCTCTTTGGACGGTCGGCCTTCAGCAGCGTGATTTCATTAGCTGTGGTTTTGAGAGTGCAGATCTGGTCATCGCCATAGGCTACGACTTGGTGGAATATTCGCCCAAACGCTGGAACCCAGAGGGGACGATTCCCATCGTTCACATTGGTCAAATGCCTGCTGAGATCGATAGCAGCTATATTCCCATTGCAGAGGTCGTGGGCGATATTTCAGATTCTCTTTTAGAACTTCTAAAACGCGCCAGTCGCCAGGGCAAGCCAGACCCAAAAGCCCTAGAGCTGACAGCAGAGATTCGGGCTGACTATGAGCAGTACGCGCAAGATGACCAGTTTCCGATCAAGCCCCAGAAGCTAATCTATGACCTGCGCCAGGTGATGGGGCCAGAAGACATTGTCATCTCTGATGTCGGGGCGCACAAAATGTGGATGGCACGCCATTATCACTGCGATCGCCCCAATACTTGCCTGATTTCCAACGGGTTTGCCGCCATGGGGATCGCGATTCCGGGGGCTGTTGCGGCGAAGCTGGTGGCTCCAGACAAAAAGGTCGTGGCGGTGACGGGTGACGGCGGATTTATGATGAACTGCCAGGAACTCGAAACTGCTTTGCGAGTCGGAACTCCCTTTGTCACCATCATCTTCAACGACGGCGGCTACGGCCTCATCGAATGGAAGCAACTCAACCATTATGGCCATTCTACTAACATCAAATTTGGCAATCCTGACTTTGTCAAACTTGCAGAAAGCATGGGGCTGATTGGCTACCGGATTGAGGCCACGACTGATTTTATTCCGACGTTAAAAGAAGCGCTCAACCAAGACGTGCCCGTGATTATTGACTGCCCGGTAGACTATCGGGAAAATATGCTGTTTAGCCAGAAGTCGGGGGATTTGAGCTGCGAAATTTAGAGCCGAGTGACCGGAGTGACCGGGCGATTGAGCAAACAGGCGATCGCCCTATCCGTGACGCACTGCGACTATTACTCGTAGAAACGCAATGCGCCCTACTTGTCAGATTTCACCTCAATATCGAGCCGATAATCGATCGGGCGATCGCCACTCGTGACAATCGACACCTCGTAATACCCCGACTGGGGCAGCGTGCCTGACCATGAGCGCTGCTGGGAGTCTTTGAGTAAGTGAGGAACCTCATCTGTCGGGCGCGGCACGTAAAGCGAAAGCTGAGCGCGGCGCGGTGCATCAAGCTGGAGATCAAGCACTTGACCTTCTGAGACGTTCAGAGTGTAGACTTGCCCGGTTCCGGGTGCAAGGGTGCCAGAGGTTTTGTAGTCTGTTGCACCTTGAGCAAAGCGGATGTCTTCTAAGGTTTGACCCGCTTGCATCGCACCCACCTGATCGGCGGCAATGCCGTGCCAGACTTGGCCGATGGGGCGATCGATAAAGTCTTGGTCGCGCAGATCGGGGAAGACCTGAAAGAATTTGGCATCGGTCAAGTCGTAGAGGGCACTGCTGCTGACATGGAGACGATTGACTGCCTGCTTCCAGCGCTCGCGATCGCCCTGGCCGTAGTTTCCGAGCTGCCGCCGCGCATCGGTACTGAGCAGATTTTCTAGCCGATCGAGCCAGGTTGAAGCGATCGCATCCCAACGCGCCCGCCATTGGGCATCGTCAGGAGCTTCCGTCAACGCTCGGCCTTGCTGACTGGGGTTTTCTGCATAAAACACCGCATTGGTCAGATCAACCAAGACTCCCGTATCGATGCTGAGCGCATCTCGGCGCGATCGCAGATCGTTTTTTCGCTTCTCCTCGTCTGACGAAAATTGTGAGGATGACGTGTCTAAATCGCTGCCACCCGGAGGGGGATCTAGCTCGCCCGCAACGTTTTCGGTGTCACTCAAATTCAGCCATTCAGGAATCCAGCGGTAGCCCACCCAGGCTCCCACGCCTGCCAAGGCCACAATCAGACAAAAGGCAAAAATTCCCTGAAGCGGGTTAGAGGCAGAAGACTCTCCTGACGAAGGCAGAGATGCCGATGGAGGTGGCGTCGAAATCGGAGGCCGAACGCCTGCCGCATTAGGCGTAGCGATCGCCTCAGTCGGCGTAGAACCATAGCCACCAGGACGGGGCGCACCCGGAGCCACCGCCACCGTGCGCATGGTAGAGGTAGGAGACGCAGGTCGCGGAATCGGCTGTTGAGGAATCGGTGCCGCAGGCGCAACACCAGCATTGGCCGTAGACGCAGACGCTTCTGCTGGACTGAGGCGCAACATTCCCAACGCGTGCAGCACATCTCGAACTGAGGGATAGCGATCGCGGGGGCGATCGCTCAACATCCGTCGCAACACCGTTTTCAGCGTTGGACTTACCCGCACCTGTTGTTCCCAATGAGAGATCGATTCTGTGTTGAGCAAGTCGCGGGGAGGCTGCCCCGTCAGCAGCACTAACACGGTGACGGCTAGGGCGTAGAGATCGCAGTGAGGCTCGACCAACCCTTCCTGAAGCTGCTCATAGGGAGCAAATCCGGGTTTCCCGACCAGGGTCACTTTTGGTTCCGGGCGACGGGCTCGTCCTAGCTCTGACACGACGGTGACAGCGGCTTGCTTGACGCCGCCAAAGTCAATCAGCACGGGGAGCTGATCGTCTTCTCGCAAAATCAAGTTGTCGGGGGCGATGTCGCGGTGAATCACTCCGACTCGATGAATGTAGTCGAGCACAGGCAGCAGCTCGCTGAGAAACTGCATGATTTCGGGTTCTGCAAAGGTCTTGCCCTGGAGCAGTCGCTCGTCCAAAATTTCTTGATAGGTTGATCCCTCGACATAATCCTGCACCAGAAACAGGCGATCGCGCCCTTCAAACTCTGCCCGCAGCAGCTCCCGAAATTTGGGAATTTGAGGATGCTTGAGCCGATAGAGCACCCCCGCCTCTCGCTCAAACAAACTTTCTGCCTTGCGAATCGCGTCGATGCCTTCGACCTGAGGCGCAAATTCTTTTAGGACGCAATTTTCGTCAAATCGCTGGGTGTCTTCTGACAAATAGGTGCGCCCAAAGCCGCCATAGCCCAACTGCCTCAAGATGCGATAGCGAAAACCCACCAGAGGCGTTTGGGCTGCGCCACTGGGCACAGAATGAGCCTCAGACGGCGGCTGAGCAGGATCTTGAGAGTCACTCGTGGAGGCAGTCAGTGAGTCGCCACAAAATCGGCAAAAGCTGCTGTCTATAGGGTTTTCATGACCGTTGCTACAGAAGATAGAAGACATAGCGCAGAGAAAATGGGGGCCAGAACGTACCGGACATATATGACAGAATTCAGCTCATTGTTCGAATAGTCAGGATTAGATGATCCCGATCTGATGATCCCAAGCCTGGTTTCATGCCACAGAGCGGATGATTGCAGCTTGATGACAATCGAATGATCTCCACATTACATCGACCCTCGATTATCACTCAGCTCAAGTTTATTCTGCCGGATCACGGTATGAATGCAGCATAGCAAAGGGACAATTTGGCGATCGCCCAGCCTACGTCACCTGTTTGGTGGTCGGTGCGCCTTGGGCGATGACATCGGGGATGACACCCCACCCCAGTCTGCCCGTGCCGCCTGTCAGTAAGACAGTTTTGCCTTTCATAGAAAATTCCAGTGACTTCTGCTCTGTATCGCCAAGTTGACGTTGTAAACGGAAATTTATAGGTTTAACTGGATGATAGGGTCAGGGGCGATCGCCCCCAGCCTTTTCTAAGTCGTGGTCTTAATTACTTGTAGATTGCGTTAGCGGCAGCGTAACGCATCGAAGCTTTATAGGGTGGTGCGTTACGGCTACGCCTAACGGCACCCTACGGCTGTTGTCCAATTGATTTGGTGAGGAAATGTCTATGTCGGTTCAGATTACCCATCCTCTCCATGTCGCCATGTTGGTGTCTGATCTGGAGAAGTCTGCCCAATTTTATGAAGACGTGCTGGGGCTGTCTCGGTGCGATCGCGCCCTCAACTATGCAGGTATCTGGTACCAGATTGGCGACTATCAGCTCCATCTGATTCAAGACGACACGACTCCTTCTGGAATTCACAATGCTGAAAAGTGGGGCCGCAATCGTCATATTGCGTTGGCGATCGCCAATCTCGCCGCAGCCAAAACCCATTTGCTAGACCACGGATGCGACGTTCAAATGAGTGCTTCGGGTCGCCCAGCGTTGTTCACCCATGATCCCGATGGCAACATCATAGAGCTAACAGAAGTTTAGACCCGTTGGGCGGACACATGCGCGAGGCGATCGCCCTGTTAATGGTTGAGCTAAGGGTTGAGCAGATTTTTCCTGTATCGGTTCCCATATCCGTAGATATGAAGCTTCAGCGGGAGCGCATCATCTTGCGCCCCCACCTTTGATGACTCTTGGTTAATGATGAGCAAATCTTACTCAGACTGTCGGATCACGATCGCGCGTTAAATTCTGAGATAAAGCGTATCTGAGGTATTATCAGCAAGCGCTTTGTCCTACCTGCATCCGTTTTGGGTTTAGGGTCGAGTCATATCGTGTGGCTCTTTCCAGACCGATAAATCCTAAGCAGATAGACGTATGCGACGAATACAACGGCTTGAGAGTCACGGGTGAGAGTTGATGATTTTAGATACACCCCTCGGATGGGGGTTGTTGCTGCTATTTGGAATTTTTACAGGAGTTTTGGCGGGGCTGCTCGGCATTGGTGGCGGGTTGTTGCTAGTTCCGGCCTTGATTTTTTCTGGCGCAACGACGATTCAGGCGACAGCCACGAGTCTGATTGGGGTCTTCCTTAGCGCCACATCAGGAAGTCTGCGCAATCTAAAAGCCGGGGAACTCAATTGGAAAGCGTCTCTCAACTTAGCCGCCTTCGGCATTTTGACGGCTCAAGTGGGCGCATGGATTGGCGATCGCCTCTCTGATCGCCTCTTGTCCCTGGGGTTTGCTATTCTGCTGCTCGTCACCATCTTCCTGATGGGGTTGCGCAAACAGCTCGCGAAGCGAGAACAGCAGCGAGAACGAGAAGCAGCCGCCAAGATCACACAAGAGCATGAGGCTCAATCCGGTGAACCACCTTCTTCTGAAGGGAACTACCGCTTTGTGCCAATGATGGGAATTGGTTTGCTGGCGGGTCTATTGTCAGGACTGTTTGGTGTGGGGGGAGGAGTGGTCATGGTTCCCCTCCAGATGCTGATCTTAGGAGAATCGATTAAAGCAGCAGTGCGAACCAGCTTAGGTGCCATTGTGGCGATCGCCGCTTCAGGATTAGTGCAGCACACGCTCAACAATAATGTGCTGTGGATTCCAGGCATTGCCCTCGGTCTTGGGGGCATTTTGGGCGCTCAATTTGGCTCGCGGCTGTTGCCAAAACTTCCCGACCAGCTCATCGGAGTGTTGTTCCGGTTGTTGCTCATCGCTCTAGCCGTGTACATGATGATTCGCGCAACCGTGGGCTAATTTACAACAGAGCAGGATCAACTCATTGATCCTGCTCTGTTTATCCTGATCAGTCCATCGCTGCAATGCCATGCACTACGACATGCACTACGGAGCCTCAGACCCGTCTATCGTGAGCGATCGCTCATACTGAGCCTTCGACAATTCTTGAGCTTCGTCTAACTCAGGAGATTTCACGGCGTTTTTGCCCCCCTGAAGATAGTCTGGAATGTCTAGAGCAATCAGATGATCGTCGCTTTGCTCCTCAACGTCAGCGGCAAGGCGAAGACCCTGCTGCACTTGGGCGATCGCCGACTGCATCAACGGCCCTGTATTGACCGCAACCCAGCCGTTTCCGCTAGGTCTACGCAGCTCAAAGTGAAGATGAGGCCCGGTCGAGTTGCCCGTGCTGCCTACCCGACCAATGACATCGCCTTGCTCAATCATTTCTCCGGGGCGCACAAAAGTCTCAGACAAGTGACCATAAAGTGTTTCAGTGGTTTGCTCGTCATGGCGCAGCACCACAGTCAGGCCATAGCCACCGACAAAGTCAGACACCGTCACCCGGCCTGAGTAGGCGGCCACAACGGGTGTACCCATCGGAGCTGCGAGGTCAGTGCCCGTATGCATTCGAGCACTGCCGAATAAGGGATGAACCCGCCAGCCAAAGGGCGATGTGACAATGGCAGGCGCTGACAATGGGAACATCAAATTGCTGTTGCCATTGCCTGCAAACGAGCTAGGTCGCTGGGTGCGATTGTAGTAGTCATTGATGTTGAGGCTGCGGGTAACGCGAATGCCATTGGGGCCAATGCTAAGAGGCCCAACTTGAAATGCGTCAGGAGCCGACCCATAAACCACAGAGCCTTGAGCGCCAGTTCGAGCCAAGGAACCTTGGCCTGATGCTCCACTACAAATAGAACCCGGCACCGACTGCCCCTGCCGAATCACCGTGCTACATCCGGTAGAACGCTCTGAGAGCACCACAGAAGGTAATGGGTTTAATGGGGTTGCGCCTAAGCCGTAGTCTGTCGTGTCAATGTAAGCGCTGCCCTGACTTTGACTGCCTTGACTTTGAGATGAATTTCCATTGACCGAAAACTCAGGATCAACAGTGGAAAGATCGATAGAAGGGCTCGCCGATCTTGGAGCCGGATTGGTCTGTGTCGAAGACGGCTCAGGCGAGAAAGTTTCGGGAGCTGCTGTCGCAGCCGGACGACTCGGAGCAGGCGCGGGTCTAGATTCTGCTGGAGCGACAGAAGTCGATGGCGGAGCCAGGAGTTGTGATGCTCCAGGAACCACTGTTTCGCCCTCAGTGGCAGCATCTTGGGCGATCGCCCTATCTCCGCCTAGCGTCTCAACCGCACCTAGCCCACCCAGGCTTGCCATCAAGAGCATCAGTTGAGACACCGCTAAGCTTTTACGTGTTCGCTGTCTCATCAGTCTTTTCACCCTCACCACATCAAAATGCTAATGTGCAACAAAATATTTCTACGTCCGACCACCAGTTTATCCGAATCTCTAACCCATGCATCCTGCTGTTGGTTGGTCTTATCGGATCGCTGATGCTGACCTGCTCTACTCTAACCTTTAGCCTCAATCATGTGAGGAAACCGTATTCGCAGAACTAAAGCTCAAAGTAGAGTCGCGCAGGGCATTATTGATCAAGCAGCCCAGTCAAGCAGTCGGGTCAAGATTCGGCGCAAGGCTCCTTGAAGGCGATCCCCCACCGTTTGTTCCCATTAGGTCTTAGAAACCTGTGTTTCCGGAACTGTTTCCAGAACTATTTCCGGAACCGATTTTATCGCAACTTCTTGCCGAAGCAGCGATTCTCGCAGATCCTATTCTTGACGCTATGGCATGGAAGACCTCATTCATTCACTCAGATCGCGCGATCGCCATCCGGACGTTTTAGCAGACTCTTCTTCCTATCCGATGAGTTAAACCCTGGTTTTTAATGACGCCGAAGTCCTTGCCAAAGTCCTTAAGCTCAACACTCTACTCCCTATTCTCCTTCCGACTGCTTCTCCTGAAAGAACGCACTCATCAGGTCTAGTCTCATGTCATCTTCTGAATCGTCACCATGCTCCGCTGAACCCAGTTCTTCAGACATTCATCACCTCCAGCAACACATTGCGGTGCTTGAACATAAATTGAGTCAAGTCTACTCAGCCCATCAATGCATGGATGATGAGCTGAGAGCAAGCCAGCTTAAAATGCGATCGCTCCTGCAAGCGATTCCTGATTTAATCATTGTGCTCAATGCTGAGGGCGTTTATGTCGATTTCATTGAGGCCAAAGGCATTGACCTGCTGGTGCCTCAAGCTGAGCATCGATTGGGCAAGACTGTTTTTGAGGTCTTGCCCCAAGAGCTAGCTCAACGCTATATGGAAACCATGCAAGCGGCTCTGGCGACTGGTGAGACTCAAGTTTTAGAATACGAACTCGAAATCTACGAAAAAACTGGGTTTTATGAAGCGCGAGTCGTGGCCTATGGCGAAGATGAGGTCGTGTTCATTGTGCGCAATGTCACAGAGCGCAGGCGCATGGAAACGGCTCTAGCCCTAGAACGAGACAAGTCAGAAAAGCTCTTGCTTAACGTATTGCCCAAAGCGATCGCAGAGCAGCTCAAGCAAAATCAGGGAGCGATCGCCAAACAATTTGATGAAGCCACGATTCTCTTTGCTGATATCGTCGGCTTTACGCAGCTCTCGTCTAACCTTTCTGCGACAACGGTTGTAAACTTGCTCAATCAGCTCTTTTCTCGATTTGATATTTTGGCTGATCGATATGAGCTAGAGAAAATAAAAACCATTGGAGATGCCTATATGATCGTCGGCGGCTTGCCGCTGAAGCAAACCAACCACGCCGAGGCGATCGCCCGCATCGCCCTAGAAATGCTGCGAGAAGCTCAACAATTTGCCTCTGAGTCTGAATATCCAATCCAAATTCGCATTGGCATCAACACAGGCCCCGTGGTCGCAGGCGTCATCGGCATGAAAAAATTTATCTACGACCTCTGGGGAGATGCCGTTAATGTCGCCAGCCGCATGGAGAGCAGCGGCATCGCCAATAGCATTCAAGTCACCGAGTCTACGTACCAAAAAATTCGACACGAGTTTCACTGCGTTCCACGGGGGGCGATTGAGGTGAAAGGCAAGGGACAAATGCCGACCTATTTTCTGGTCGAGGCGAATGAATCTCACGGTGTAACCGCCGAGAGTTGATGACCGATCATTTACCCCGTTTAGTGCCCCGTTTAGTGCCCCATTTAGAGATCATTACACGTCATAACCATACCCTTATGAGTCAATCTTCTCCCCCGTCAATGTGGAAAACGAAGCCCTGGTGGTGCCAGCCCTGGAGCATTGTGTTAACAGGGCTGATGGTGCCAAGCGGCATCTGGTGGCTGACCCAGCGCTGGTGGCTGGTGTTGCCCGTTGTGGTCTTTGTTTTGCTGTGGTGGTTTGTCTTTTTATACGCTGTTCCGGCAGAATACGCGGCTCTCGGCTCCCAAAGCCAAGATGCCCCAACAGATTCTGCTCAATCACGCCAGTGACAAGAGGAGTGACTTGAGCAATTCTCAGTTTGACGAATTGGCTATCTGACTACGCTTCCGACTCGCCCGCGAATAAATTGCGGGCTAATGAGTACAAGCCCCGTTGGGGCTAAGAGCTGTCGGCTATTAGTCCCAACGGGACTTGCGGGACTTGATCGTCTGTAGCACGCAATTTATTTGCGGGTGTTGGGGCGTAACCATAATGAGAATTGCTGCTTTCGGGTCAAATCAATTCACATCAGACGTAACTTATGATTCTTGAGAACGATTTCGAGTCAGAATTTCTATAGAATCGCGGTAGGTTGCATCGGCATGATTAAACAACACTAGAGTCTTACTGTTGTTTTCTTGAAACCCGATGCGCTCATAAAACTTTTGCTGATGAGTCGTCATCAGATAGACTCGCTCAGCATGGTTGACATGGGGATGCATCAACACGGTTTCGACGAGCTTGCGCCCTAAGCCTGCGCCCTGATAGTCAGGGTGAATGACGACATCCCAAATGGTGGCGCGATAGACTCCGTCAGAGGTGGCGCGGGCAAAGCCAATCAGGCGATCGCCATCTCTTGCGCTAACCACGGGGCGACTGTTGGCAACGGCAATTTTGAGATCATCAATTTGGCGATCGCGCGCCCAAAACGCAGCGCAGCGAAACAGCTCTAGCAGGGCTTCAAAATCGAGAAAGGGCTGCCCTGGTAGGGGGTCAGCGTTATGCATATAAAACTGAACGGAGCTGCAATCCATAGAACCTCGCTGAAGGATGGAAACACAAAAATCGCTCTAGACTCTCAATCTAATTTACATCTAATGTGGATTAGCGTTTTGGACGCTTTCAATCGTCGAAACATGCTCAAAGAGCTTTGGCTACGTTGTTTACCCGCCCGCGAATCAATGGCGGGCTAAGGTGGGAAGCCCACTGAATGTGGGCTAATGTCCGCTCAAATGTCTCTTAGTCCGTTTGAACGGACTTTTTCCTATAGGCCGCAATTGATTTGCGGACGTTTCAGCGCTTGAGACAGAGCTTTTCGAAGCAAACGAACTCACATCAGACGTAATTTTGTTAATCCGTAATTTTGTCAATCATAGTGATCATTTTTGATTTTGTGCAATGGATGACGCAGCCAAACATCGTCAGCACGGAGAAACTGTCCCCCTCACTCCTCAGCAAAGTTTCCCGGATGCGATAAGATTCGGCATGGGTTGAGTAGAGTCTGCTCTCGCCAAACCACTCGACCCGATCTTCACAGGAATCCAGCACCATGAAAAAACCGTCTGCTCCTCCACAATCTAGCTTCCAGCGAATCGTCAAGCGATGGTTGACGCGGGGTGTGGTGCTTATGACCTGTGTTGTTTTGGGGTTAACGGTGGGCCACTTGTGGCAGGGTGAGGCGTCTCTTGCCATGGAGCCTACCCGTGAACCGATCGCCAACCTGAGTGATGGGGGGTCTCAAACGGCAGGGTTAGGCTCAACAGCTTTAATATCAACGGCTCTCAAGGTCGAAGGCACGGTTGATCCGGTGCCGCCGCAGTTGCAGTTAGGCCATGAGCTATATCTCGAAAATTGCGCGACGTGCCATGTGGGTCTGCCGCCAGCGGTGATGCCGAGCCAAACGTGGGTCGATCTGCTGCAAGATACTCAGCATTATGGGGTGCAGATTCCGCGTTTGGTTGACCCCGGACGGATTTTGATTTGGCAATATCTCGAATATTTTTCGCGCCCTGTCAATGAGGATGAGGCGACTCCTTATCGCGTGCGAAATTCTCGCTATTTTAAGGCGCTGCATCCGACGGTGGAGTTTGAGGAACAGGTGAACCTGAGTAGCTGTGTGTCGTGCCACCCGGCGGCGATAGATTTTAATTATCGGCGGCTGTCGAGCGAGTGGCAGGATGCGCCCTAACAACGCTTTCTCCAAAATCTAAAATCCCCAATCTAAAGTCTGAAATCCGAGGTTTTAATCGTTCACAAGGTCTTGAAATCGCGGATCGGTGCGAATGGTGTCGAAGTCGCTGTCGGTTTTGGCTTGTTCTCGATATTTAGGATCAAGCTGAATGGCTTGAGTTAGAGATGCGATCGCTTCATCAGGTTTGCCCCAGAGAGAATAACAACAGGCTTTGTTGAAATAAGCACTGGCATAGTCCGATTTGAATTCGATTGCTTTGTCGTAGGAGGCGATCGCTTCTTCGTTGCGGACTAAGACAGACAGCACAAACCCCCGGTTGTACCACGCCTCGTGCTTGTCGGGTTTGATTTCGATCGCTTTTTCATAGGAGGCGATCGCCTCTTCGTTGCGGCCTAAGGCAGACAGCGCAACCCCCCGGTTGTGCCACGCCTCGTGCTTGTCGGGTTTGATTTCGATCGCTTTATCGTAGGCGGCGATCGCCTCTTCCTTGCGGCCTAAGTCATCCAGCGCATTCCCAATTTCCCAAAGAAATAATCCACTACTAAAGTCAGGATCATCTAGCGTGACCAGCGTCTCTGCTTGGGCTTGCGCTCGTTGCAACCAGTCAAAAGCTTGATTCTCTACACAGCGCCGCGACTGAAAATACAGAGCCGAAAACTTAGCTAACCCTTGAAGTTCTTCTGGTTTCTCAAGGCACTCTCGAATGGCACGATCCGTCGCTTGCTTTGTCAAGCCATATCTTTCCTCGTTGTATGGATAATCAACAGGCTTCTCTTCCAACACGGCCCACCCATACTCCACCGCAGGCCGAATCCGGTTCAGAAATGGGCGATCTTTGCGAGCTACCAACTCATGCTCATCTAACTCAAACTCCGCTGAAATAGCATCTAGCGGGATCTGCACCACCTCATCTTGTCCAAAGTGACGAGCTTCGAGCAGATGGCTGCGAAACTGAAGCTGACTGTCGGAGCTGCGGCTAAACATCAGGTAATAAAGCCAGTCGGCTCTCAGCTTGCGCCAGTCGGGGTTGTTGTACTTTTCAGAATAGAGTCCGTCGGGCGGCACTTCTCGGTCTGAGGCATCTTGAAGATATGCAGCTAAAACCGCATTCGTTTGCTCAAAGGCATCCCGATCATCTTGATACAGCGACAGCCGAAACACATCTCGCGCTACATCATCCAGACGGTGTTTACCCGCAACCCGCTCCACATAGCTGCGCTGCACCAACCAGCCAAAGCAGTTCATCTGCTCATCGGCTGCGGTGGCAAAGTCTAACCCGTTCGCTTCCATCACGTGCTGAATCAGCTTGCGGTCAAAGCTGCGACAACATGCCGCATATTGCACAATTCGTTTTTGGGTCGAGTTGAGTCCTTGCAGCAATAGATTGACGATTTCGTCATTGCCCTGAGAAAAGTCGGGTTCGTTGCCTTTTTCTTTCTCTTTCCGAATCCAGTCGAGATAGTAGGGCAGTCCTTTGGTGACGCGAAAAATTTGTTCGATTTTGGCTGGGTCGGTGATGTCGATGGCGTTGAGATAGTCTCGGGTTTGGTCTTCGTCAAACCGAGGAATCGGTTGCTCATAAACCAGTTGTCGATCTTGGTTGAGCTTGCGCCAGCCTTCGGTTTTCAAAACGCAGTGTCGCCCCGCCACCATTAGCCGCACCGCATGGGGCTGGAGTGTTTGGTTGCCCAACAGCGATCGCCACAGCCACAGATCCAGATCAGACGACACCTTTTCATACGTGTCGAGAATCAAAACAATCGGCTTTGATTTGGCTTGCTGTTGAAGCCCTTCCGCAAAAGCTTCCGTAAGACGAGGAATCGGGTCAAGCATCAGGGCTTGCAGCTCTTTCTGTTTCTTGGTCGCTTTATGCCGCTGCAAAAACTGCTTGAGGCTGTCGTTGAGAGATAAAGATGCAGCCGCTACGTCAACGACTGTGTCAGCAGCGGATTTGAGCTGTTTTCTTGGTTCGTCTTCCAAGTCAAGCTGATTGCCCAGAAAGCCTGCACCTGCTTTCAGAATTTGTTTTGTCCACCCAATTTGCTCGTCACCAACTGTGCCGCGCCCAGAGACAGATTCCGTTTCGAGCTTATGAATGGTGTCCCAATATTGCTCGTAAAGCATACCAAAGGAGTCGCCCGACCACTCTGACCACTGCTCCTTTGGCAAGACCTGCCCATAGAGCTTTGCCATCAGCTTGATCGGCGTTTCAATCTCTTCGGTCAGGCCAAACGAAACGCTCGCAAACGTGGCTTTGGGATGGGCTTCTTGCACCTTGCGAGTCAGGGTCGATTTGCCAACTCCGCCAATGCCCCACACATGAAACACCACCGGAGATTCTGCGGGCTGCCTCAATCCATCCGCAAACGCCTGAAGAAACGCGCTGGTCTGAGGCCGAGAAATATATGGAGTCGTTGCAGGCATGGGCGTTCGGAAAAACTGCTGTCACCTGAAATTCTAACCGCGCGATCGGTAGAATGGGCAAAGCAACGCGTGCCCATCATGCAAAAAATTTTCACGTCTAAATCATGTTCCGTTGGTAGGCACGGGCGATCGCCCACCCTACAAATGGCGATCGCCAATGATGGACGAATTACGAAAAACCGAAGGCTATTGTCTTTTTAGCCCAAAACCTGTACTATCTGCCACTATGCGCTAAACATGCGTAGCGCTCTCCAGTCGTGGTACGAACACGAGCCGGAGAGCTAACCCCCAAACTGGTACAAGCAGCTTGGAAGCTATGGGAATTGTACCCTCCTGTAGCCACCCCGCTTTGCCAACAGTTGCACCCCCTGAGCCTGAGCCTGTAGCGATTTCCCTTCGGAGATGGCTCGTCGGCGTTCAGCTCAGTGGGCGTGGGGTGGCTGCGTGTTTTGGCGGTGTTGTTGTTGACCCATCAAACCAAACCAAAACCCAAACAGGAGTATTACACATCATGAATATCTCAGACCCAGGCTCGCGCCCACCCGTGGCGCAGGCAGGCTTGCGCTGCGACGAAAACCACGCCGAAAAGATACAGGTGATCGCCGTGGGCAAACCCCTTGTGGTCGAGCAGTTTATCCGGCGAATGCACCACGCCCGCTTTGCCAAACCCTATGAGTGGTCAGCGCCGCTGCCGTCGCCATCCCATCCTGGCGAGATCATGCGCACCGTGATCAAACAGATTCCTGTGCCTGAGTCTTAATCTCACCGCTCAGGTCATGCCTCCAATCTCTATCTCTCATTTGGGCAAGAAATTGGAGGAAAGAACAAACTGAGAGTCACAAGCCTGTTGCTGGCGATCGCCCGTTACTCTAGTCAGGGCGATCGCCCAACAGCTCATACCCAATCAGCATCACATCATCCCAGTTCACCCAAGACCAAACCTTAGGGACAAATGGCGATCGGTATGCCAAATCGGGAGTAGAGAAGGAAGATTCAGTCTTCTTTGCGAAAAGATGCAGAACAGAGAGAAATTTTAGGAATTATTTTAGCTAGACTTTTCCAAAGAAAATGCTATAGTACTCTTGTTCTTGGGTATATATGTACCCATTTGGAAGTTGAGGGATTCACATGGCTACAGCGACTCGGCAAAAACGTACTCCCAAAAGTAGAACCACAAAATCTCCGTCCGCAACTTTAGCGACACCTACAGTTCAGACTCTAGCATTAGATGCTGGAAACTATGATCTCAAGTTTTTTGACGGCGTTGGTCATCCCAAGGCCATTCGCTCTGTGCGATATCAGCTCCCCAGAGGGCGAGACTCGGTCAGCTTTTCTG
>JBARXP010000012.1:0-18494 GCA_049647405.1 Elainellaceae cyanobacterium | reverse complement strand
CTGAGATTATCTACGAGGCTGTTGATCCCAACGCCAATATTATCTTTGGTGCCGTGATTGACGATCGCCTCCAGGGAGAAGTGAGAATTACCGTGATTGCGACGGGTTTTGTTCCAGAGGGTGTCCCAGCTTCGACCAGTTCTTCTAGCAAGCGCGTCTCGCCACTGGGTCAGCGGCCTGCGACAGCTCCGTCGTTGAGCAACAGCAACCCATCCTCTGAAAAAGATAACAAGCCTGGGTTAGATATTCCAGAGTTCCTCCAGCGACGACGACCCAATCGTTAGCCCTGAGCCTTAGGCTAGAGGCGAGCCACTGCTGCGGCTTGCCCAATTTTGCATGAGCGACGTTGAGTTTAGGTTCAGCATTCGAGGTCTACTCAGTACCTGAGATCTACTGCTTCCCGAACGGGTTATGCTAGAAGCAGCTCAGTCATCAGCTATGATGGCAATGATTCATCGTGAAGCTATTGTTCTGAACCCGGTTTAGGGGGTCAGTTTTAGCATAAAGCTTGTAGAGGTCTTGATCTGACTGTCTGCCCTTCTCACGTTGATTGGTCATCTTTTCCACTGCCATTCTGTCTAATGACCCACGCACCGTCTGACCTTCATCTCTCTAGAACCCATCAGGCTTTCAGTTACGATCAGCCTAACTCTGGTCAGTTTTTTGATTACTTTGCCTACGGCTCTTGCATGTGCCCTGTAGATTTGAAGCGATCGCTGGGGGAAGCCACTCATGCGTACGTCATTGGCCCTGCCCTATTGCACGGGTATCGCTTAGGTTTTTTTCGTAAGTCGAAGCGGCGAAACTGTGGCGTTTTAGACATCATTCAAGATTCTACAGCCCATGTGCAGGGGGTGCTCTATCGACTGCCGTGGCACTTGAGCGATCGCCTAGATGAGAGAGAAGAAGGCTATGGTCACGAGATGATTCAGGTGCAATTCAACAATCAGAGATACCAGCAGGTTCGCACCTACACGGTGCTAGATAAGCTCACAGAAGAATATGCTCCTAATGACTGGTATTTCGACGTTGTGATGCGGGGAGCCATCACCTGTGGGTTGCCAGAGCACTATTGCTGGAAGCTCTTTAATCACATGCATCAGCTCCAGAAACAGGAGCAGGTTCAACCCTGTATCGCCATCAGCCGTCCTCCAATTGCGAAAACGGCCTAGTCAGCGACTCAAACCTGTCTCCAGTTCCCTCGGCGCTACCTTTTGGTCATCGGCAAGCAAGCACCCTAGTCATGCCTGTTGATCGCTCTTTTGTCAGTGATCAAGTCAGCGTTAATGCAGCATCGGGGCAGAATGGGGGCAGCATCGATTGGCTGTGCCAGTTTAACCTCTAGCTCCTGTGCCCATTGATCTCTAAATCACTGAAGTCAAGATGGTGAAAACTCAAGTTGTACATTGAGAGGCGATCGCCATGCAGATCGGCGCAACATATAAAGGTGATGGCTACTGTGACTTCACCGTCTGGGCTCCCGTCCGGCAAAACGTCACCCTTGAACTGCTGACGCATCCATCTCGAAAAATTCCCTTTATGCCTGACGAATGGGGATATTGGCGCGCAACAGTATCAGATATAAAACCGGGCGATCTCTATCGATATTGGCTAGATGACGATATTGCCTGTCCTGATCCTGCCTCTTACGCTCAGCCAGAGAACGTTAGCGGCCCTTCCAAAATTGTGGATCATGCGGCCTTTGATTGGCAGGATGGGGCATGGAATAATATTCCGCTAGAAGATTACATTGCCTATGAGATTCATGTAGGCACGTTTACTCCTGAGGGTACGTTTGCCGCGATTATTCCTCGACTGGCGGAGCTAAAAGACCTCGGCATCAATGCCCTTGAACTCATGCCCGTGGCTCAGTTTCCGGGCGATCGCAACTGGGGCTATGACGGTGTCTATCCCTATGCGGTGCAGCATTCCTATGGCGGGGTTGAGGGCTTAAAAACCCTGGTCGATGCCTGCCATCAAGCAGGCATCGCTGTCATTCTTGATGTGGTCTACAATCACTTTGGCCCCGAAGGAAACTACACGCACGAGTTTGGCCACTACTTTACAGAGCGCTATCGCACCCCCTGGGGCAGCGCGATTAATTATGACGATGCCTACAGCCCTGCGGTGCGCAACTTTACCTTAGAGAACGTGCTCTACTGGTTGCGCGAGTTTCATATTGACGCATTGCGGCTCGATGCAGTTCACGCCATCTACGACTGTAGCGCGAGGCATTTGTTAGGGGATATGACTGATCGGGTGACAGATCTGGCCCGCCAAGAAAATCGTCCTTTTTACTTAATTGCAGAAAGCGACCTCAATGATCCCCGTGTTATTCGTCCACGCAATCAGGGGGGGCACGGCATTCACGCCCAGTGGTGTGACGACTTTCACCACAGTCTCCATACCTTACTCACGGGTGAGTCGGCAGATTATTACCAAGACTTTGGGCGGTGTGAACAGTTTGCTAACACTTGGACTCAGGGCTTTGCCTATACCGGGCAATATTCTCAATTTCGGCAGCGGTATCATGGCGATGATATCAGCGATCGCCCCCCGTCTCAGTTTGTTGCGTTTGCCCAAAACCACGACCATGTCGGCAACCGGATGCTGGGCGATCGCCTCTCTAAACTGATATCCTTTGATGCTCTAAAACTCTCAGCCGGAGCCGTGATCACTGCTCCCGCCCTGCCGCTACTGTTTATGGGAGAAGAGTATGGAGACGACGCACCTTTTTTCTACTTCATTAGCCACAGCGATGAGGAACTGATTCAAGCCGTGCGGGACGGACGGAAGCGCGAATTTGCTGACCTCCATGCCCTGGGAGAACCCCCCGATGCCGCTAGTCTCGACACGTTTCAGAAATCTATTTTACGGTGGGAGCAGCGCACCCAAGACCAGCATGGAGTCTTGCTGAAGTTTTATCAGCGGCTGATTCAACTGCGGCGATCGCTGCCTCCGCTCAAGCATTTCGATCGCCAGTGCATTGCCGTCGATTTTAGTGAGCGCGATCGCACCTTCTCCATTCGTCGCTGGAAACATCAAGAGGCAGTGCTCATCTTGATGAACTTTAGCCCCAAACCCATGATCAGCCTTGAAATTCCGCCCGAAGTCTGGACAAAACAGCTAGATTCGTCAGCATCTGAATGGAACGGGGCAGGAGACACTCTACCCGATCAGATCATGGGGGGCCACTTTGTCCAGTTGCCTGCGTCAAGTATCGCCATATACACCCAGGATCATTTTATGGAATCGATGCCATAACCCCCATTCATTCGACCATTTGCGAATCTCGGAGGTGATACCCATCGGCAGTTTTACGAGAGATTCACAGCGCTGATTAGGGATAGACCGACGAGCAGTCGTTCGTCTTAAATCTGAGGAGATTCATCCTCTTTTTGACTGTCGAAAAGCCCAAATAGAGGAGCAAGGAGGGCTCCAAACACGAAGCCCCCAGCGTGAGCCCAGTAGGCGATGCCGCCGCTCTCCATGCCGACGTTTGTGGAGACGCCGAGACTCGTGACGCCGTAGGCGGCCTGTTGGAGAAACCAGATGCCCAGAAATAGAAAGGCGGGAATGCGCGGGGTGAGAAATAAGAAACCAATCGGAATAAAGGTCAGAATTCGGACTTTGGGATATCTGAAGATATAGGCTCCCATAATTCCGGCGATCGCCCCACTGGCTCCCAACGACGGAATCGTCGAATCAGGCGCGAAGAACCACTGCACCAGAGAGGCTAATACCCCACATCCGAGGTAAAAAGTCAGGAACCGAATCGGCCCCATTTCTTCTTCGACGTTGTTGCCAAACACCCAGAGATAAAGCATGTTGCCGCCAACATGAAAGAAGCCTGCATGGAGAAATTGAGACGTAATTAAGGTGCCCCATTCCAACAGGTTGTTGAGAGAAAAGTCGCCCAAGAAGCTGATTGTGAGCTGTTTTGGCACCACTGCCCACTGATAGAAAATCGTTTCTAACATGTCAGGAGAGCCCGTCGCGGCGATAATCATTTCCACGATGAACACCAAGATATTGATGGCGATCAGCCCATAGGTGACATAGGGAGTGATTTGAATCGGATTTTCGTCGCGTAGAGGAACCACAGATCTTAAATCTCCGCAAAGGTTAAGAGGACAGAACTATTGCAAGCTTAGTGATAATTTACGCCTGATTTGAATGGATTTGAATGGATTTGTACGAAAGGCTTCGCCTTGATCGCTGCAACTCCCACAAATCAATTGTGGGCTATGGGTAGCAAGTCCGTTAAAACGGACTGAGACAATGTTGCAAGGTCATCAGCCCACTTCCAGTGGGCTTTTCATACTAGTCCGCAATTCATTTGCGGGCAGGCGAACAGCGCAGATGACACCCTTTCGATCGCGCTTCAAGGATTGAAAGAATCTAAAGCGCTAATCCACATTAGGCGTAATTTTTAGAGACATATTACTTCCAATAGTCATCTAGTCATCCTGATTATGAACTGATTGTGATCTCTTATCCGTCGCACGAAAGATAGAAATCTAAGAAACATCGATTGGAAGCATCCCGCTGATGCAAGCTGATGGGTTGTTTCAGTGTGAGCCTTTTGCCCATGATGGCAACGCCTCTCTATGAGAAGAAGCCAGATGCTGATGCCATCACGCACTGGAATCACAACACTGGGGTGCTCCCTTGTTGATGTTGAAGTGTGGATGGGATGCTGAGAAATCTTGGGCGATTTCTACGTCTTCAACTCTTGGGCTAAATATGTCGCTTTGTATGGGGATCAACCATCACAGTTGGGTCACAGGAGCAGCAGTGATAGGATAAAAACGATTCCCACTATGGGGACATGACACGATCGCCGTTCTAAACTGTGGTTTTAGATTGGGCGATGTATCTACCTCGAAACCGTCGGGTTGGAGTTTTCATGCAGTCGTCTGTTTCATCTTCTCTACAATGCATTGAGCAAGACAATCGATGCCCTTCACTGCTCAGTCTTGAGATTCAGGTCGAAGCTACCGATGATTCTCAATCATCGGCCCATGGGGCAGATGATCATGGCAAGTCTGGGGTCGAAATCTTTGATGTTTACGTGTCGCTCTCGGCAGGTGACCATTGGCAAGACTTAGGCGACGGCAAGGTGCAGATGGCGATCGCCCAAGCCACCTTAACGATGAGTCTGACCGATGCTCAGTTTACTCCAGCGGAAACTCTCGCGACTCCTGAGCAGGGGGCGTTTCAGCTCGCGGGCTCTGAACCTATATGTGATGCTGCGGGTCACCCGTCTGCCGCAACCTTTACCATCTTTTCGGCTTCAGACGCGCTGTTGAGCGGTGCAATTCACACTGTAAAAGTCGGGCAGGTGCTCGCCCAACAACCGTCGTGGTCGCTGATGGCGATCGCCAAAACTACTGCGCAACATATTTGCATTACCGATGCCGAAGGGCTATGGCGACACGACATCACCCCCAACAAGCACGGCATCATCGAGCGACGGCTAGCCATTTCGCTGCATGATTCGCTCCTGAGTCCTCATCTGTGCCGATTACAGCTGTGTCATGCGTGCCCTGACCATCTGCCCACGGCAAAATACAATTCTCCAGCCTTAGACGAAGATGACTTGAGAGAAACCATTCAAGCTATTTTAGATGCGCCTACTAGCAATCTTTTAGACCTGGCTCAGCGAGCAGGATTAGTCGTCGAGACAGACTTGAGCCGCATCAGCTTGCGAGGTGCAAGTCTCAGTGGTTTAGATTTGAGCAATGTTGATCTCAGCTACGCCAATTTGCGAGGCGCAGATTTGACCGATGCAGAACTGAGTGAAGCCAATGTTAGCAGAGCCAAATTGGGCGGTGCAGATCTGAGTGGAGCCCACCTGGGCAGCGCTGATTTGAGTTATTGCGATTTGCATCGAGCCAGCCTAGCGGTGGCAAATCTCAGTGGAGCAAATCTGAGCCATGCCAATTTGCAAGACGCCAACTTGAGCCAGACCAACTTAAATGGAGTTTATGTGCATCAAGCTCAGTTTAGTGGTCAATCGGCGTTGCCCGCAGACCTTCAAGCCTCTTTAAAAGCACGGGGCGCAATCTTTCAGTAAGTTTACGTTCCAGCTTCTAGGTTCCAGCTTCTACGTTCCAGCTCTTGAGGTCGCGAATATCTCGATGTCCTAGCCCGTGGGTACAGGGAGTATCTTGCCCCAGTCTTGCCCCAGTGTTGACGGGCTGCGCTGCCAGAATAAGCATCACTCAAGCATTACTCTGCCGCTGCCATGATTCGAGCTGTGCCTGAAACCCGAATCGAGCTGCCAAGAGTCGGAGGAATCTCTGCCCGTAAGTGCGATCGCATCCCCATATCTTCGCCCTGAATAATCTGGATATCTCCCCCGTGGGGCCACCCAATATCGCGCAGATACCCAGCCAATGCCGCTGTTGCCGCCCCCGTCGCCGGGTCTTCATATACGCCTCCCGACGCAAACGGATTGCGCGTATGCAAGTGCTGCGGAGTTTCAGCATAGACCCAGCAAATCGTCACCAGCCCAGCTCGGTTCATCAGAGCTTGACCTGCGGCCAAGTCATACTGCATCGCCGCTAGAGCCTCTCGGGTTTTGAGACCCAGGACGAGATGGTCTGCACCGCCGTGGGCTAAGGCTGGAGGAAGTTTGGGGTCTAACTCGGCTTGGGTATAGCCGAATAGGTCGAGCACATCGGTTACCAATTGATCATCGGCAGCCGTGCTGCGAGTCGGCGGTGACTGCAAGGCTGCCGAAATCACGCTGCCATCGCGGCGGCCTTCTACGGTAATGTTTGCGGCGTTGAGCACTAGAGAAAAGACCCCATCTCCCTGTTGGAGAGCCAGAGCAGCTCCCAGGGCGATAGTGGCATGGCCGCAGAAAGGCACCTCAGACTCGGGCGAAAAGTAGCGCACTCGCCAGCCCGTATCAAGGGGTGCTGCAAACGCAGTTTCTGAAAACCCCACTTCTGCTGCGATGCGTTGCATGTCTGCATCGTTGGGATGCACATCGGCAATCATGACTCCGGCAGGGTTACCGCCCGTGTTTCCGTCTGAAAACGCTGCAATTTTGAGAATATCCATCGGGTACTCCAGAGATGTATGGAACCGATTTTGCCACAGGCTCTCTAGCCTATGGGTGAACGATTTGCTGCCATATCATCAATGTCTTCGATTGCCATCACCGAAGGACTATGTGCGGTGGACTATCCTTCATCGATGTCGCCTGATTAAGCCGCCCAAGAACGTGCGGGCATTGATCGGGCGATCGCTCATGCAGCGGTTTGCTCAAGAAATTGATGGATGTCTTCGATCACCCGCGTCAGTTCTGCTTCGGTGGTGAGTTTAATCCGATCATCTCGAAGGGTAATCAGCACCTTGGCCGAAAAGGGAGTCGCCCAAATATTGGGGTTACAGAAAATTTCGAGAAATATATCCCCAACATGGCGAAACTCCATGCTGGGTTGCGGTGCCGGACGACTTTTATTGGAGCTACTCGCATGAACTGCAACGGCTTTGAGCCGAGTGAGAAGGGTCGCCATTTCGGCTTGAAGTTGCTCAGCAGCTTCGCGTGTGAAACTAAATGATACTGAACCCTCAACAAGATTTAGACTGAGTGTTGAGTCTGCCATATTTTTCCATCACTTCTAACAACAAACCCATGCGGATGTGAACGATGGGTACAGATTCATTAACGGCTACGCGGCGGCTAAGCGTATGATGCACAGGCGCATGAATCAGTGGAAATTCTCCATAGAAGTTCTCCGCTCAATCATCTTACGGTGAATGTCGCTTTTATTGAATGCCTTCCCATGACCCTATCAAACAGCGTCATGGGATCTCTCCTATCATGAGATCTTTGTTACTGCTTTTCTTTGCACCATGGCTGATAATCGAGCAACAGTTCAAAAAGTCTTGATCATCACACTTATCCTCAATCTGGTCGTGCTCATACTGAAAGCCACGGTCGGGTTTTTAACGGGGTCTTTGAGTTTGTTTGCTGATGCACTGCACAGCGTGACCGACAGTGCAAACAACATTTTAGGGCTCTTGACCAACCGATTGTCGTCTCCAGAGCCTGATCGCGATCACCCCTACGGCCATCACAAATTTGAAGCGGTGGGGGCTCTTGGCATTGCAGCGTTTTTAGGGATTGCCTGTTTTGAAATTGTGAAAACGGCGATCGCCCGCATTTTTTCTCCGGGCGCAACGGTGACCATTGCCGGGGTTGAGCTTTGGTTTTTGGTGATTGTGCTGGGCGTCAATATTTTTGTGGCGTTTTATGAGCGCCATGTCGGTCGCAGCGTTGGCAGTCCGTTGTTGATTGCAGATGCCCATCACACGATGAGCGATGTCTGGGTCACGATTGCAGTTTTAACTGGGCTTATCGGGATCTGGGTGTTTGATTTCCAGTGGCTCGATGTCGTGCTGGCGTTTCCTGTGGCGATTATGGTGTTTTCGAGCGGCTGGTCGGTGGTGCGCGAAAACCTGCCCTGGCTTGTGGATGAAATGGCGATCGCCCCTGAAGCAATCCACGCTGTTGTCATGCAAGTGCCTGGTGTGTTGAACTGTCACGATATTGCGTCTCGGGGAGTCGTTGGGCGGCAAATTTTTATCGAGATGCACTTGATTGTTGATGCCATTGATGTCGAAACCGCGCACCAGATCACGGAGGCTGTCGAAGACCAGCTTGAACAAAACTATAGCCCTGTCCGGCTCAACATTCATATAGAGCCTCCTCGCTATCAGTCTGATCAAATTAGCTATGCCTCAGATTTACCTGAGCAGCCGTCTTCATCGTCTGAAACCCAGCATTCGCATTAGGTCTGACGATCTTTTCAAGGATGCGTATAGCTGATGTAAAACCAATATGTTGTGTGGAAGCCGCGCACTGCGCGGCTTCCACACAAAACATCTGTCCTAACCTATCTGCGCAATGTTATCCCTTGGGAACCAACGGGTCAGCATTGTTTGTTTCGGTAGGGCGCAGCACCCAAGGCCAGCCGATCTGAGTCGGCTGTTCATAGATGCGTTTGAGAGTATTGATGTCTCGTGGAGAAATCGGTTGGGGCGATCGCACCTGGGCAAAATATAGCGTATCTGAAGCCGTGGGGCTGTGTCCCCAAATGCCCAGAGCATGGCCCATCTCGTGGCGTGCCGTGGCGGCAATGTGCTGATCAGACTGCCCCGGACTCAGCCAAATTTCGCAGGCTGGCAAAAGCTGCGGGCGTTCTTGCAAAACGTCTTGCTCTAACTCTAGATTTTCAGCAGCTACATCAAGGATGGGAGTGGCGCTGGTGTAGAGACTGTAGCGGGTCTCGGCTGAGCGTGCCCGTTCGATCTCGCCATTAGAGCTGTAGCGGAGGGGCGGTGCCGAAGCCCAAATCTTAATGTCGGCCTCTGGCGCTGTTGTGACATATTGAATGGGCAAATAAGTAGACCAAGCATCAACGCCTTGAACCACGGCGTTGTGCCATCTCTGAAGCACAGAAGCCCCAACCTGAGGGCTAGATGTCTCTGGGGTCGCGGCTGATTCGATAAAGACTCGAATGGGAAACCTTGGCCAGATCAGATACCCGGCTGAGGTTGGAGAAATCTCGTCAAAGTAGTCGCCGCTCTGTGCGAGGTCATGCCACTGGGCTAACGCTTCAGGCAGTGGATGAATTTGAGCGTCTGGCATCATCCAGCGAGCATCGAAACCATGCGGCGCATTCGCATTCATAGCCTGAACCGTGCGATCGCCACCCGCTATCATGAGCACGATCGCCACTGTTATTGCGATCAAGAGCGATCGCCTTAGCCCAGCCATCCAGCACTCAGCACAATCGTCAGTCCCATAAAGATGACTGTCAACGTCCAGGTTGCTCGGTTGAGAGTAACTTCAGCGCTTTTGGTGCTGGTAAACAGTTGAGCCTGCCCACCCAATGCGCCAAGCCCATCGCCTTTAGGGCTGTGGAGCAACACAAGAATAATCAGTCCTAGGGCAGAAAAAGCCCAAATCGCTTTTGAAATGAGAACAATCGTCATCGGTACTTTCTTAATCTCCGCAATTCTGAATCTTACCCCAACCCTTAGCTATTCTAAATCAACACAGAGACCTGCGGTGACTCAAACAAGGTGTGACACAAATCCTAGGATCAAGCGATCGCCTTAACTTACCAGCAATTCTCATTATGGTTGCGCTCCAACATCCGCAAATAAATTGCGGGCTACAGACGATCAAGTCCCTTCGGGACTAATAGCCAACAGATCTTAGCCCCAACGGGGCTTTCACTCATTAGCCCGCAATTTATTCGCGGGCGAGGCGAAAGCATAGTCAGATAGCCAATTCGCCAAACTGAGAATTGCTGCTAACTTCTGTTGCCCCTCGATAAACAGGGCTGAATGCGCTAGGGGAAACTGCTAATGATTAGTGGCTAATGACCAGCAGCTCATGATCAGTTAGAACCCAGAGAAACTCTGACTGGCGTGCGATTGTGACGCACCTCTAAGTCGAGGGGAATAAACATAGATCGACCTGTCATCTCAGCAGGCTTCGCGACCTGGAGAATATCAAGAATCGTCGGAGCAATATCAGACAGCCGCCCATCGGTGCGCAGCTCCACATTGGTGCCATAGCCCGGAATCTTGCGCCCTTCACCCTCAATCAAAATAAACGGAACCGGATTAGTGGTGTGAGCTGTCCAGGGGTTTCCTCCTTCATCTCGCATCACCTCAGCATTTCCATGATCCGCAATGATGATGCTAGTGCCGCCCGCTTGGGAGATGCTCCCCAGGAGTCGGCCCAGACATCGATCAACCGTCTCAATCGCTTCAATAGATGCTTCGACGTTGCCCGTGTGACCCACCATATCGGGATTGGCGTAATTCATGACGACAAGAGAGTAGACTCCCCGATCGATTGCGCCGATCGCCACATTGGTGACCTGCTCGGCTGACATGGCAGGAGCCTTATCATAGGTCGCCACCATGGGACTCGAAACCAATTCTCGATCTTCTCCCTCAAAGGGTTCCTCGATTCCCCCATTGAAAAAGTAGGTGACGTGGGCATATTTTTCAGTTTCTGCCGTGCGGAACTGCTTTAGCCCCTCGTTCGCAATCACTTCGCCCAAAATATTGCTGAGATTTTGTGGCTCAAACGCAACCTTAACCGATAGGGAAGAGTCGTACTGGGTGAACGTTGCAAACTCTAGAGGTTCGATGCGATCGCGCTCAAATTCGTCAAATTTAGGAGCGACAAACGCCTGGGTAAGCTGTCGGGCGCGATCGGGGCGAAAGTTGAAGAAAATGATGCCGTCCCCAGGTTCTACAGCTCCAGGCGCAATGCGCACGGGCTCAACAAATTCGTCTGTAATTTCGTTCTCATAGGACGCTTTCAACATCTCTAGGGCTGAGCACCCAGAGCCTTCACCATCGTGGGTCATGATGGTATAGACCTTCTGAATCCGATCCCAGCGGTGATCGCGATCCATTGCATAGTAGCGACCACTCAAGGTGACGATGCGTCCGATTTGAAGTTGGTCGATATAGCTTTCAATTTGTTGAATATAGCCAACTCCACTGGTCGGCCTCGTGTCGCGACCATCGGTCACGGCGTGAATGCAAACATCGTCGATATTTTGCTCTTTGGCTAGCTTAAGCAGCCCAGCCAGGTGAGAAATGTGGGAATGCACGCCACCGTCTGAGCACAAGCCAATTAAGTGGAGCTTGCCCCCTGACTGGTGCAAGTTTTGGCATAAGCTCACAAGAGCCGGGTTGCTCAAGAGGGTGCCATCTTCAACCGCATCAGAAATGCGAACCAACTCTTGAGGAACGACTCGACCAGCTCCGATATTGAGATGCCCAACCTCGGAGTTGCCCATTTGCCCTTCAGGCAATCCGACATCTTTACCCGATGTCCGAATCAGCGTATGGGGGTAGGCAGCCCATAGGCTGTCTATGATGGGAGTGTTGGCAAGGGCGACCGCATTGTCTTGAGAGTCTTCTCGATACCCCCAGCCATCTAAGATCACTAGCACAACAGGAGAGATTGGCCTCTGTTTCATGGGAACCAGCACTACTCGAAGTAAGTAATTTGCATCAATAGTAACATTCGATAATTTTGCCTGGATGGGGAGCATTCTCCTCAGTGCCAGACGGGGTAAGCGATTCCGCCACAATGTCTGCCAAGACGCGACTAGATAGACTTAATATTGCGCCACATCTGTTGAACGACGTTCAATCGTTAGGAATCAGCTCAAAAATAGTTGCAACACACATGTTGCGACACGCATACTTTTCTTATTGTTGACGAATCGCCAGTGACAGAGTCTTTAACAATAAGGTCGTCAGCAAATAAGACAGTGACGTTTCCATGGACGCTTGCAATATGCTTGCAATAGATAAACCGTCCATTTCCATTTAAAGATTCAGGCTATAACTCCCAATCCAGGATAATCATAAAAGTAAGCTTTGGAATTCGTCTATAGCTTCCCCAGATTTCTGGAGCAGTTTCAAGCGAGTGTGTCTAACTAGGCTGACTCAGTTTGATACCTCAACCTTATACGCTACTCACGTCCTAGCCTGTTTTTGCATAGATAATAATTTCGCATATGAATCTATTATCTATGCACGTAATGTAGTTTATATCACAATTTTTATTTGATGATTTTGTGGAGCAACGTCATGGTTGCAGTAATAAAAAAATGGACAGAGGTTGAGTCGAGTCCACATTTGTTAAGCAGGCGCGATCGCCTCAATTAAGCGCACCTGAGCTAGAAGAATATATGGAGATCCGATAATCTTCTGACAATTTGCTATGAGATGCCAACCTTTCTGAACAAGGGCTGAAATCCCTTATTCAGAAAAGCTTAATGACGGCGGCTATAGATTGAATCTGAGATGAAAATATTTTTCAAATACTACGCTTCGCTGGCATTGACCTTCTCTTTTGCGCGACTTTTCTTTTCCTGTAGTTTTTGTTTTTGCTTTTCTCGTTTTGCAACCTCTTTTGCCGTTTTCTGGGCGGCGATCGCCTCTAACCGTTGCTTTTCTTTTTCTTCTTCTAATTTGTCGAGATAGTAGTGATAATCTCCGCGATAGAGCCGTAGCTCCCCATCACGAATCTCGACGATTTTATTTGCTGTCCGAGAAATAAAGTAGCGATCGTGAGACACGATCAGCACGGTGCCTTCGTAGTGTTGAATCGCCTCTTCCAGCATTTCTTTTGCGGGGATGTCGAGGTGATTGGTCGGCTCGTCAAGAATCAGCAAATTGGCCGGACGCAACAACATTTTTGCCAGGGCTAAACGTGCTTTTTCTCCGCCGCTAAGGGCCTCAACCGTTTTGAAGACCGTGTCTTTGCTGAAGAGGAAGCGTCCGAGCAGGGTGCGCACTTCCTCATCTTTCCAATCAGGCATTGCCGAGTGAATGGTGTCCATGACGGTTTTGTTGAGGTCGAGGGCTTCGGCTTGGTTTTGCTCAAAATAGCCCGGAACAATGTTGTGCTCTCCGAGCTTGACCGTGCCCTCAGAAAATTTCTCCATGCCCATAATCATCCGCAGCAGGGTCGATTTGCCGCAGCCGTTTGGCCCCAAAAATGCGATGCGATCGCCCCGCTCAATCTCCAAGTTGGCACCGAGAAATAGAATTTTCTCATCAAAATGGTGCGTTAAATCCTGAATGGTGACGACATCGCGCCCGCCCCGAGGCGGCTCAGGAAACCGGAAGTGTAGCGTGCGGCCTGAGGTAATGGGAGCTTCGATCCGCTCAATTTTATCAAGCTGCTTTTCGCGACTTTTGGCCTGGGTGCTGCGAGTGGCGCTGGCGCGAAATCGATCGACAAAGGTCTGCTGCTTTTCCAGCTCTTTTTGCTGCCGCTCAAACGCGCTCAACTGGGCGTTTGCTAGCTCTTCTTTCTGCAACAGGTAGTCGGTGTAGTTGCCCAAATAAGTGTTGGAAACACCGCGCTCAGTCTCTACGACCTGAGTGCAGAGGCGGTCGAGAAATTCGCGGTCGTGAGACACGATGACCATGGGCGTGTTGAGCCCTTTCAGGTATTTCTCTAGCCACTCGATCGTTTCTAGATCTAAGTGGTTGGTCGGCTCGTCGAGCAGCAGCAGGTTGGGGTCTTGCAGCAAGATCTTGCCCAAGCTCATGCGCATCTGCCAACCGCCGCTAAACTCATCGACGCGGCGATCGCCATCGCTGACAACAAAGCCTACTTCGGGCAAAATCTTCTCGATCTGAGCTTCTAAGGTGTAGCCATCCAAAGCTTCAAACTTTCGCTGAAATCGATCGAGTTCATGGATCAACCCATCCAGGGTTTCCATGTCGGCGGTTTCCATCTCTTGCTGAACCCGGTGCAACTCATGCTGCACCTGATTGGCCTCAGAAAAGACTTTCCAAAATTCTTCCCGCACCGTGCATTCAGGCTCGACCTCAAATTCTTGTGTCAGGTAAGCGATGTGAAAATCGGTAGGGCGAACGATCTGGCCGTCGGTCGGCGTTTCTTCTCCTGCAATGATTCTCAGCTGTGTGGATTTGCCTGCTCCATTAACCCCGACAAGACCAATGCGATCGCCCGTCTTGACTTCCCAGTTGATGTCTTTTAGCACCTCACCTGTGGGATAGATTTTGCTGATGTGCTCTAAGCGAAGCATAAGAATCTCCAGGGTCTAGGGTAAGGACAGCAAATGGGTTAAGTGAACAAGGAGCCAGGGGGCTAATCTGTATGGCTGGAAGCATCTCGGCACAGGCTAAGACGCCCACTGATAGAAGAACTGTGCCGGATATTGAACGCGCTTTTTAACTGCAATAATTCTTGTATCAGCTTAACAAACTTTTGCAATTCCCCTTGGGAGCATTGAACATAGGAAAGACGGCTCCCTTGTGGGTCAGAGTTCGGCCTGTGAGACCATAATCAACGTGGGAGTCTATCTATGCCAGTCATACTAACCATCGTGGGGATCATGAATTTCAAGGCAGTCCAATGGTTGAAGACAAGAGTTGCAGCGCCTTTTTCTCTCTATACAGTCACGGTGAGAGTAATCCACAAAGCTCTAGGAAACCTGGTGCTTGGGCTAGTTATTTGGATGGTGGCGATCGCCGGATTGCCCTGCTTCCAAGCCCTAGCAGAGTCTTCACCCGCCTTTGCTGCTGACAATATTCAGGCGTTTGAATCTCTCAAGGCAGATGCGATTCGGGCGACTCAGTCAGGCGACTTCGCAACAGCAGAAATGTACTGGTCACAGCTGATTGATGCTTTTCCAGACAACGCGGCGTTGTTGAGCAATCGCGGCAATGTCAGAGCCAGCCAAAACAAACTAGACGAAGCCCTCGCTGATTACAATCAAGCCGTTGACTTGGCTCCTCTAGAGGCCGATCCGTATCTCAATCGAGGCGCGACCCTAGAGGCGCTAGGCCGCTGGGATGAGGCGATCGCCGACTATAACCAGGTGTTGAAGATTGATCCCGATGATGTCGCTGCATTTAACAATCGGGGCAACGCCGAGGCCGGGAAGGGCAATTGGGATGAGGCGATCGCCGACTACATGCGGGCGATGGAGATCGATTCGGGCTTTTTGCTGGCTCAGATCAACTATGACCTAGCCCTCTACGAAACTGGAGAAACGGGCAAGGCGATTCAGAACCTGAAAGGGCTGGCTCGCAAATATCCTCGCTTTGCCGATGCCCGCGCGGCGCTGACTGCCGCCCTCTGGGATCAAGGCTTGCAGGGCGAAGCCGAGAGCAACTGGGTGGCCGCCTACGGACTCGATCGACGCTATCGAGACACCGACTGGTTGCTACATATCCGTCGCTGGCCTCCCTCGCTGGTCCGCGCCCTCGATCGGTTTCTGAAGATAGAAGCGATGATCCCCGATGGGATTGGAATGGGCTGAACTTAGGATGCCGATTGGCGATCGCTTGCCTGGGGGTTGCCCGTATTGCGCTTTAGCACCTTGACGCTAAACCAAGCCACAGCCGCGACCACCAACCAATAGGGGCTGTAGACCAAAATCCAGATGCCCAGTTGAACTAAATCGACGGTGAGCGCAGCCATCGATCGGGTGGCGTCTTTCCAGCTATTGTTGAGCTGCGAAAAGATACCGATTTGCGAAGGAGTGGATGAGCCAGGACGGGTGAAGCTCAGCGCAATGGTGGAATAGCTGACCCTAGACTTGAGCGCACTTAACTGGCCGTCAATTTGTTCAATCGATGCCCGAATATTTCGCAGCTCCTGCGCGACCTGCAACACTTCGCCAATTTCGCCCGATCGCTCCATGATGTCTAAGGTCATTTCCTCGGCTTTTCGCAGATTTCTCAAGCGTGCCTCAAAGTCAACCAGTTGAGCCGACACGTCTTCAGCGGTGAGGGCTTGCCGATTGATCGTGCCAATGTCGTCGAGTTGATTGAGGGTGTCGTCGAGTCGAGCCTGGGGCACGCGCAGCTCCATAAAGGCGTTGTGAGTGGCGGTTTCGCTATAGGGAGTCTGGTTTTGCAGGTTGGTCACGTCACCGCCCTGGGAACGGGCGATCGCCATCGTCTGCCGAATCGCCTCGTCCATGTCTTCGACCTCTAAAGCCAACTCGGCTCGTTTCACCAGTTGAGGGGCAGCCTGGGGCACATCGGCCACAAAGGTTGCCGCACTGGTTGCCGCACTTTCCCCGACATCGGCTCCGGCGATCGCCTCGTTGCTGGCTTCAGATTGCGCTTCGGGCGAGGCCATGTCGGCGCTTAGCTCAGGAGCTTGAGATTCGCCAGAGAAGCTTTCATTCATCTGACTGGCGCAGCCTCCGGCTAACCCCGCAACCAGAAACGTGCTGAGAGCCACGGTTCGTAGAGACTGACGACTCAGATGCAGCAAGCGGCGCGAAGCAACAGGGTGAGAACGAATTGGAAGAGAAACCATACGGCTGACCTCATGGCGGATCGACGATGTCTGCATTATGGCCGAGGGCAGGCTTGAGATAGGTAAGGTTTCAGTTTGTGAAACCGTGAAGGGGTTGGATTTTAGATTTTGGACTTTGGATTTTGGATTTTGGATTTGTGGGCGATTTCGACTTTATTTCGTTCACAATGCGGGAAGACGCAACAGAGAGAATGGGGATGGCCGTGGTGGATCACTGGAAAAGTCAGTGGAAAAAAAGGGGAAGGGCGATCGCCCCATTGCTGCTGCTGGCGATGAGCAGTTGGGGGCTGATGGCATCGGTTGCCTGGGCCGAAGAAGAGGTCGCTGAACCGTCATTCATTCGCCCAGCCGCTGAATGTCCTGAAGATGTGGAGGCGATCGCCCCCATCATGATGCGAGACATTCCTGACTACGGTAATCGAGTCAGCCAGCGATCGCGCCGCTCAAACCGCTACTTTGTGCCCCAGAGCCACATTCTCCGGGCGGAGAGTTTGGTCTTTGACAGTCTTGATCCCCGTGGGGATGGCCTGATCCCTTCAGAGGCGGAGCTAGCGGCAAACGGGCTTAAGTCAATCTTTTTCACGACGCTGGAGCGGCAATATCTGGAGTCTGACATTGTCATGTTGCAGCACTATCACTGGACGTTTTTGGTGGAGACGCAAGAGGGCTGGCATCTGGCGTTTATGTATTCGCGGCTGGGTGATTTTCCGACGAGTGACCCGCCGTCGCCGCCGCGCAATAGCAGTCAGGGGGTGATTGCCGAGGCGGTGCGGCTGTGGTTGCGAGATTGTCAGGCAGGGGCGATCGACCCGGTGGAGAGTGAAGGCGAAAACGCGAGCCTAGAATAGGCTCAATCTGAGCAAGAGTTTAGCCTCCGAGACGACTGTGTGGCAGGTTTCCGATATGATTGGGGTGCTTCATCAAACTGGCGATAATCGGTCATGTCTACCTCTGACTACCCATTGGCAACGACCCTGCGAGAAGCCTATCGAGTGTGCGATGTGCGCGCACTGTCCCTAGAAAATATTGATCGCTACTACATTCCCTTTGAATCGCGCCAAAACGCTATTAGCGATGTCAATGGCAAGCTGTTTGTCACTGAACCGGGCGAGTTCAACACTATCCTGTTTACGGGGCATATCGGCTGCGGCAAAAGCTCTGAACTGGCACGAATTTCTCAACACCAGCAAGATGATTTTCTAGTGGTTGAGATTCAAGCTGATGAAGAAGCTGACATTCAAGACATCGAATATACCGACCTCTATCTCATCATCATCAAGCAGGTCGAGTATCAGTTACGAACCCTAGGCATTCACTTTGATGCCAGACGGCTCAAGAGTTTTGAAGACTGGTTTAAAGAAATTACAGAAGAGACCGAGGAAACCGTTACGCGCTCCGTCAATGTAGACGCTGAAGCCACTCTGGGAGCAGAAGCGCCTTTCCTAGCCAAGTTTTTAGTAAAGGTGTTGGCTCAAATTAAAGGTTCTGTCACCGATAAGCGCAAAATTCGACAGCTATTGACGCCAGAAGTCTCGCGTCTCAAGACCGATATCAACTTATTGCTGGAAGACGGCAGTAGAAAGCTGAAGGAAAAATTTCCCGAAAAGAAGGGCAT
>JBARXP010000011.1:0-21386 GCA_049647405.1 Elainellaceae cyanobacterium | reverse complement strand
GAACTGTGGCGATCGCCAACCACGACAGCATACTGAGGTTTTTCAACGTGTTCTAGCTGATCGCGTAGGGTTTGAACTTCCTGCTCTAGAGATTCTAGACGATCGACAAGCGCCCGAATCACCTGAGCTTCAGAGTCTGGCAGACGGCCATGCTCTAGGGGGTCAACCCGCTCTCCTGATCGATAAACGATGCGCCCCGGAACGCCGACGACCGTGCAATCAGACGGAACATCTCGCAGCACCACAGACCCCGCACCGATGCGAGCGTTGTTGCCAATTAACAAATTGCCTAATACTTTTGCCCCAGCGCCCACGACTACATTGTTGCCAAGGGTCGGGTGGCGCTTTCCGGTCTCTTTGCCTGTGCCGCCCAGGGTAACGCCCTGATAGATCAAGCAATAGTCACCAATAATAGTGGTTTCTCCAATCACAATGCCCATGCCGTGGTCAATGCACAGCCCTTTGCCCAGCTGAGCCCCCGGATGGATTTCGATGCCTGTGAGGAAGCGTGACAGTTGAGAGATCAGTCGAGGAATTAACGGTAGCCGCATTTGATAGAGCAAATGGGCAAATCGGTGGAAGGCGATCGCCTGAAGCCCTGGATAGCACAACAGCACTTCAAGCCAGTTTCGGGCTGCGGGATCTCGCTCAAAAATGATGCGAAAGTCGGCAACAAGAGTAGACAGCACAGTGGTATTTCTCCGCTTCGCCTGCAAATCAAACTCTATACTAGCGTTCAATAGTTTATAAAACATTAACAATCTGTGAGAAGAATTCCTTGCAGAACTCGACCAGATGTTGAAGTTGCACAGAAAATACACACACAACCCATGCCAAATCTCAGCCAAAATTCAGGCATCAAGATTCAGTAAAACCCAAGATGGCAGGGGCATACACCGTTCCTTTTAGTTTTGACCACAGGCTTACTGCATGTCGAGGGAGTAGTTGTAGCTCTGAGCCGCATCAAATGACCCTACCCACACCCGATATTCTCCAACTTCCATGCGGTTGATGCGTATGGTTGCATCGGCGCTGCGTCCGGTGTCATCGCCACACCAGACTCTGCCCTGTTCATCCTGAATCAGGAGAGTCGTGTCATTGCCGTCGCTGTTGACCCGAATCACGGTCTGCCCCATAGTTTGCTGCACCTCAAGCACGTGGTCTGGCTCAGTCTCAGCAAAGCCAACACAGCGATTTCCGTTGATGTCGTGGGTAGCGATCGCCGCTAACGGCACAGACCCCTGGGTATACCCCTGAGTCAGCGGATGCTCTGTGCGAGAGGCGGCAGATAGTTGAACGACGCCAAAGTTAGACCTTGATTGAGCCATGGCTCTTTGGCTCGTCATGGGGGCGATCGCCACAGTTAGAGATAGCGCAACCAAAGAATGTGAGACGATGCTGACCAACCCTGAAGCTTGTGGAGTGCTCTTCATCGCAAATCACCTATCTTCCAATCTCTTCATTATCCGACGAATGATTCTTTTGTTCAACAATTGGTATCCAGGTTTACCGAAAACCTACAGGCTCAGAATTCTGTTCATCTCACCATCAATTTCTCACCATCAATTTCTGAGCATCAATTTCTACAAATGCCTTTCCTCACAGGCCATCCCTCACAGGCCATCCCTTTCAGCGAATTTATCCAGGCTTAGGCGAGTTGTGCGTAAGTCCTGACGCCTTATCGGCCACCCTATTTCCGAAAATGTTTCGGGAGCGTCTAGACTTCTGCGATCACTAGACCTCTGCCGTGAGGATGATTGGGCTGCCTCCCCGACCTATGCGACACTCATAAATGTGGACAAATAATTTCAGGGACAGTCAAAGGCTATGAAGCATTCGATATGGCGATCGCTCTTCTCCAATGCCGAGTCCAGGGCAAAGTCCAAAGCCCTGCCGTGGAGAGATTGGGCAAATCACCCGACCGATCAACGGAGGCACCGAGGCTCTGCGATCGCTCGGCTGATCTCCCTGTCGCTTTTGTGCCTCATCTCCGCAGCCCTATTTAGCACGGCAACTTTTGCCTCAGGAGCCGCAGAAGCCGCGATCATCGGTGATGTCGAATTGCTGATCGAAACCAAAGATTGCCCAGTCTGTATTTTGACTGACTCAGATTTGAGCCACAAAGACTTAGCTGGGGCAAACCTCAAAGTTGCTGACCTGAGTCGTGCAAACTTGAGTGACACCGATCTGTCTGGAGCCGATTTTACGGTCGCCAATCTGTTTCAAGCCAATCTAGATAGAGCCAACCTCTCTGGAGCCAATTTTTCGGGAGTAGACTTGAGCAGCGCCACGTTGCGCGATGCAGACCTGAGCGGAGCCAATCTCACCAATGCTGTTTTTGTCGGCTCAGACTTAGCCGGAGCCAACCTTGAGAATGTTTACTGGACGGGTGCCGACTTTAAAGATACCGATCTGTCTAAGGTCAACTTGACCGGGGTACAGTTTCGCGGAGTCGATCTCACTGGCGTGGTCTTATGCCAAACCACGATGCCTAGTGGCGACATCTCCAATCGTGATTGCGATTAGCATCGAGGTCACAAGAGCGTGATGAAAAGGGTTTTTGCAGCTTTGGGGGCTCTTTTTGGGGCTTAAAACTTCACCTTATAAAGGTTGAACAGCTCTCCAGGCTGCTGCTTCAAGATGCGTCCGCCTGATTCCTTGATGAGCTTTGTCCATGCGGTCAGCGGCTCAAGAAACACTTCTGCACCAAGGTAGGTTTCTAAGATTGCCCAGTTTTCGGCCAGCTCAGTTTCGGGGTCAATCACGTCAAACACAAACACCCCGTCGGGCTTAAGCACCCGCTGCACCTCATTGAGAACAATGCTCCAATATTCGGTGGGGTAGTAGCAGCTCAAGCCTGTGGCGATCGCCAAATCAAACTGATTGTTGTCATAGTTCAACTGATGAGCTGGAGCCAGTTGAACTCCCTTAAATAGCTTTGAGTTGAGCTGTGGGGCGCGCGCCACTAGCGCATCTTTAGCAACGACGCTCACATCTTGGCCATAGAAGAGGGCATCCCATTCTCGCCACGGATAGATGAGAAAGCTAACACCACAGCCGAGATCTAGGCAGTGTTGATTTTTTTTGGGCTTCGAGATCTCCCAAAACGGAGATGCAATTCGAGAGGTCAACAGTCCCGATGTCCAATCGCGAAAGATCGGCATCGCCTCAACTTCTTCTGGCAAGGAAAATGTCTCTCCTCGGTACTCCTGATTGAAGCGAGCGGCTACTGCGACTAACGACTCTTGCCACTGGTCGGGCGATCGCCCCAAAACATTGGCTAGCCCTTGTTGATCCGGAGCTTGAGAATTTTTCTTGGCCATAGTTCTCGAATGAGTATTGCCTACGCAACAACCTACAGAGAGGGAACATGCGTAGGCACAGCATATCGATTACTGCAAAAGCTAAGGGATAATCTCTAGGTTTTCTGAGGATTTTCGCTGCTGCGGAGATTTGGCTCAACAGAAACCTAGAAAATCTCTAACCCTTGAGAGCACGATTAAAATTTTGTCGATAAGAACGATTGGTTAAGAGCAAGACAGGCCACAGCAGCGCCAGCGGTAGCCGACCATTCTCAAAATTGGTTTTGTTAAACCCTGAAAGAAACTTCCAAACACCTCCGGAATACACCACGATTAAGACAATCGTAAAAAGTGAACCCATCGAATACCTCACAGACAAGTCAATATCTTTAGTTCAATTATGCCCCTAGGAGCAGCGATCGTGGCATGTCTGCAATAAATGAGTACGACCTACAATGAGTACGACCTAGTTGACTGACAAAAGCTTTACCGTAGGTTGGCGTTGAGCGAAGCAAAACCTAAAACCAGAGGGGATTTCAACGGGTTGCGCCAGTTAACCCGCCCTACAAAAGATCAAGGTTTTTGAGAGTTTTGTTTGAGAGTTTTGCCAGTCAACTGAAAGTACGACAGTCAAAGGCAGCCATCAATCAGCGTGCCCAGGCAAAGTGTCACGGCAGGGCCGCAGAGTTACATTTTTGTAACACTTCTCAGAAAACCTCTAAAATTCGATTCAATTCAGCCCTGGATTCTGAGAAGAGGGTCTCAAATTCTGATAGGGTACTATGCAGAGTCAAGACATAGCAGAGTATCTCATACTCATCACTTTCGGGCTATTTTGCAGACTCTGCACCTGCATTACTGGGAGGTATATAGGTTCCATGCTGACTATTCTGTTCCAAGCGCTGCTAGCACTGCTAGTCATCCTTTCTTTTGTCATGGTGATTGCAGTGCCCGTGGGCTACGCATCTCCTCAATCTTGGGATCAAGCGAAGCGTTTCATCTTGCTCGGCTCTGTGGCCTGGGTCGCGCTTGTACTCGCGGTGGGTGGACTCAACTATTTCGTTGTTTAAGTCAGGCGAGATAGATGTCTGAATTTATAGATATCTGAGTTTAAATCTGACATCATGAAGATACCCAGTGTCTGCCACTGCGACGTTCTGTAGAGCTATTTTGATGACGATGCACTTCGTAACGATGTCCAGACTACGTCTGATGCAAGACTACGTCTGATACACGTCTAGTTAATGCAGTGTACGCTGGCGACTACAGGCCAAATCGCTACGGTGAGCAAAGACAATCTGCTGGGGCATGATTGTGTAACGGTTCGGGATTTTTATGGCTGTTTTTGAAGGTTCATTCGTCAACGCTAGTGATCTCAAGCTAGCAATGGTGATTGGTCGGTTTAACGATCTCGTGACAAATAAGTTGCTCGAAGGCTGCCAAGACTGCCTTAGACGACATGGTATTGACCCTGACCCAGTAGGAACCCAGGTTGACTACGCTTGGGTTCCGGGTAGTTTTGAGATTCCGTTGCTGGCCCGTCAGCTTGCTTCAACCCATCACTATGACGCCGTGATTTGTTTGGGAGCTGTCATTCGAGGGCAAACCCCTCATTTTGACTATGTGTCGTCAGAGGTCTCTAAAGGAGTCGCTGCGGCAAGTTTTCAGACAGGTGTACCCGTGGTGTTTGGGGTTCTCACAACAGATACCATGCAGCAGGCGTTAGAGCGGTCTGGCATTAAGAGTAACCTGGGCTGGGAATATGGCATGAGTGCCATCGAGATGGGAAGCTTAATGCGTCAAGTGCGCGATCGCTTTCCTGGCAATGGCGGTCTATCTTTGAATGCAGCTCAAGAAACTCCTGTTCTGGAGGCTTCTGTGTAGTGCCCAATGCCTGAATGCCTGAATGCCTGAATGCCTGAATGCCTGACGAGGCTAGCCGGAAATAGAGGGGAGCTTGTCAAGGCTCAGGTTCATCTGCATGTTCACATGTGTTTTGCTTTTGGGCAGCCCCTTGTCTCCTAATCTCTTGCTCCGAATTTCTTGGGAAAAAATACAGCGGTAAGCTGTTGACACATGCTCCTTTTTTTGGGATATTAGTGATCGTCTGATTTTTGCGGGTATAGCTCAGTGGTAGAGCGTCACCTTGCCAAGGTGAATGTCGCGCGTTCGAATCGCGTTACCCGCTTCTTAAAAAACTACGAATAAAAAGGCTATGAGCTTAGAGAAAGCAGCATAGAGGACAGCAGCTTTTGTCTGAGAAGGCTCATACTCTGTAAATGTCGTATGATTCTGATTCTCGTTTTCTTATTTTAGAAATTTAGAGCTTCAGCCTGTGCGAATGGTGATTCAGCAGTTATTTTAGTAATGACTGCAACTCACCCGCAGGGTCTGGCAGCACGTCTTGCTGTTCTTTGCTCGTTCTGAGAATCAGGGGCAGCAATTCTCATTATGGTTACGCCACAACACCCGCAAATAAATTGCGGGCTACAAATGATCAAGTCCCTTCGGGACTGATAGCCGACGGATCTTAGCCCCAACAGGGCTTTCACTGATTAGCCCGCAATTTATTCGCGGGCGGGTCGGAAGCGTAGCCAGATGGTCAACTCGCCAAACTGAGAATTGCTGAATTAGGGGCGATCGCCCTTTCCTGACATAATCGGCCTGTCATAACCGGGCTGGTGTAGCCAGGTTGACATAGCCAAATTGACATCGCCAAATGGGTATCAACAGTGCTCAAGATTCTCTCGAACTAGCGAAAACTCTTGTTGGATTAGGTTACGGTATAAAAACGGTACAGAAATAGCCTGTTGTTGACATTAAGCACGTTTTATTTGCATAGCCTGTGCAAGCCCATAGACACAGTAAGATTGATTTAACTGCCGATTATCCCTGCCCTTGTCGGCGGCGAGGGAAACTGATTCCCATTGCTTTGACCGAGGCATTTGGCTGTAGCCGATGCCAGCAAATCTTCGTGGTTCAGGAAAGCGGAGACACTATCGAGCAGCTCTCTACGACCTACCCCTATAAAAAGGCTTGGCGTTGGACGGGGCATCAGTGGAGCATTGCGAGGTCATCGATTAGCCGCAGCTATTTGCCTTTGGCTCTGCTCGTGATGTTTGGCTTAGTGATGGTGCTGTTAGTCGCCACACTAGCCGATTCAAACAATGGCTCTAACCAGTCTGAGTTTCATCTCATTGCCGCCTTGATGCTCACTGCAATGCTAATATTCATATTCTGGTTAGCATGCCGACGCTGATTTGACATTAATTTACGCATTAGAATCCTTTGAGCCTATCCTCTGATTTGCTTGCGATCGCCCAGCGCGCCCAACAGTCTTCAATTGCGCTTGCTACAGCCGGAGGCAAACGTCGAAGTACTGTGATTGCTGCCCTTGCAGAGGCCATTCACGAAAAGCAAGACGATATTTTAGAAGCCAACACTCTAGATTTAGAAGCCAGCCGAGAAATGGCTGTGCCTAACCTCGTTCTAGACTGGCTAAAGCTAACGCCTGAGCGAATTCACGCTACGGTACAGGTCTTAGAGCAACTGGGCATGGCTCCTGATCCGCTGCATGCAGAGACCGTTAGCGACAGCTCTGTTGAGCACTGCGATGTCTACGGGCTCAGATCCCCAGTGGGGACGATCGCTTTAGTCTATGAGTCGTTTCCCGAGTTAGCGGCGATCGCAGCAGGGTTTTGTCTCCGCACGGGCAATGTGTTGCTCTTAAAAGGTGGCTCCGAAGCAGCTCAAACCAATCAAGTGATCACTCATATTGTGCAAGACTGTTTGGCAGAAGCAGACCTGCCTCAGAGCTGCATCCAGCTCATTCCGTCAGAGTGGGGAGACGTATTACGGGAGCTAGTCACCCTTGACCCCTACATTCACCTCATCATTCCCTATGGGCGAGCCAGCTTAGTGCAGCAAGTGTTGAAACAGGCGACCGTTCCGGTTTTACGCACTTCTATTGGAAACTGTTACTTGTTTTGGTCTATATCAGGCCCTGAAGATCTGGTGAAGCACATCATTCTCGATAGCCATCAGAGTGAGCCTGACCCGGTTAATGCCGTCGAAAAAGTGCTCGTGCATCGAGGATGCAGTTCTGGCTCGCTCGCCTCTCTCTTCGCTGATTTCAAGGCAAAAGGGCTGAAGCTCAAAGGAGACTCAGAACTCGTCTCTAAATTTCCAGGGCTGGCTCCCATGAGTGATGCAGAGTGGCATCAACCCTTTTTAAATAAGACGGTGGCCTTTCGGTTTGTGGACGGAGTAGATGAGGCGATCGCCTGGATTAATCAGCACAGCAATGGTCACGCCGACTGCATCGTGACAGATTCTTACCGTGAGAGTCGCCAGTTTGTCATGACTATCAGCAGCGCCTCAGTCTACGTCAATACGTCGCCCCGCTTTTACCGCTACCCCCAGGAGGGCAACCCGGTTGCTTTGGGCATGTCAAATCAGCGAGGGACTCAGCGAGGACTGATTGGATTAGATGCTTTGACCATGATCAAGCGAGTGGTGCAAGGCAATTCGTCGTCGCTGTGAATCCTGTGCTGTGAATCCTGTCTTGCCCTCGCGCCGATCGTCGCGACTGGCATCAGGCTAGCGAATCGTGGCGATCGCCCCCACCGTGTCAATCGCCAACACACGAGCCTTAGTGTCAAAGCCTACCTTAGCCCAGGCTCTTGCCATGGCAGTTTTTACGGCATTAGCACAGGTTGACTCTGTAAGCGCCAATATCGTCGGGCCTGCGCCGCTGATAACGGCTCCATAGGCTCCACTTGCCAGAGCAGCGTCATACACTGCATCATAGCCATGAATCAGAGTTTGGCGATAGGGCTGATGGATGCGGTCATCTAGGGCGGTGCGTAGCCAATCAGGGTTCCCGGTTTCCAGCGCTCGAATGAGTAGCCCCATATGAGCCACGTTGAAAATCGCATCAGCGCGGCTATAGGTCTGGGGCAGCACCTGACGCGCCGCCGCAGTAGACAGCTCAAAGCTAGGCACAGCAATGACCGGAACCAGAGAACTGTTCCAGGGAATCTCACAGACCTGCCACCCTGCTTTCGGGTCGGCGGCGGTGATTTGACAGTTGCCTTTGAGAGCCGGAACCACATTGTCTGGATGCCCTTCTATGGCGATCGCCAACGACAGGATCTCGGCCCACGAAAGAGGTGATCCGGCAATGGCGTTGCCTCCCAAGAGACCGCCAACAATAGCAGTGGCCGAACTGCCTAAGCCTCTGGCGAGGGGAATGTGGAGATTGATAGAGAGATCAACGGCAGGCACCTCGCGATCTAAGACCGAAAAGATTTTAACGAAAGACTGATAGGCTAAGTTTTCTTCTCCCAAGGGGACTCGCTCTGCATCGACCCCTGTAATGCGAATGCTGGGCTGCGATGAATGGGGCGAAAGGGCAGGCGTAAACGAAAATGTATTGTAGAGCGCAAGTGCGGCTCCCAGGCAATCGAAGCCGGGGCCGATGTTTGCGGTTGTCGCAGGAACTCTAACCGTGACTGATTTCAGATCTACCATAGACTCAATTCCACGTCGCGAAGGCGCTACAAATTTATCAGGTCTTGGGGTCTACAGCTAGTCATCGATATATTCAGCCTGAAACCGTTTGAGATATTCCCAGCCGCGCTGGGGCCAAACACGCTTCTTTCCCGTTTTTGACGCAATCCAGCGGGCGACTTTTGGCCCTGTCCAGGCTTTGCCGTCGGGGGCAGGGTGCCGCAACACTTGGTACAGTTCTTGCAGCTGCTCTAGAGAGAGGAGCGATCGCCCATGTAAAGAGGCGCGTTTTTTAGACCGATTGCAAACCGAGTCTGGCCCTTCTGCGTTGTAACGACGAACAATTGTTTTGGCGTAATCGTAGCTAAACCCGACCACATCGGCAGCTTGCTTAATCGTCCACTGTTGCGAAACTAAATAGAGGAGGTGCCATCGGCGAGCCTCAACTCGATCGGGCGAATGACGGTAAAGAGACTTGAGCTGATTAGGGACTAAGTGACTTTCTAACCGAGCTTTGGGAGGCATACCATAACCAAGCGTACAAAAAACTAAGCGGAGAAAACGGATCAATCGCGGCCACAGGGCGCTGACCACCGATAAGAGGATGTTTGAGAAGTCGCTGCTACTTCAGATCCCCCCCTTGCCCCCCTTAAAAAGTGGGGAACCACGTTCAAAGTCCCCCTTTTTTCTAGCGTTAGCGGCGCGGAGCGCGGGGATTTAGGGGGATCAGTATTGTTCCAGCATGTTGTCTAATACTTTTCAAACATCCTCTAAGGAAATTTGCCCAGGCAAAATTTTCCCAAATGCTGGGCTGGGTCAGCTTCCGAATGACCGCAAAACGATTGAAGGGTAAGGTGCGCCTATTGATTCTCGCTAGTTCACTTATCGAATGTCTATCAAAGTTTCCGGAAAATGACCCAAACGATTGAGTTGATCATGCCTTAACCCATTCAGAGTAAATTCATGGGGTCAAAACTAAAGCGAACGGTGTGTGCCCCCGGCGAGGGCACACACTCAGATATCACCGTTTAATAATGGCTACCGACTTAATTCATGTGGACTGAAGCAAGAGAAGCGTAACGACAGCTCACAGGAACGGGCATCCTGAAAGCACGGCAGCCAGAGCAGGGGTTGGGAACAGCCATGTCACAAGCAGAGTGGATTCGACGAGCACAACAGGGTGATCCTCAGGCGATCGCCCAGCTTTTGCATATTGCCCTCTACTCGCGGAGCATTCGAGTCAAGACACATTCCACTCCCACCTGCCTTCAAATATTGCTAGAGGCTCACCGCTTTCCGCCTCGCAAACACCTAGTGGCTTACCTCCATAGAGGAATGGCCCAACTTCAGGTAACGTGCTTTGAGACGGTAGAAATCTATGCTCGACATCCTGATGCCACTCAATTTCTCTGGGTTGACGGATTTGATGTCAACACTCCCGCTCCAGCCGTCGCCCCAGACGATATGCCTGCCCCCCCAGCATCTCCCCGCGATCCGCTCCACTCAAGCTCAAGCCCAAATTCAGGCACCTCCGACCAAGGTGAAGAATTCGGGTATTCTGCCGGAGATCTGGCTCAGATGCCCGCAGCGGCGATCGCCCAAAAGCTGCGGTCGGGTGATGTGATTGCTCCGATTGACCGAGAATCACAGCCTCAACACACAGCCCTCGACCCTCGACGGCAAAAAGACCTCGGCTGGATGCTGGTCGATAAACTCAAGCGGCTCAATCCTTTTGCTACAGGACTGATGGTCATCCTGATGCTGCATTCACTCTTTGGCTCCCACCATTACACCCCTGAGGGGTTTATGTTGGCTCGCGACCCGATGATGATGTTTCTGCACAACATCAATCTCATTTTTCATGAGGCGGGTCACACAATTTTTTCGTTTTTTGGGCGATTTATCATGCTCGTCGGCGGGTCACTGATGCAGGTGCTGGTGCCTGCGGTGATCAGCGGCTACTTTTTCGTGACAAAGCAGCGGTTTGCCGGGGCAGTCGCCCTCTGGTGGGCAGGCCAGAGCCTTTTAGATGTGTCGCTTTATATCAAAGATGCCCAAGAGCGAATGCTGCCCCTGCTGGGCGGCGAAGGCGTTATGCATGACTGGCACTTTATCTTGCTCGATCTGCGGCTGCTGATTCATGATGACGCAGTTGCGGCTTTGGTCTACAGTCTCGGCATTCTGATCTATGGTGTAGCGATCGCCCTCGGGTTTTACTACGCTTACCAGCAGCCCGCACATTCTCACGCCCGTCACAATACTTCATCAAAACCACAACCCTAGAGTTGACAACGTTCTCTGCCGCTTTGACGATAAAACTTTGCAACGGAAAGAGTAGGATGTAGTCGATTGTGAATCCAAATCATTCCTATGACAGTTCTTTTGGCAGGCGATATTGGCGGTACCAAGACCATTTTGCGGTTAGTCAACGCCCAAACCGGAGCCACGGCAGCCGATGTGTCTCTTGAATCTCTTTATGAAAATCGCTATGTAAGCGGCGAGTTTCCAGACCTGGTGCCGATCGTGCGGAAATTTTTGGCTGAAGCCCAAGAAAAACTCGACACGGTTCCCACTCCAGAACGGGCCTGTTTTGCGATCGCAGGCCCCGTCTCAAACAACACCTCATCTCTCACAAATCTGTCGTGGCTGCTAGAAGGCGATCGCCTCGAAAAAGAGCTGGGCATGGGCAAGGTCGCTCTGATCAACGATTTTGCGGCTGTGGGCTATGGCGTGTTGGGGTTGGGCGACGACGACTTATGTACTCTACAATCTCCCGACGAAGCTCCTGCTGCAACCGCTCCCATCGCCGTCATTGGCGCAGGCACAGGGTTGGGAGAGGGGTTTCTTGTCCCCAGTAGCTCCGGGCGTTACGAGGTTTATCCCTCTGAGGGAGGCCACGCCGACTTTGCTCCCCGCTCTGAGCTTGAGTTTGATTTGCTGAAATATCTGCTCGAAAAATTTAGCATCACCCGCATTTCTGCTGAGCGGGTCGTCTCAGGTCAGGGCATCGTCGCCATCTACCAGTTTTTGCGCGATCGCCAAATGGGAGATGAGTCTCCAGACGTGGCCGCCGTAGTGCGGACGTGGGAACGCGAAATGGGAGTGACCGAAAAAAGTGTTGATCCGGGGGCGACCATTGCGATCGCAGCGGCTGAAGAACGAGATTACCTGGCTGAACGGGCGATGAATATCTTTGCCTCAGCCTATGGCGCTGAAGCAGGCAATCTGGCGCTGAAACTGCTGCCCTATGGCGGCCTCTATGTCGCCGGAGGCATCGCGGCCAAAAACCTGAAGCTGCTTCAGTCGGGTGTGTTTATGAGCGCCTTTTTAGAAAAAGGGCGCGTCAGCTCGCTACTCGAAAAAATTCCGGTCAATATTGTGCTGAATCCGAGCGTGGGGCTGATTGGTGCGGCATTCTATGCCGCCACTCTAGAGTAGAGACGCGCTAGGTGTAGCCAGAGAGGGTGGCGATCGCCTCTGTTTGATAAGTCGGAGCCACCATAGAGCGCATCTCAGTGCGTTTTGTCTGCGACAAGGCATCGCAAAAGCGTCTCGATTTTCCTGATAGAGAGGACGAGTGCATCCCAGTTTTGCAAGTTTGCCCTCATCCCCCAGCCCCTTCTCCCAAAATAGAAGAAGGGGCTTTCCCATGATGGAGCTAGATTTACTCGATCTGAACCGTCTTCGTGAGAATGCACATGACCTCGCCGGGGCGTTGGGTCGGCATAGGTCGGCTCCATTCATTCGGCTCAGCATAGCCCAGTCGATGCAGAGTCTTGATCACGATCTGAATGGCCTGGGGCGAGCCGTAGAGCAGATGGCGTACGGGTTCATTGTGCGGACTTGATTGAGTACGGGTTGGAAAATCGTCACCCGAAGCAGTGGACGCAAACGCGCCCGATGTGGATTGAAACATGAGGTTCTGGTTCCTTTTGTAGTTTTACGGCGAGAAGAAACCAGAACTCAGTCCCTTAGCTACCCCGCAATTGTGTGCAATTCGAGGTAGCCACGGTTTACCATAAACCGTTAGCCCCCCGACTGGCGTGAACAGTCGCGGTGGGTTAGCCATCTGTGGGTGTTGGTCGCACTCGCAGATGGTGCCAAGTTCTTGAGTTCTGAACTAAGCTATCCGAAAAAAACAGCTTAATGAAAAAGGATACGCATACTGCTGTGCTGAGTCAACCGTAGAGGAAGAGAGAAGTCGGGAGTCGGGAGTCAGGAGAGACGAATGGGGATGATCGCTACGGGCGATCGCCCAGCACCAAGGACGAAAATCTTGGCAAGTAAACAGGGTTGTTAACACGAGTGCTGGTATTCGCCCCTGATACATCACGGGCTTCATCTCTGGAAGTTTTTCTTCCCCTCTTTACTAAGTTCGATGTATTTCTCATTACATTGAGAAGCAAAAATCGGTATTAGCTCTTAATTGAACAAACACTATGAGTCGTAACATCCGTCTATTTCCTAGCTATGCTCAGCCAGAGAATCAAGCTACTAACCATTGTCTCGTGATTCTCAAGATGCTGTACGAAGAGAATCCTAAGTTTCTCTCAGAGATTCTAGATCAATTGATTGGAAAAGAATTTGGGCCCGTAGGTGTTCAGTTTATTCAACAGCCTCGAAAGAAATACAGTACTCCAGATGGCAATAAATACAGTATTCCAGACGGTGCAATCTTCCAGTCTGCTTTCGCAATCTTTATTGAAACTAAGCTTGGCGATCACTTTAAACACGCACAACTTGAGAACCATCTAAAGGTATTGGAACAAGAAGGAGGAGATAAAATACTAATCGCATTAGGTAATTTTGAACACGATCCAGGAGAACGGTCGAGTTTGATACCTATTGAAGAGTCTGCTAGTAAAAAAGGCATTATTTTTCGAGCGATTAGCTTTGAAGAATTTCTTCAGGCTATTCAGCTACCCTACTTGTCTAAAAATTTAGCTGATGCCATTGCAGATCTAGGAGAATTTTTTGATGAAAATGGATTGCTGCCGTCATGGAAATATCGATTAGATGTTGTTAATTGTGCAGCGACTTTTCATAATATAGAGAATTACAAAATCTATACGTGTCCAGTTACGGGCGGAGCATATCAACATCGACGTAGTCTATATTTTGGTGCCTATCGTAATAAAACTGTTGAGAAAATTTCTCAGATTGCAGCGGTTGTAGATTTGGAGTCAGAAGATCTTCTGACAGAAGGTAATACTAGTTTGATATGGAAGAACATTGATCGCACTGACAACGAGCTAGAGAAAATTGCATTGGATCGTTATAAAGAAGCTGGAGGAACCCATTATCCAACTAGAATTTTTATTTTAGGCGATTTATTCCCCACAAATTTCAAGAAGACAACGTCAGGTGGGATGTTTGGCAATAAGATATATTTTGACATTGAGAAGTTACAAGTCAATAGTGCAGAAGAACTCGCTAAGAAGTTACAAGATAAAAGCTGGGAAAATTACGAATCTGACTAACCTCACTGTTTGCCGTAATACTTCAATTTTTCCCGCTCTAATTGTTAACATTCATGTCCATCAACGAGGCCGATAGAGCAAAAGTATTAACTAGTTTTTCAGCGATCAAATTAGATGATTAGACTTAATCATCAGAGAGATCCAGAACTTTGAAAAGCTGATCTTCGACGATGATACGACTGCTGATCACTGTGGTGCGATCGCACATCGTTGTCAGTAGGTTGACGTTAAAAAACCAGAAGTTCCTTTTGCTTGGAGTTGTGACTGTTCCTCACGCACCTGCGACGCGGTCTAACAATCAAGGTGCAGCGGATTATTCAACGGCAAAGATTATTCAGACGATTCACAATCTCATCTGGTCGAGTGACATCATGATTATCGGCTTACGTCATGCTCAAATCACGGTTGCGCCTGAACAAGAACAGGCAGCAAAAGAGTTTTGTTGCAACGGATTGAACTTGCCAGAAGTACCGAAACCAGCGAGCCTTCGTTCCAGCGAAGGGTTTTGGCTCAATGTAAGGAAGTTCAACGTTCATGTAGGAGTCGAATGCGGCGTAGACCGAACTCGCACCCAAGTCCCTCTAACATACGAAGTCACTGATTCATCTCATTGACGACAGACCATTGAGAGCTGTGGATTAGATATTCTCAACGGCATCCCCATTCCAGGATTCGACCACTTTGAATTTCGCACCCCGTTCGGAAACCAAATTGAACTCCTTCAAACGTGCGATCGCCAATCTCCGTAGGCCGCGCAGGGGCACAAACCCACGTCACTTTTGCTCTAGGGCGATCGCCCTACAATGACTTCTGCGACTTCTACCAGAAAATATTTTTGGGGATGCCACGCGGTGTGCAGCGTCCCAAAAATTGGTTTGAGCGATTTATCTCTGGCAAAGCGTTTAGAGCTTGAAATTTACCGTCTAGAATTGATAGTGACTAACCGTTTCCATCGCTTACGTCGTCGGCCCATCAGGAGAACAACACCGCATGAATCAAGCCATTCAGCCCATTTCCGATAAAGACGTTCATTATCCCATGGTGATCGGAGCCGCGACGGTTGCAACGGGCCGTGAAAATCTGGTTGATCCGGCCACAGGGAAGACATTTGCGACGGTAGCGCTGGGAACGGCGAAGGATGTCGAGCAAGCTGTGGCGATCGCCAAAACCGCTCAAAAAGTCTGGGCCAAGCAACCACCGGGCGATCGCTGCCTAACGCTGATGAAAGTTGCTGATGCCCTCGACGCCCATGCTGACGAACTGGCTCGACTCGAAAGCCAAAACACAGGCAAGCCCCTGAAGCTTTCTGCCGACAACGACATTCCATTTTCCATTGACAATCTGAGATTTTTTGCGGCAGCGGCGCGACGCCCCGAAGGAACCGCCGCCGCCGAATTTGCCGCAGGCTGCACCAGCTTTGTGCGGCGAGAACCCATTGGTGTGGTGGGGGCGATCGCGCCGTGGAACTATCCCTTTGCGATGGCCATGTGGAAGATTGCCCCGGCGTTGGCGGCTGGCAATGCGATTGTGATTAAGCCTGCACCAAATACGCCCGTAACGACGATTCGGTTTGCCCAGATTGCCTTAGAAGCCGGGTTGCCTGCGGGACTGATCAATGTGGTGACCGGGGGAGCCGAAGTGGGCGAAGCGATCTGCACCCATCCCGACATTCGCATGGTCAGCTTTACGGGCAGCACCCGCACGGGGCAGCGCGTGGCCGAACTGGCCGCGCCTCGGGTCAAGCGCCTGACGTTGGAATTGGGCGGCAAAGCTCCCTTCCTTGTCTTTGAAGATGCAGATATTGAAGCCGCCGCTTACGGTGCTGTGGCCGGAGCCTACCTTAACTCCGGACAAGACTGCACCGCAGCCACCCGAATATATGTACAAGAATCGGTGTTTGAGGCATTTTTGGCTCGATTTACCGAGCTTTCTGAGAAAGTGAGGCTGGGTGCGCCCTTTGCAGAAGGAACGGATATTGGCCCCTTGGTCAGCGAGACTCAGCGACTCAAGGTGCATGGCTATGTCGAGGCAGCAAGGCAGCAGGGCATTCGCATTGCCACGGGGGGCGAAATGCCAGCGGGTGAGGGCTTTTTCTATCCGCCCACGATTTTGGTCGATGCGCCCCAAGATGCCCCCTGTGTGCAGCAGGAAATCTTTGGCCCCGTGGTGGTGGTGAAGCGATTTTCGACTGAAGAAGAGGCGATCGCCCTGGGCAATGATGTCGCCTATGGCCTCGCGGGTAGCGTCTGGACGTTGAATGTGCAGCGAGCCTTGCGAGTATCAGCCGCGCTAGAGTGCGGCACGGTCTGGGTCAATGAGCACTTGCCCATCGCCAGCGAAATGCCCCACGGCGGCTTTAAGCAAAGCGGCATCGGCAAAGACATGTCTCACTATGCCCTCGAAGAACACACCATCGTCAAGCACGTGATGATGGATATTACGGGCGATCGCCGCAAAGACTGGCACGAGGTAGTGTTGGGCAACGGCTAATACAGCTGAATCTCACCACCGTTTAAGGCAGGGCATCCAGCAGTCGGTAGCCCAAAGACACCGCCCGCAATCCCCAAATTCTGGCATGGGGCAGCGGAAACGACCTGAGCGGCTGGCGAAAAATGGCGGAAACAGTGGATGGCTCTCTTTCCCCTGTCATCCACTGAGCCACCGTCTTACCGCTCCAGGTCGCGGTCGCCACCCCGTTGCCGTGATAGGCGAGGGCATAAAACACCGATTCGTCTTCTGGAAGCTGACCCAGTTGAGGGGTCAGGTTGGCCGACATGCAGACGAGGCCGCTCCAGGCATGAGTCATCTCAACCCCAGACCAGGCGGGAAAAATCGCCCGAAATTGTTGCTCCATCGCCCGGTAGCGGCGATCGCCATCAGCAGGGCTGCCCCAAGTTCCCCCCCGTGCCCCAAATAAGCAGCGTCCGTCTGCCAGAATGCGGTAATAAAACAGCAGATTGCGGGAGTCGTAGACAGGGGTTTCGGTTGTCCAGCCTTGAGCCTGACGTTCCGATAGGGTCAAAGGCCGAGTCGTGATAATGCTCGACAAAATCGGCAGCAACCCTCCCGAAAAGGCAGGATGGAGGCGATCGCCCGTGTACCCATTTGTCGCCACCAGCACCCGTTTGGCTCGCAGCGTCCCCCCTGGAGTGTGCAGATGGTGGCAGCCGCCCGTGCTTTCCCACCGCTGCACCAAGCTGTGACTGTAGAGCATGACACCGCGCCGCATCAGAGCCTGAGCCAACCCGACGCTATATTTCAACGGGTTGAGGCCAAAGCCAGCGTCAATCCAAAGACCTGCCGTGGCTTCGGCATTGCGAAAGCCATAGGCTGCGAGCTGATCGCGGTTCAGCAGCTTGCAGGGGTAAAGTGCCACCTGCCGCAAAAACTCAGCCAGGGCGGCGAGTTCACCCTGACGCGATGCCTTGTGAGTCACCAAGAGTTCCCCTGATCCTTGGGGCTGAATGTCAATGGCCTCCGACTCAGCCAGAGTTTTAACAAGGGCGATCGCCTGCCGTTGTTCTTGATAAAACTGACGGGTTTCCTCAATCCCAAACTGTTGCACCAGGCTTTCACCCGATCGATTCGACGCCCCCTCACAGCAAAATCCTCCATTGCGGCCAGAGGCTCCCCAGCCGGGATAACCCGCATCGACAACGGCGACATCAACACCCTGCTGACTCAGATGCAGCGCCGCAGACAGCCCGGTCAAGCCCGCGCCAATAATGGCGACATCACAGGTGTGCGATCGCTCTAACCTGGGGCACTGAGGCGGCTCCACCGTCGTTTCCCAATAGCTCCCCACGGGAACCGAACGGTCATAGACAGCCGGATGATAGAGATGAGCCATAACGGGTGATGCGTAACGAGCGACGACTTGAAAGGCCACAAACTGAACTGGATTTGAGCGATGAATTTGGGCTACGACTCTGAAGAACTGCTCGCCACCACCCGCCGCATCACCACAATTAGGGCAACCCCTGCTAAAGCCCCGCCCAGGTGAGCCACTCGATTAATGCCATCGGCATAGCCCAGTTGTTGAATTTCGCCGAGCACCTGACTCACAACAAACTGCCCCAAAACCAACACTTCAACAATGCGCCGCCACTCCCAGCTCAGCTTAATCAGCAGGCTGACCGCAAACAAACCAAACACCGCCCCAGACGCGCCCAGAGAGACAATAGAACCGGGCTGCAACAGCCAGCTCAGCAAATTGGCCACAAACCCCGTGATCAAGTAGCTGCTGATAACGCCCACGATGCCTTCTTCCTCTTCAATCAAGCGCCCAAAAATATAGAGCATAAACAAGTTGCTCGATAGGTGCGCCCAGTTTGCATGGCAAAACATGGAGGTAATGAACTGGTATGGCGCAGGGTTCGCGTGATTGAGGTAAAGGAAGTCAAGGGGCAGATGCAGCGGATGGTCGAGAATATAAACGACCAGGTTGATCAACAACAGGATGATCACCCCGTTGTAGTTGCGCTTGGAGGAGTTGAGATCAGGAGAAAGATCAGAGGTCATAGGAGGAAGGAGGGGAGAGGGAGGAGAGAGGAGAAATGAGGGAGGAGAGATGAAGGAAAAGAAGAATGCATCACTGGGGTATCGATGAACCCACGGTGAGCTTCACTTTGTTGTCAATCAAGGGAGATGCGCTGAATCGTGCGAAGTAACGTTGAACGGCTGGAGGCAAATAAGGAAAGTCAAATTGAGCATCGCCGCCACAGATGTCAGCCCAAAAGTAGCGCAGATGAGGGACAAGCGTTTCGGCCTCAGCTTCAGCTAACCGTAAGGGCGGGTCGGTGAGCAGTCTCATCATCAAGGGGTGCGATCGCTCGGCTATGCGTTCTCGCGACTGATGCTGCAAATTCTCGCACTCTCCAACGGATTGAATATGGCGAGTTTCGATCTTAAGGTGCTGGCCTGATTCATCTTGCCAGCCCTGCAAAATGCGGTAGGGGTGCGGATAGCTGACCAGTGACCCCGTTGTGATTTCGGTGATGTGGGTTAGGGGATGAGGGCGATCGCTCTCATCTTCTACGCTTCCTTGTGGATGGCTAGGGCTAGAAATCTGGCTGACAGGAATTTGGGCAATGTCTTGCACATGGAGATGACCTGTAAAAATCAGCCCTACGTCAAATTCTTTGAGAATGGCGAGCAAGTCTGAAGCGTTTTCTAGCATATAGCGCTTCCCCAGAGAACTGCGACTCTGCCCTGGCAGATGCTCAATCACGTTGTGATGAACCATCACCATAATGTATTCCGGACTGTATTCAGGACGATATGCAGACTGAGATTTAGGGGTTTTTAACAGGGCTTTCTCTAAGGTCGCCTGACGCGATTGTTGTAGCACCTGTCTCAGCCATTGGAGTTGAGCATCATCAATGCGTCCGGCGTAAGTCTGCTGTCCGGCCTGATCGTAAAACACTGAGTTGAGGCCAATGATTCGAACTCCGGGTATCACGTTACAGGTGTAGTAGAGAGGAGGAAGAGTGTCTTGACACGATTTAGCCTGTGATGGCAAGTGCTGAGTCTGAGTGCCAAAGCCAGATTTTGCGTAATAGCTCGGAAACTCCCCTGCTGCAATGGCGCGATCGCTGCCGATTTGCACAGGCAGGTCGTGATTGCCCGGTACGACATACACCGGATAGGGCAGCGTCGCGAGCTGAGCCGACAGCCACTGATGGTTTTCGGGTTCCCCATCTTGGGTTAAATCTCCTGGCATCAGCAAAAAATCGATATCGAGCTGAGCTAGATGATCACGCACGGCTTCAAAGACCGGGATACTGAGTTCGGTGCGATGGAACCGAGGATTGGGATTGGGAACCGTGTTGGGCAAGGCGATATGCGGGTCACTGGCGATCGCAAATCGAAAGCTTAAGCTCATAACAGCATCAGTAGACAATCACTTTCAATCTTAGTTGCATCTCACGATTCATCTCTAGGTGAGAATCTCTCAGGGTGCAGTTGCCAGCACCCAAATCTTTGCTCCGTCAAAATTTAAGGCGATCTACGTGTTAGGTCTGGTCTTCAAGTCTGATCTTGTTGTTGAGCAACGTTCGTAAGATTCACCCTGACTTCATTTGTTGCATACGATACTTTCACAAAAAAGTACCGGATTTTTTTTCTGCTGACTGCAAAGAGAAGCAGTAGTCCATCACTACTCACGCTCCAGTACTGAAGTTCATTGACTTACAAGGTGGACCCATCATGTCTAACAAGGCAAGCCAGCCGCCACCGCCAAATCCCGACTCTGCAATAAAAGTAATCGGGGAAACAGGCGGCACAGTAGTATATGTCTTCCCTAGCGGCAATGCCCGCGTCAAAAAAGGGAAAAAACTCTCCGAAATTGTGGGAGAGGGAGACTCAAAAACAGATCATCCTTCGCCTCAATCGGCTTCATCTCAGGCTTCAACTGCTCCTGCATCTAAATCTAAATCGGCTTCCTCTCAATCCAAATCGGCTTCACCCAAACCTTCATTTTCTCCTTCATCTAAGCCTTCAACAGCAGAAAAACAACAGCGCGGCAACGCTTTTATTCCTAGCTGGGCCCATGACAGGGGTGAAGACCATCATTCTGATCATTCAAAATTTGCACCGTCTCCTCGCTCAAGGTCTAACGCTCCAGTTGCTTCTCCTACCGTGACGGCAGATGCTCTTGGACAAAAGATCGTGAATGCAGGATTAATTTCTGCGACACAACTAGAGGTTGCGAAATATGACCTGACCACCTCCACCATGGAACTGGCGGAGATACTCATCGCCCGAGGCTGGGTCAATCAAGAGGCGATCGCCCCTTATCTGTAAATTGCGAAGACAAGTAACGGCCAAAGTGGATGGTTTCGAAAGCAGCTAGTATTTTGGCGATCGCTGTGAATAGATGGCTGTGAATAGATCGCTGTGAATAGATGGCTGAGAAGGTTAGCCCCTGTCATGAGGAGTGCTAACCTTCTTCTTTATTTGCCCGCGTTGGTAAACGGTCGGTTATCCTGACAGAAGCAACAGCCTGAAAGTGTGAGCGGCAGATGACTCGATGGAAATTTGGCATACTTCTAGCGTTGGGCTTTATCCTAGCGAGTGGCGTGGCGATCGCCCG
>JBARXP010000010.1:0-9239 GCA_049647405.1 Elainellaceae cyanobacterium | reverse complement strand
CTGGACAGCGGTAGCCTCATCCGGCAATGCTAAGATACGCAACTGACGACCGACTACAGCCTGGGTTGACAAGCGCTCAAAGGCTGGAGAATCGTAGAGATTGAGATTGGCCTGACAGAGATATTCTGAAGTTGGGTTGGTCTGGTGAGCATGTCGCAGTTGATCCAGGGAAACCATAATGCCGTTCTTTCACACTGATGAAACCTTGCAGCAGGCGGGCGATCGCATTCTAAACGCTCTCTGGTCTACTATTCCAGGGCTAGCCCGCAATCAAATCGCCCTGACTTGGATCGTCTACGACAATCCCGTTCCTGTAAATACAGGCGGCGCACTTAGCCCAGAAGAATTTTGGCGCTATCCCGTGCGGGGCTTCTCTTACCGTGGGGTTGAATGTTTTGAGCCTGCCGGAATGGTGCGGCTATTTTATTTAGTCGCAGCCCATGACTGGCTAGAGCAGCGCATGGTGGCTCCCTCTGCCGAACTCGAACGGGCGATGCAAGCGATGATTCTCGCCCATAGTCACGATGCCACCAGTTTAGTCGTCGATTCGCTCAGTGGCACCACCAGTGGCCCCGAACTGCCATCTGGCCCCTTCGTTACCTGGCAAAGCCAGCGCAATATCGTCAACCGCTACTACCACTCTCTCGGGTGCGACGAGTTTGAGACCCTCAACGTCAATCAAAAGACTTGGCAGGATGGGCCTTATGGTCGTGAGCGGCTGTTTATGGGCGACATGCTAGAACATCGCAATCAGCTCACCACAGAGGCGATCGCCCGTCTCTTTCACAGCATCATTGGCGGCGTGGCCGTATCAGCCGCTCGTTCAGAGGCGATGATGACCCTGCTTCGCAGTTCTGAGAGCACGACGAATTCCGAAATATATCCTCCAAAAACCCAGCACTGGACTTTGTCTAGCCCCACGCCCACCGGACAAGTGCTGGCAACCTATGTGGAATGTCCGACGATGCAGCCGTATCTGTTCGTCATTGCCACAGAAGAGAAAATCGTTCAAGACGCTCTGTTGCCTGACCTATCGCGGCAGATTTTAAATGCGGTCAGGGAGTTGCCGCCGTCCCAGGCTCCGGAGTCACCCGGTCAATAATTTTGGGCTCGCCCTCAGGTGTAATGCGCCACAGATCAAAGCGACTCTCAACGGTTCCCTGAGCATTCAGATTAAGCGACCCGCTGGCTCCTTCATAATTAATATCTTCGCCTGCTCGCAGGTGCTCCAGACCGTCGCAGACATCGGTCACGACTATGCCGGGGGGAGTGGCGATCGGCCTTAGTTGAGCGGCCATACTCGACCCGCCATTGTTGCCTGCTGCTTCTGCCGCCAAGGCAAACAATGAAGCCGCATCCCAGGCATAGGCGGCTTCTGATGGGGGTTCTTCGCTAAAATTGTTGGCCCAAGCCTGTTTGAAGATAGGAAATCCGTCTCCGATGACGGCAGGCGTGAGACCTGCAACCCCAACAAGCATCGGGCGATCGCCTGATGCCCCAGCATCGTTTAGATCAGACGCCATTCGATCCCAGGCCGTTTCAAACTGTAGCCAATCGGCCCAAAATAAAGAGACCGAGTCTTGGTCTACAGTGAGAGGCGCTAACGCCTCTAAAAAATCGAGGCTGCGAAATCGATTGAGCACAGCAATCAATGCGGTCTGATCTTGATCGAGCCAGGTCGAGATTAGAGCTAATTGCTCAGGCTCAAAGCTAAACAGCCTGTAGGGGCGATCGCCATTCAACTCTCCTAACGCAGAGCTGTCTTCTTGGCCGTTAGATCTGCTGTAGCGAGACATAAACACTGGGGTTTCAGCATCAACGCGCTGGCCGCCCAACGCTTCGAAGGCTTGGGTAAAGGTTTCAGTCCACCATTGATTGAAAGAATCATCGACACTGACAAACGCAACTTGGGTATAGCCTTGGCTCCAGACTACTTGCGCAAGAGCCTCAATCGAATCTTGATAAGACGAAGAGAGTTGGCCTAAAGAGCCTGGAGACGACTGGGAAAGTTTCTCTAACGACGAGCCATCGTTCACACTGCTGGGATAGGCAAATAGCAAAGCCGGAATTTGCGATTCCACAAACTCTTTTAGACTTTGGCTCGGGTCAAAACTTGATAAATGGGCGATCGCCCCATGCACCTGATGCTCATCTATCAGTTCTTTGACGGCAGTCAGTTCGCTACGGGGCAACTGATCGGCCTGCTCCATCACGAAGGAAATCGGCGCTTGATTGACGCCACCGCACTGATTAACCCGATCTCTGAGAAGATAAGTGGCGTTGATGCTCGCATTGATCGAGCGGCGACCGTCAAGGGGCAACGACGATGACACGACACCGATTCTCAACCCCTCGCCAGCAGATAACGGCCCGTCTACCGTAGGATAGAGGACGGGCGATCGCCGACAGCCCGATAGCATGACGCAGAGAGCCAGACTTCCGTATAGAACCCGTTGTGTGATGTGCGTCATGGCAGCCCATCGCACCTGTCGCGTCCAACTCCAGAGCACGTTCTGAGGCATTTGAGACTTCGATTTGAGACGTTAGATTACAGCTTCATATTGTTGAGGTGGCTACGCGGATTGAAGCTGCGAACCTCCCGAATTTTTTGATAATATTCTCGCTCTGCATCACTTAAGGTTTTGGGCGGCGAAATCACAATTTTTACAAACTGATCGCCCCTGCCCCCCTTGGGTTTTGGCCAGCCTTTTCCCTTGAGGCGCAAGGTCTGCCCCGATCGAACCGCAGCCGGAACATTCATCGAAACAGCACCATCAGGGGTCGGCACATCAATCGCGCCACCCAGCACCGCTTCGTCCGGTGTGATCGGTAGCTCACAGACCAAATCATCGCCATCGAAACTAAAAAAGTTGTGGGGCTTGAGATCGACAATCAGATAGAGATCGCCCCGCTGATTTGAGATGGGGTTGGCTTGTCCCTTGCCTTTCACCCGGACTCGACTACCGGGCTTGATGCCGGGGGGAAAGCGCACATCTATCACCTCGCTGCCCAAGCTGAGCCGCTGCTGCACCCCATGAAAGGCATCAGAAAAAGACAGCGTAATCGGTGACTCTAAATCGCGGCCTGCTGCGGTGCTGCCGCCCTCTGAGCCATACCCAAATCCGCCTGGGCGTGCCGTGCGGCGGGTTTGATAGCCTGAGTTTGAGCCATAGCCGCCCGGAGCACCGCCCCCAAACCGCCCCAAAAGCTCATTGATAAATTCGTCGAAGCTGCCATATCGGCCAAACTCAACGTTGTCGAAGTCTGGGCTTGTCCCTGGCCAACCTGCTCCGCTGTTTCCAGCTTGCTTCCAATACTGGCCAAATTGATCGTATTTTTGACGTTTGTCTTCGTCAGATAAGACTTCGTAAGCTTCGCTCACCTCTTTGAACCTAGCTTCTGCGTTTTTGTCGCCAGGATTGAGGTCAGGATGATATTTCCGTGCCAACTTCCGATATGCACGCTTAATGTCATCGGCAGATGAAGTTTTACCGACTCCCAATAGTGCGTAATAGTCTTTGAAGTCAGTCGCGGCCATATTCACCTCCTCTTTATCTAGCGCGATCGCGACAACACCTAAAGAGTGTTTCAGTCAAAACACTTTTTAAGCTGCGTTGAAGAAACGTTCAGTCCAAAAAACGTTTAATCCCAAGAACGTTTAATCAATAGTCAAATCTCTATTTCTAGCCTACCAAGGGTCAGCCAGAGATAACGTTCGGTTCTTGCGCTACGGGCGATCGCAATTTCCACCGTTCTACATCAGCAATTCTCAGTTTGGCGAGTTGGCTATTTGGCTACGCTTCCGACCCGCCCGCGAATAAATTGCGGGCTAATCCGTGAAAGCCCCGTTGGGGCTGAGATCTGTCGGCTATCAGTCCCGAAGGGACTTGATCATTTGTAGCCCGCAATTTATTTGCGGGTGTTGTAGCGTAACCATAATGAGAATTGCTGGTTCTACATCATCGTTACGGAGTCTTGCCTAGAATATCAGTAAAAACGAATCCCGCCTGCTGAGTAAGGGTCACTCTTTCAGGCGGGATTCGTTTTCAGTCCTGTAATATTCCGCTTGGCTTAGTCTGCAAGCTTAGACCATTCTTGCGCTTCAATCCCAAACAGAGAGGGTGCTTCTAAGACAGGTAAGTCAATATGCAGCGGGTTTTCTGCAACGGTGACCAGCGCCTGTCGAGCCCCTGCGGCTACCGTCATCGACTTGACATCGTAGAGCTGAGTCGCCAGCTTCGGATACACGCCAATTCCAACAATAGGGACGATGAGGCAAGCCGCGACAAAGGCTTCACGGGGCTTGATATCCGTCATCTCAAAGGCAGGCATCTCAAACCCAGGTCGCTCGACAGACTCTTGCGAACCGTAAAATACCTGACGCAGCATCGACAACAAATAAATCGGCGCTAAGATCACACCCACAGCCGCTAGCAGCGTAATGACCGCTTTGAAACTCGTTGTGTAAGCATCGCTGCTGGTGAAGCCCAAAAACACCGTCAACTCACCCACAAATCCGCTCATTCCAGGTAAAGCCAAAGATGCCAGAGACGCCGCTGTGAAAAATGTAAACGACTTCGGCATCCACTGACCCACCCCACTCATTTGCTCCATATCGAGGGTGTGAGTTCTCTCGTAAGTCACACCAGACAGGAAAAACAAGACTGCCGCAATCAATCCGTGAGAAACCATCTGGAGAATCGCACCACTGATCCCTAAATCGGTGAATGATGCAATTCCGATCAGCACAAACCCCATATGAGCGATAGACGAGTAAGCCATGCGCCGCTTCAGATTGGTCTGCGCAAACGCAGTGAGCGAAGCGTAGATGATGCTCACCACACCCAACACAGCGAGAGCGGGCGCAAAATACGCATGGGCGTTGGGCAGCATCTCAAGATTCATCCGGATAAGGCCATAGCCCGCCATCTTTAGCAAAACTCCAGCCAAAATCATCGAAACTGGAGCCGGAGCCTCACTGTGAGCGTCGGGTAGCCAGGTGTGGAGTGGAAAGATCGGCAGCTTGACACCAAACGCAATCAGCAACGCCGAGTACATGGCGATTTCGAAGGGAAGCGAATATGACTTGAGGCTCAGCTCATGGAGATTAAACGTAAACGTATCTCCATAGAAAGCCATGGCGAGCGCGGCTAGGAGAATAAAGATAGACCCAATCGCCGTATAAAGAATAAATTTAGTTGCTGCATATAACCGCTTTGAGCCGCCCCAAATCGAAATGAGGAGATACACCGGGACAAGCTCCAATTCCCACATCAGGAAGAAAAGCAGGAAGTCTTGAGCCACAAAGACGCCAATCTGAGCGCTGTACATGACCAGCATCAGGCAGAAAAAGAGACGAGACTTTTTCTTCACATTCCACCCAGCGAGAATGGCGAGGGTTGTGATCAAACCCGAGAGAAGCACAAACGGCATCGATAACCCATCAACACCGATCGCCCAACTTAGGCCAATTTGAGGAATCCAACTGTACGATTCTTCGAGCTGAAACGATGCCGTCCCTAAATCATAGTTTTTCCAGAAGGCATAAATGATGAGCGAAAACTCAGCGATCGCCACTGAGAGTGTGTACCAGCGAACCGTCTTATCCTTTTTGTCGGGAATGAAAGGAATGGCGATCGCAGCCAGCAACGGAAAAATGATGGTCGCAGTTAGCCAAGGGAACTGTGTAATCGTCATGAGGAGACTACCTAAATTGTCTTAAGAGTTCATGTCGGACAAAAAAACCAGCAAACCAAATGGCTGCACTTACAGCCCCCGACACAAAAGTCTGATGCATCAAACCACGTTAGGGCGCTATCAGCCTGGAGCAGGCTATGCAACGTATCAGCCTAGAAAAAATCAGCACGGTCAATCCAGCACATCACCCTAAGCAGGCAGATTGAATATCAGATTCGCCATCAGCAGAAAAATAAGAAACTGACATGCTCACTGAAACGAGCCATAGAAAACGAACTGTAGATGAGGATTTTTACCTAGTCCTGATTTATGATACCCCCGACTATTAAGTTAAGTAAACTTTTAAGACGTAAAAATGACGAAGTTTGAATGAATGAATTGTTAGGGTTGTGGCAAGGGCGATCGCCAACCCTTTATATATCAAGGGATGTGACGCAATACGATGAGAAGAATCTTGGATGCATGAAAATCAGAGAATCACAAAAAATGTAATCATTTTGAAATATTCCTTGCATCGCTCTACGCGCTTTTGTAGAACAGATGTTTTTTTAGCAAGCTGCACGGCTTGCTAAAAAACATCTTTCCTGATCTATCGACGCATTCCTATCTTCGAGACGATTTCTTCGCGCCAATCTGCGAGTTGTGTTGCGTTGGCTTGCCTGGGCGTAGCCCGTATCGCCATAGGCGTTAAGGCGGATAGGATCTGCCGCAGCGAAGTGCCCATAACGCTAAATTTTAAGAAGCCTTGGGCAATGGCTTTGCCTGCCACTCAATAGGCACTTCAATGACAAACTCCGTCTCTTTGCCGTGGGTAGAGCTACAGCGAATCGTTCCATGATGTTGATTCGTCACGATTTGATAGGCCGTGTGTAATCCTAAACCCGGTGATTGCGCCCGATTGTTGCCCTTAAAAAATGGGTCAAAGAGTCGCGGCAAAAGAGTTTTTGGAATCCCTGAACCATTATCACGAATGCAAATTTGAACGGTATCGGGTGTACTTAGGTGAGTTTCAACCCACAATGTCGGTTGCCAATCAGAATCAGATGCTGTGCGCTCTTTGTCTCGTAGAGCATTGATAGCATTATCGATAATGCTGAAGATCGCCTGGTTGATATGGCTTGCATGGCACGTTACATGGGGCACATGGTCATATTCTTTGATCACTAAGATGGGGTGAGGAACAGGGCGATCGCCCTCTATTTTTGTATTGGCGATCGCGTGAAGGCGATGATTGAGCAGCATCAAGCAACTGTCCATGCCTTGATGAATATCAACGGGTTTAATATCAGTCTCACCCAGTCGAGAAAAGATTTTTAACGCCAAAACAATACTTTGAACACGGGTTGTTCCATGCTCGATAGATACGAGAATGTCTTCTACATCTTGATTGACAAAGTCATAATCAATCTCGGCTTTATAGGCTTCTATCATTTCTGATGGCGTAGATTGCTCAGATTGATAAAGCTTGAGAAGATGACTCATTTGCTGAATGTATTGGCGCATCGGCTCAATATTGCAAGCAATGAACCCGATCGGGTTATTAATTTCGTGAGCCACCCCCGCAACAAACCTGCCCAAACTTGCCATCTTCTCTTGCTGAACTAGACGGGACTGGGTTTCTTGCAGGCGGCTGAGCGTCCCCTGCAACTCTTCATTCTGTTCTTTAAGCTGGCTCTGAAGTTGGGTCAACTTAAGCTGCGTCTCAATTCGCGCAATCACTTCTTCAAAATGAAAGGGCTTGGTAATGTAATCAACACCGCCCGCTTGAAAGGCTTTGAGCTTAGTTGCTGTGTCGCTCCAGGCACTCAGAAAAATAACGGGAACTGCGGCAGTGTTGGGATCAGATTTTATCTTGGCACAGACCTCATAGCCATCGAGGTCAGGCATCTTGACATCCAGCAAAATGAGGTCGGGTAAAAGATTATGCACAGCCGCAAGCGCCATCTTGCCGCTAATAGCCTTGCGCACGCTAAAGCCGTTTTGAGTCAACATCTCTGACAAAAAACGAACGTTTTCAGGCACATCATCGACGACCAAAATATCTGCTTTTGGCGTCTGTATCGTCTGCGTCAATATATGTTGCGGTCTTGCAAAATCGTCCTCAAGCATAGATTTATAGTTCAGAGGAAATCGGGATTTGGATTGAGCTGAAAAGATATAAAAGCCGAGGTATTTGGATATGAAGAGAGGTGCTGTTTGACCGTCGATCTGACACGTTGACTGGAAAATGACGGGCTCTCAAAAGATCATATGCTCTAGAACGATCTGCCGACGCTATTCTTAGGCTACCCACATCATCAACACACATCTCTGCCTACAGAGAGTTAGGTGGTTGCCGAGAAAGAATATCCCTGAAAGAGTATCCCTTCTATAAGGTGTCGTATGGCCTTTCAGGCATGGCTACGCTAAAGCAAATCATTACGCACCGTCGAGCGGTCACTTTATTTCCAGAAATTGCCTGAAATGACTTCGGTCAGACCGATGAAGATAAACTAAATTCAGTCATCAAATGTCTAAAAGTGTCTGAATGTTTATTCCCGAGAATGCTCATTTCTAATGATGGTAATCAATGGGTTGAAATAGCGGAGATGCCCTATGGTAAATGTGAGGTGATGGAGGCTCAGCCCACGCGATATCTGAGCTACACCATCCGAGCTACATTGACCGAGCTACATTGTCCGAGTTACATCGACAGATGCACAACCTGCTTCTGAAATCAGGTTAAAAGCCTCAGTACATCTACGGCCTGACTTGTCGTAGCCATGTAGCTAATTTTCATTTCTAGCCTCTATTTTCAATATTCTGAGGTCATTATCAATCAGCCTTAGGGAGTGTTCTTTTCTGTATTTGATGGGATTGGGGTACGGTTTAGGAAAATCATGAGCAGAGTAGTTGAACGCTGGCTTGTCTCGGTCACCGTTAGCAGATGGAGGCGAGTCGTTCAATTCACAATTCATTAAACGCTCATCGCAATCCGTACCCTTCTCCGTCATTACTCATGGAAGACATCGTCGATATCATCAAGGCTGACTACCAGCAGTTTCCCAAAAACCAGCATTACGATATTTACGACAATCATGTTTATTTCAAAGATCCACTGAATGAATTTAGAGGGTGCGATCGCTATCGTGCCATGATTGCCCTGATCGATCGATGGTTTCGCTCCCCTCAGCTCGATCTTCACCAGATCCAGCGCAGCGACAACCACATTCGCACCGACTGGACACTCAGTTGGACAACGCCTCTCCCCTGGAATCCTCGCATTTCTATCGCTGGCTGGAGTGAGCTGATGGTGAATGAGCAGGAGAAAGTCATTTCTCATATCGACTATTGGCACTGTTCTCGCTTTGACGTAATTAAGCAGCATTTCACGTCGTAACGACGACTCACGGCTTTGCTTGCGAGTCTTTTTTCACTCGACTCTCTATCTTGAGATTTTCCCGAAAGGCGACAGAATCGATAAAGTAAGAGAGTGTAACCTTCTCTTCAGGCTTCCATGCGCGTAATTTTAATGACAGGAAAAGGCGGCGTTGGCAAAACGT
>JBARXP010000009.1:0-29915 GCA_049647405.1 Elainellaceae cyanobacterium | reverse complement strand
GATTGAAACAGCAGAAACCCTCCAATGGCAAACATTGAGCCAAATAATATGCCAAGGGAGGCGATAACCTGTTGAATTTGCAAAAACAGATCTTGATTGTGAGAAATAAAAGTCTGCTTGCCGTCAGCACCTTCGTCTTCATCGTCTTCAGAAGGAATGACCCGAAAGAGACTAACCAAGGGCTCTCCAGCCCGACCTCGCTGAATATTCCACCCTGGCCCTCCAGGCCGAACTCGCAGATAAAACTGATCTAACGTCTCATCAGATTCGGGAGGGGTTAGATACATGACCGTAACCCAAACAACGGTCGTGATTGCTGCCGTGACCAATAGCCTCAGGCCAAAATCAGAAATAGTCAGAACTCCTTGACCTGTGGAAAACCCGACTAGGAACCCCGCTAGCATGGACGACAACTCTGCCGCTGCATTAATGCGCCACCAAAACCAGCGCAAGATCAGTACCAATCCAGGGCCAGTGCCGATGGCAATGACCAGTCGAAAGACATCCGTGACATTGTCTGAACGAAACGCTGCTGCTGCCCCGATAATTGTGACAAAGACGGAGGCGATACGGCCTGCTAAAACGAGTTCAGTCTGGGTTGCGTCAGGGCGCATAAATCGCCCGTATAGGTCATTGGTGAGATAAGATGCGCCCCAGTTGATGAGGGTTGACACAGTACTCATGAAGGCTGCAATTAACGAGGCAACCACGAGTCCCAAAATGACTGGAGGAAGATAATCAAGCATCAAGAGTGGATAGCCCAATTCTCGATCTTCAAGATCGGGATACACCACGATCGCTGCCAGCGCCACAATGACCCACGGCCATGTCCTGACTATGTAGTGCAAAATATTGAAAAACCAGGCTGCTTTTTCGGCTTCATTTTCATCTTTTGCAGCCGCAAGACGTTGGATGAACTCTCCACCGCCATCACTCCGCCGAAACACCCACCACTGGAGAAACACATAGGCAAAAAAAGTGCTGCTTGTGATTCCGGCGGCTTTGCTCCACTGTAGCCACCCTGACTCTCCGCCAACCGACACAGGAACCAGCGTCAGCACATCGACATCGGTCAGCGCCTGCACCTGAGTCACCAATTCGCGCATGCCGCCAACTTGATTCACAGCGGCGATCGCCACAACAATTGCCCCAAATAAGGCGAGAAAAAACTGAAAGAAGTCTGTGACAACAACTCCCCACAATCCCGAAAAGCCAGCGTATAAAAGCACCAGAATGCTAACCCCAACCACGCTCCAGAGCTTTAGCGACTCACCCGGCTCAAACCCTAGACTCTGCCAAATTTGAAGAGCATCAATTACTTTTACCATCGCCAACATGGCATAGCCAATCCCAATGCAGTTGATCGGCACAGCAAACAAAAACGCTTTGATACCGCGCAATAGGGCAGCCGTTCGCCCGCCATAGCGAACTTCTGTTAGCTCTGCATCGGTAACGATCTCTGACCGCCGCCATAGACGGGCAAAGACATAAATCATCACCACATGGGCAATGCCAAAGCTCCACCACTCCCAATTGCCTGCAATTCCCCGCGTCCCAACGACCCCGGCAATATAAAGCGGAGTGTCGATGGAAAAAGTTGTTGCCGCCATACTCGTGCCTGCTAGCCACCAGGGCAGCGAGCGACCAGAGACAAAAAAATCAACAACGCTACGCGATGCTTTCCGCGAGACATAAAGCCCCAAAAGCATCGTGAAGACGAGGTATGCAATAACAATGAACCAGTCAATAGGCCGCATGGATACTCATTTCTGCAATAAGCTACGAGCCATCATCCCACACTATGAATCACTGATTGGGAATCACTGGTTGGGCAGAGCTGATTGGGAATCACTGGTTAGCAGAGCTGTTTTCCAGGCGATGTATCTATTTAGCCAGACTTTAGCAAGGCTTTATTGGTAGTCGCGCCACACGCCGATAAGACGCCCTTGCACCATGACTTGCTCTGAAGTCACCTGAATGGGTTGATAGTTAGCGTTCGCAGCTTTAAGCGTAACGTTGCCTTTGTCACGGTAGAAATATTTCAACGTATTTCCGTGCCCTTCTACTCGTGCTGCGACAATAACGCCATTTTTGAGACGGTCAGGTTCTGGAACTGGGCGCATGATAACGATATCGTCTTGCATGATCATGGCATCTACCATGCTGTCACCCGTCACGCGCAGTGCATAATCTTGGGGGCGCAGCGCAAACCCGCCCAGGTTCAGTCGTTCTGCCTCATCGGTAAATGGCTCAATCAATCCTCCAGCTGCGATCTCGCCCTGAAGCGGAACGCCGAGATGAACGGATTCGAGCAACCGAATTGTCCGGGCCCGTCCCTCAGTCCAGTCGATATATTCTTTTGTGCGCAGATGCTCTAGGCGACTTTGAATAGGAGCAGGAGACTTCAGCCCCATAGCCCGCATCATCTGGCGAATAGATGGCGAATGTTGATTTTCTTGGATGTAATCAACGAGCCAATCATAGAGTTCTTGCTGGGCGGTTGTTAGCGGTTGCATGGCAGTTCCTCTGGAGACTACATTTAGTGGGCAATATGGGTGGGCAATGAACTGGAGTTTCTTGAAATGCGAGACGACAGATCTAACGTTGATCGATCTATCGTTGGGCAGCTACTTCGGCAGTGGATAGAGGTTAGGCAAAGAAACACCGGGTTCATCCACTGGGTTACGAAAAATAAATAGGTCAAAAGCGACATTCAAAAAAATGCAGCTACTTTAAACAATCTCGCAAGGTATCTTGCTGATGATTTGTTAAAGCCTATGGTGAGAGCCTTTTTCGCAGGCTCCTATTAAAAACTCACCTCAACATATTGGAATATATTGAGGGGTAAGATTGGCAAATGATAAGCCTTATGTACGATAGAACAAGAATACCATATTTTGTGGCGTATTCACTCAAGACACAAGGTGTTTATCAATACGCAATGGGGTCATCTGGATGTCAATCTGCGAGTCATTGCCAGAGTGAGCAATTGGCTGCCTGAGGCGACCTTCGGAATTGCAGCGATCGCCCTTTTCAACACACACCATCAACCCATAAAAAAGAACCCATAAAAAAGAACCCATAAAAAAGGTGTGGAGCAGAAATGCTCCACACCTCAGTTGTCTGATTCTGTCTGAATTTTGTCTGATTTGTTATCCAACCGCTGTCGGACGTGATTCAAGCCAGATTTACGATATGAATTGCTGTGGCACTATTGCACAGAATTAGCCCAATCTTTTGCCCAGTTGAGATTACGGCGTACATCTTCAGAGGCGATCGCCTCTGAATAGAGCCGCAAGACAGGCTCGGTGCCGCTGAATCGAATCAGGAGCCAGCTCTCATCAGCTAACTGAAATTTGTAGCCATCAATGGTTAGGATGTCGGTTACAGTTTGGCCTGCGACTTCTTTGGGAGCATTGGTCTCAAGCGCTTCTAGCAAGCGCGCTCGCACTTCCATGCTGGCTAATGGGAGATCAATGCGGTCGTAGTGAGACTCGTATTGCGTTTTCTTCTGGAGTTGGCGATAGATGTCGCTGAGATCTTGCCCAGACTGCACGATCGCTTCTAGGACATAGAGTGCCGACAAGAGGGCATCTCGTTCTGGAATGTGATGTCCGTAGCCGATGCCTCCAGACTCTTCGCCACCTAATAGTACATCTGCTTCCAGCATCCGATCGGCGATGTATTTGTAGCCGATGGGCGTTTCATAGACAGGCAAGTCGTAGAGCTGGGCGATACGTGGGAAGAGATTGGATCCGCTAATCGTTTTGACGATTTCTCCACTGTAGTTGCGACGAGTTGCCAGGTGCTCAATCAAAATGGGGATGAGAATTTGGGAGCTAAGAAACTCGCCGCTTCCATCGACGGCAGCAATGCGATCGCTGTCTCCATCAAAGACGAGCCCGACGGTCAGTCCTCCTGATGCTTTGCCATGGGCTTTAATCGCCTGAAAAAGCTTGGGCAAGTATCGAGGCAGGGGTTCAGGCGCACCGCCCTCAAACAGCGGGTCGCGATCGCTATTGAGTTCTTGAATGGGCTGCCCTAAAAGACGCTCAAGCCCGGTAGCGGCAGCTCCATGCATGACATCTGCAAACACGGTGAGATCGCCCTTTGCAACCGCACTTTTAATCGAAGCAATATCGACCCGGCTTTGCAGCACCTGACAATAACTCGGCCACGGGTCAAACGTATCGAAAGAGCCAGGAACCGCATCCTTGGGTAAAACGCTAGACTCATCGACCAAAAATTCTTCTATTTGCTGGGTGACCTCGGGTGGAACCGAGCCCCCAAATCCTCCTTTAACTTTAAGCCCTGAATAACCACCAGGATTATGACTGGCCGTTATGACAATTGCGCCCAAGGCTTTTTTGTCATAAGCAGCCCAGCTAAACGCGGGGGTCGGAGCATAAGATTCTGAAAGGAGAACATCGAAACCAATGGCTTGGATAGATTCGGCTGCAACCCTGGCGAACTCTTCAGACAGAAAGCGACGGTCGTATCCTACGATTACCGTTTTACTTGAGTCAGCCCCATAACTTTTTTCGAGGGCGATCGCTGCTAATGGTGCAACCTGCGCGACTCGTGCAAACGTGAAGTCAGCGGCAATTAACCCTCGCCAACCATCAGTACCAAATTTAATCGGTTTAGAGATAAAAGAAGATGGAGACGGATGAACAGCCATATTTTTTTTACCTTAAGAGAAATGCTCTAGGAATGAGGACAATGGTTCAATTCAGCACTCTATAATCGGCACTCCATAAAAAGCGTGCTAGAGCAAAATGAAGGCTGATGCCATTGAACCAGGAAAAACCTGCTCCCAGTCTATCCGCGCATCTAGCTCCGTCACCAGGGGACTTCATCGTCAAGATTGTAAAGATTGTGTAAGACAAAGAAAGCTGAGGACGATATTGGGGCTTATCTCAAAAGCGAAACCCAACTCTTCTGGTCAAGTGATTAAGCTGCATCATGAGGTGAAAAGATGTGGAAATCCTTAAAGGCCAAGGGGCGCAGGATCAACCTTTCGACCAGTTCTCAATTTGCGGCCAGTTCTGAATCTAATAGAGCATCCAGCGGATATTGCAGAGTGTCGTCGGTTTTATTGAGGTGTTGCCGCACCCAGTGAACGATGGCTTCTATGGGCGATCGCCGCTCAATGCCTAGGGCACGGTCGTAGCTTGCATAGGCTTCGCGATAGCGGTTGAGCCCATGTAAAGCCAAACCCCGAAACCTCCAGGCTTCAGAATGGTCAGGCTGAATCATCAAGGCTCGATCACAACTGGCGATTGCCGCATCATACTGCCCTAAAAACACTAACACTCCTCCTCTCAGAGTCCATGCGAGATGGTCATATGAATGGAGCGTGACAGCACGATTGAGTACGGCGAGAGCTTCTTTATAGTTTCCAGATTCGACAAGCTTTACCCCTTGTTCGTAGCTGTAGCGATCGCCCGCGAGATGAGACCCTACATGGGAGGGCAAAGGGTGATCGGGTCTGGGATCGGTCGATCGTTCAAGAACAAGCTCTGGTGATAGGGAAGAGTCAGGCTCGAATTCTGGAGTCGTCATGATGTTCTATATGAATGATGGGAGAGTTACCGGGTACATGCACCGTGGCAGATTTGTGCAGATTCGAAATCGCCACTAGCAACAGCAGCCGAGACGACAGTGCTTTTGTCAGCATGCAGCGTGTTCCTCTCGAAGCCATCCCAATGCGTTTTCAAAACGCAGTCATAGTATTTACTTCAACGTAAACACTACTGATCGTGATTTAATTTTGACCCATCAAGCCAAAAAAATCCGTGATGTCTCCCATAGACATACTTGAATATTCTCACAACAGTCAAGTGATTTTCGTCACATCGGTGCTTTTTTGTGGGGTGAAGTTTGGCGGTCATTGCAGTGCAACTATGGTTCATGGGGCGACTATGAAATGAATGCCAACAGCGACAAAGGGAAGACTAGGGCTTCTGTCCATTCCACCACGGCTCCATAGGTATCTCCGGTGTGCCCCCCTAATCGGTAGTGAAACCAGGCTCCTGTGAAGCTGGCGATCGCCGTTGCCAGAAGGGCGATCGCCCCGCTTTGTAGAAATGTTAACGGTGTCAGCACCGCCCACAGCAGATGCAGGCTCAGCAGCACCCCGTAAGCAGGCAAGCAAAACCATACCGATGGGATCGCAGCTTTATGAAAGGCTCCTTTGCCAGTCGGCTTGAGATATGGATAGCGCGCGATCGCCAACTGTTGCCCCCAGCGCCCCCAAGCAGGGACTAGAAAAAGCATCATGTTTTGATGCATGAGGGGGTAAACCATAAAGTCAGTCAAGGCAGCAACCTTAAGTAAGAGAATGGCGATCGCCACCATCGCTCCAAACGCGCCTGTCTGGCTATCAACCATGACGCTGAGGCGTCGAGTCGGGTCAGTCACAGCTAGGCCGTCAGCGCTGTCCATGCTCCCATCTAGGTGCAACCCGCCTGTCACCCATAGCCAGGTCAGAACAATGGCCACGGCACGCGTCAACGTTGAGCCATAGAGGTAATACAGGCCAGTGTTGACGGCAACCAGTAATGCCCCAATCAAAAGCCCAACAAAGGGTGCATTGCGTGCAGCAAGCTGAAACTGAAGATTCCAACGAGTCGGAATGGGGATGCAGGTATAAAAGGCGACTGCTCCGAAGAAATGCTGCACCGCTAGCTTAATTGCTCTCATCCTAAAACCTTCACGACAGGCTCAAACAACCGCAGCGCAGCCCTCAACGATGCCTTGAATCAAAACGCTGTTTCCTTAATAGTCTTTATAAGCCGATGCAAGTAACCCTACTGATCTGTGCCATGCGAGTCTATGCAGTGCGAGCTGTGCAGTGCGAGCTGTGTAGATTAAATTCCGTAAATTTGATTAAGGCTTGACAAGGTCAATACAGTAGCATGATGCCAGACAGTATCTGCATCACAGCAATACAGCAAGACTATTGCGATTGTTATGTGTAGCTCGTATTTTATTCTGTTGGGTTTGAGGCTCTGTTCTGACTCTCTTCTCCATTATTTTTATGCTGAGGGGTTGCAATGAGAGAGCTAACTCCCCTATAGATGGGTTGGGTTGGATGACTCACGGATGGCTTGCAATCTAAGATAGCTTAAGCTGTAGCAATGCAAGGCTGAGCGAGAGAAGCGACATCTGATGCGTAAGACTCAGCAAGTTATCCGGCTAGACTGCTTTAATCTCCGCATAATGTTCCTGAATCAGTCATATTTATTTCACGCCCCCTGAAATATCTAGCTACTAAATTCTGCTAATTTGTTGCCTTAAGGTTGGTATTTATTAAAATTAAAACGCTTTATGAGCGAATGGCAGGAGCACATTAGAGTAATTTTTTGTTGATCAATGAAAACTGTGCCTGATCTTGGAGCTTGATCTTGATAGAGGCGACTTTGATCAAGTAAATTCAAACTTTGATAGGGTAAATTCATCACCATGAATGCTTGTTTCTTGAATTGTTGTTTCTTAGATTGTTGTTCCTGAAAAGGCTTGGCTTGCCAGTATTGAATGCGTTGAGTGAATCAATTCAATTTAGTTTCAATTTGGTTTAGTTTCTTAATTCCCTGTGTTCGCGTTTATTGTCTATGTTGGGTCAACGGCTTGTATGAATTATCCATCTTCCTCCGGAAATGCTAACTTTCCTGCCCCCTGCATTGTGGATACGGGTACGCTTGTGAATAAGCGAGATATGCGCCGCATTTTGGCTGATTTAGGCCAAGTTCGCTATATCTATAGTCAAGATGGCCAGGTGATATCTCAAGGCGAAGGCTATGTTCTTGACGTTTTCGCTGATTCTCAGCAATCGACTCTGGTTGCAAATCACAGCCTGTATCTGAATGTTTATAGTTTTGACTGTTTAGAGCTAGGACGCTCTGACGATCACAAAGCTGCCTGTTTTAAGCTGGTACAAGACAACCGTATTCTGAGCTTGATTCCTCTGTCTGATCCCCTCAAGGGGCAGGGCGATCGCCCGATGGACTCTGCGGCACTAGAAGCGATGGTTGCCGAAGTTTTATCCGCAAGCATTGATATGCGGCTCGATGATGACGAGAACTTTGACTAAATTGGACTAAAAATTAGACTGAAAATAAAAAGCCAAGAATTTATCCCCCTGTGCAGTGGCAGAAGATCTCAGCTTGGGCAAAGAAGGGGCTGACTTCGGTGTATCCTTAGCGTTTGTCTCACGATCGTTTGGTGCGATCGCCACCCGTTAGGAGCAGCACAGCGTGGATTTTTCGTTTCAGACCCAAGGGCACTGTTCACAGACTCATGCTCGTGCTGGGGTCTTTGTCACACCACATGGCCCGGTCGAAACGCCTCGATTTATGCCCGTGGGGACATTGGCTAACATCAAAACCGTTACTCCCGATCAGGTGAAGGAAACGGGAGCGCAGATGATTTTAGCCAACACTTATCACCTCCATCTGCAACCGGGAGAAGCGATTGTGCAGCAGGGAGGTGGGCTGCATCGGTTTATGGGGTGGGATGGCCCGATCTTGACTGATTCGGGGGGCTTTCAGGTGTTTAGCCTCAGCGAAATGCGCTCGATCACGGAAGAAGGGGTCACCTTTCGATCGCCCCGCGATGGTCAGATCATTCACATGACGCCAGAGTCTTCGATCCAGATTCAAAATGCCCTGGGAGCCGATGTCATCATGGCGTTTGATGAGTGCCCTCCCTATCCCGCCAGTCGCGAGTCGGTTGAGCAAGCGACCGATCGCACCTATCGATGGCTAAAACGCTGCATTGAGGCTCACCAACGGTCTGATCAGGCATTATTCGGCATTGTGCAGGGTGGGGTCTATCTCGATTTGCGCGAAAAGGCGGCGCGATCGCTGCTGGAGTTTGATTTGCCCGGTTATGCCATTGGCGGCGTCAGTGTGGGAGAGCCTCCTGAACTGATCGAAAAAATTGTGCAGGCCACCGCACCCATTCTGCCTACCCACAAGCCTCGCTATCTCATGGGAGTCGGAACCCACCGCGAAATGGTGCAGGCGATCGCCGCTGGGGTGGATGTGTTTGATTGTGTGATCCCGACGCGGTTGGCTCGGCACGGTAGCGCCATGGTGCAGGGCGATCGCTGGAATATCAAAAATGCTCGCTTTCGCGAAGACTTTACGCCTCTCGATGAGTCTTGCTCCTGCTACACCTGTCGGACGTTTACTCGCGCTTATCTGAGTCACCTGCTTCGCGCCAAAGAAATCTTGGCCTACACCTTACTTTCGATTCACAACATTACTGAGCTGGTGCAGTTTACCCAGCGTATTCGGCAGGCTATCTTGGGCGATCGCTTTGTCGATGAGTTTCGTCAATGGCTGTGATCAACTCGTACGAAATACCTCAAGTACGGAACCCCTCAAGTACACCCACACTAAAAAGCCTTAATAAAATCTCTATTCCGGAAGATGTTTTGCTTTTCCTCTTGCAAACTGCCCCCTCCCGTCACACACTGGAAGGGAGCAAAAGAGATGATTAATAAGCGGTTAAGAGGTTGAGAGGTTGTTGTGAAACGAGTTCTATCCATCATTTTGGGCGGAGGCGCAGGAACCCGGCTTTATCCTTTGACAAAGATGCGGGCAAAGCCAGCAGTTCCACTAGCCGGGAAGTATCGCTTAATCGATATTCCAGTCAGTAACTGTATTAACTCCGGAATTCTTAAGATTTATGTGCTGACTCAGTTCAACTCAGCCTCTCTTAACCGTCATATTGCACGGGCTTATAATTTTTCAGTATTTTCAGATGGCTTTGTCGAAGTGCTGGCTGCCCAGCAAACTCCTGAGAGCCCCAGCTGGTTTCAGGGTACGGCTGATGCTGTGCGGAAATATCTCTGGATGCTGCAAGAGTTTGATATGGATGAGTTCCTGATTTTGTCAGGCGACCATCTCTATCGCATGGACTACGCCAAGTTTGTGCAGCGTCACCGAGACACTAACGCCGACATCACGATTTCGGTGGTTCCGATCGATGAGAAACGAGCGTCGAGCTTTGGCCTCATGAAAATCGATGACTCTGGCCGCGTCGTTGACTTCCTCGAAAAACCGAAAGGTGACGCACTGCGCCAGATGCAAGTGGATACCAGCACCTTGGGTCTATCTCCAGATCAGGCCAAAGAGAAGCCCTACATCGCCTCCATGGGCATCTACGTGTTTAAGCGGCAGGTGCTCATTGATTTGCTGAAGAAAAACCTAGAGCAGACGGATTTCGGCAAAGAGATTATCCCCTCAGCAGCGAAAGACCACAACGTTCAGGCTTACTTATTCGACGACTATTGGGAAGACATCGGAACGATGGAGTCGTTCTACGATGCGAATTTGGCGCTGACCGAGCAGCCTCGCCCTTCCTTCAGCTTCTACGATGAAGATGCCCCGATCTACACTCGCGCTCGATTTTTGCCTCCCACAAAGCTGCTTGATTGCCAAGTGACGGAGTCTATCATTGGCGACGGCTGCATTTTGAAAAACTGTCAGGTTCACCATTCTGTATTGGGAATTCGTACTCGTATTTCGGCAGGGTGCGTGATCCGAGATGCGCTGCTCATGGGGGCTGACTACTACGAGCGGTTTGAAGCTCGCCAGAGTGTGCGCCAAGAAGTCGTGAATGAAGAAATGCCCATTGGGATTGGCTCTAATACGACAATTCAGCGAGCCATTGTTGATAAAAACGCTCGCATCGGTAGCAACGTCCAAATCGTCAACAAGGATCATGTTGAAGAAGCCGATCGAGATGATCAGGGCTTCTACATTCGAAATGGTATCGTCGTTGTTCAGAAAAACGCTGTGATCGCGAACGGAACCATCATCTAATCTAGACGGGGTGAAGATTTACCCAGCTAAAATGAAATCCCTGGCGATCGCCAGGGATTTCTCGTATCAGTAGAGCAAAATCAGGGGTGTGAACTCCCTAAATTCCATTAAATTCCATTGATGCGGAAGAGCAGCCATTGGGTCACCTGATCGTCGTTGAAGTTATCGTCACTCACTAGCACCAGACTTTGAGAGCCATCGGCCAACTGAGGCCCCAACGTCATTCCTTCTAGATTGTCGAGGGGAATATCGAGTTCTCCCAAGTCGAGCAGCAAGCGCTTGTATACAGGCTGAACGCTGTTGATATTGACGGGACTGTCATCCATCTGAGAAGTATCCGTGGCGCTGGCGATCGCCATCTGAAACAGCTTTGCGCCAAAGCCGAGCAGCCCAAACGAGCGCTCTAGGCTGAGAAAATGACCTCCTTGGCCGATGACAAGCAGTTCTACTAAGCCGTTGTTCACAGAACCCAGCGATTTGGGTTCGATGGGGTAGAGGTGTTCGGCCAGCAAGGTCGCTTGGTTTTCACTGACCAGATAGTGCAGCAATCGACCTGCCTGGGGCATGACCTCAGCATCAGCATTAGCATCATCATTACTCGCTCCACTTGCCCCAAAGACCTGATTATCGAAGCTAGTTGAAAACTCATCGGCAGTCGGTAGATCTTGAGTAAGGGGTTCCTCAATTCCGGCAAAAATACGAAACGGCTCTAGTCGTCCTGTTCCGGCTCCTGCTGCACTGATTGTCAGTGCTTCAAAGCCTCGATTGTCCTGCACTCCCTTCATCTCAGAGAATTCAGCATCAGTTGAACCGTCTGGATCAGCCGGAGCAGGCACATAGCGCTGAGGAATCCGTAAGCTATTGAGAGCTTGTCCTGTCGCTCGATCAAATTCTTGGATAAACGGAGAAATTTGATCACGAGCGACCCCTTCACTCGAAATAAACAGCGTCCCCTGAGGCGAAATGGCAAGACCTTCGGGATCAACGCTTCCATCTGGATAAGGGGTGCCGTCTGCCTGGGACAAAAATGTGACGCTTTCGATCGCCACATCTTTAATTTGAGGGGCAGCAACATCACTCTGATCAAGCTCTAGGTGCAGGGTATAGAAACGCGGCGGCGCACCGCTGCCCCGATCGTCTGACAAGGCATAGAGGCGATCGCCCGATCGGTCGTAGGCGATCGCCGACAGTCCGCCGACGGGGGTTTCTTCAAACGTCTGCTTCGGCATGTCGTAAGCGTCTAAAAAATCGAGAGACAAGTCCAGAAATAGACGATCTTCAGCCGAGACTCGGGGCAGCGAACAGCCCGTCAGGGGAATGACGAGGGCGATCGCCAACAGCACAGACATCAAGATTTTGCGCATTCGTCTCATGCCATTGACTATGCGATGGATCACGATCGCCTCCTTGTCTTACCGTTTTGCTCTTTGGGAATGGGGAATTTGAGCTTATCCCTGCAAGATCTGAGCTGCGGCTTGCAGTCCTGCACCGGGGGTAAAGCCGTCATAGTTTAGCTCTTGTAGCGCTGCCTCAATGGCACTAATGGCGGTGAGGATGTCGCGATCGCTGACAAACCCCAAATGACCCACCCGGAAAATTTTGCCTTTGAGGTGATCCTGTCCTCCCGCGAGGGCAATATCGAAGCGCTTCTTCAAAATGCTGCGAATCTGCTCCGCCTCAACCCCAACGGGAGCCACGGCAGTCACGGCTGGACTCGCCACCTCATCTGCCGCAAACAAAGGCAGACCCATCGCTTTAAACGCCGCACGAGTCGCTTTGCGATGGCGATCGTGGCGGGCAAAGATAGACTCTAGCCCTTCAGCCTTCATCATTTCAAGGGCAGACCGCAACCCAAAAATGAGATTCACCGGAGGCGTAAAGGGATTGCTGTTTTTTGCCGCTGCTTTTTGATATTTGCCCAGATCCAGATAGTAACGCGGCAGCTTGGCTGTCTTGTGGGCTTCCCAAGCTTTTGGCCCAACGGCGACAAATCCTAACCCCGGCGGAATCATATAGCCTTTTTGAGACCCTGAACCCACCACATCGAGCTGCCATTCATCCATAGGGACGCTGGTCGCACCCAAGCTCGTGACCGCATCTACAATAATCAGCGCCTCACCGTGGGCTTTGACATGCCGATTAATGGTTTCGAGATCGTTGATCACGGCGGTAGACGTTTCGCTGTGAGTGATAATCACCGCTTTGATGGTTTTCTCAGTATCCGCCTCTAGCTTTTGACGAAAGTCTTCGGGGTCAAGGGGCTTGCCCCACTCTGCCGTGATGCGCTCGGTCTGAAGCCCATAGGCATCGCACACTTCAGCCCAGCGATCGCCAAATTTGCCGTTGCAGCCCGCCAACACGCGATCGCCCGGACTGAGGAAGTTGATGATGCCCGCTTCCATCGCTCCGGTGCCGCTCGTGGTCAGCACCAGCACATCATTTTGAGTCTGATGTAGCCACTTCAGCCCTTCGGTCACTTCGGCCATGATGGCGCTAAACTCGCCGCTGCGGTGGCCGATGGGGTGCTTGCCGATGGCCTGCAACACCCGCTCAGGCACGGGAGTTGGGCCGGGGATCATGAGCATTTGCTTGTCGTCCATGAGTCTGTCCTGTCTGTGAATTACTGTTGTGAGTTGCGCTTGGGAGTTGCTGGAGAAAAAATTCTGTAATGTTGAGGGTCGGCTATGCTGCGACTGGATGGATGAATCCCTATAGAAGCTATTTTATGGGGGCGATGTCGAAATGACCCAGCATTAAGAATGGCTGAGGAATTTGCAGAAAATACAGTATCTCATAGGACGGCTACAGCATTTTTAACGTCCCCATCTTCACAGCAATTCTCAGTTTGGCGAATTGGCATCTGGCTACGCTTCCGACTCACCCGCGAATCAATTGCGGGCTAATCAGCGGAAGCCTCGCTGAGGCTCAGACCCATCATTTGGCAGTCCCGGAGGGACTTGATGTTTTGTAGCCCGCACTTCAGTCGCGGGCGTCGTGGCACAGCCCTACCGAGAATTGCTGCTATCTCTACGGGAGAGTGAGAGGAAAACTCAAGTTTTTGCTAGGCGCGACCGAAGCTTGAAAGCATCCTCATGGGGAACTCCTGAACCGGAACGGGACTCGAATGAGTTATTCAAATGATTCAGGCTAAGACGCTCTGCGCGGGTGTCAGGCGAGGATAGAAAGCCCGGAACAGGTCTATTCATGAGGAATTGAGGCTTAAGGAGCGATCGCCCCTTCGCGTCATTCTGTAGCATGAATAGATAGATAAGGTCTGAATACAATCCTTTACATCTCGCAACAAACAGAGATACCAGGATATACTACCCCTCGAACCCCTTTCTTGGAGACGGGATCATGCGAGCACTGCTGGTTTATCCACTCTTTCCAAAAACCTTCTGGTCTTACGAAAAAATTCTAGAACTGATCAACCGCAAGGTGCTGCTGCCGCCCTTGGGTTTGGTCACTGTTGCCGCCATCTTGCCCCAAGACTGGGAGTTTAAGCTGGTCGATCGCAACATTCGTGCCGTCACCGATGAAGAGTGGGCCTGGGCTGACATCGTCATCATTTCCGCGATGATTGTCCAAAAAGATGACATCCTTGTCCAGATCCAAGAAGCCAAGCGATGGGGTAAACCTGTGGCGGTCGGCGGCCCTTACCCTACCTCGATGCCCCAAGAGATGCGAGCAGCAGGGGTAGATTACCTGATTCTCGACGAAGGCGAAATCACTCTGCCGATGTTTGTGGAGGCGCTAGATCGCGGCGAGACGAGCGGCGAATTTACCTCAAACGGCGAAAAGCCACCCGTCACCGAGACGCCCATTCCTCGCTACGACCTGCTAGAGCGCAGCGCCTACGATTCGATGTCGATTCAGTTTTCGCGGGGCTGTCCGTTTCAGTGCGAATTCTGCGACATCATTGTGCTGTATGGCCGCAAGCCCCGCACCAAAACTCCTGGACAACTGATTGCCGAACTGCAATATCTCTACGATCTGGGCTGGCGCGGCGGCGTTTTCATGGTCGATGACAACTTCATCGGCAACAAGCGAAACGTCAAGCTCCTGCTAAACGAGCTGAAGGTGTGGCAAAAAGATCACGGCTATCCGTTCCGGTTTGACACAGAAGCGTCTCTCGATCTGGCCGAAGACGACGAAATGATCGATCTGATGCTGGAATGCAATTTTGCTGCGGTCTTCATGGGCATCGAAACGCCGGATGCCGATAGCCTCCAGCTCACGAAAAAGTTCCAAAATACGCGATCGCCCCTACTCGAATCGATCGACAAAGTGACGAAAGCCGGACTGCGGGTAATTGCCGGATTCATCATCGGTTTCGATGGCGAAAAGCCCGGAGCCGGACAGCGCATCGTCGAGTTTTCTGAAGTTACGGGCATTCCCACGACCACCTTTGCCATGCTGCAAGCCTTGCCCCACACGGCTCTCTGGCATCGGCTAGAGAAAGAAGGTCGCCTGCGAGCCAAAGACGGCAACATCAACCAAACCACCCTGATGAACTTTGTGCCGACTCGCCCGGTCGAAGACATTGCTTTGGAATATGTCGAGGCCTTTCGTCAGCTCTATGAAGCGGAACAGTATCTCGATCGGGTCTATCGCTATTTCCTGAAGCTGGGCGCACCACGGGTGAAGCCCAAACCCAAGCTGCCCGAATGGGTGGTGGTGAAAGCGCTGTTGCTCGTGTTTTGGCGACAGGGCGTTAAGCGCAAAACTCGCTGGAAGTTTTGGCACCATCTGGTGATGATGCTGATTAAAAATCCGGCGGTGGTCGAGCAATATGTCACGGTCTGCGCCCACAACGAGCACTTTCTGGAATATCGCGACATTGTGAAGCAGGAAATCGAGGCTCAGCTTGAGGAATTTTTTGAGAAAGGGGGCGATCGCCAAAAAGTCGCAGCCTAGTTGCAGTCTCGTCAGAGCTTAATATAGTCAGAGCTTAATATGAGTGATACTTTTTGCTTTGGCACCCTGGCGGTGGGCGATCGCTATCGGGCCCATGCCCAGCTTTTGGCTCAAGATATTCAGCGCTATGCGCCGCAAACGTCGTTCGTCGTGTTGACGGATCAAACGGCTGAGTTTGCAGCCCATAATCATGTTGTTGCCGTTCCCCATACGCTTCAGAGCGTCAAAGGATTTCACGACAAGCGCTTTGTGATCGAAAAAGCGCTTGAGCATGTTGATGTCTGTATGTACTTAGATTCTGATGTGAGAATTTTGGGGCCTGTGCCGACCCAGACGCAGTGGCTGCCCGGAATTACCGCCAGAACGGGGTGCAATATTCTCAAACACAATGAAGCAAAACAAAAGCGTAAAGCCCTGCCAAAGATTCAACACGTAGCGCAAACGTTAGCCATTGACCTGACCCAAACTTTCTGGTTTCACGAGTTCATGTTTACGGTCAAAAAACAGGCCGGAGTCGAGCGCGAATTTCTGAAAGTTTGGCAAACCATGTCTTACTTTTTTGAGATGAACGAACTCCATGATGGCGAAGGCAACGTCATGGGTCTTGCTGCTCAAAAAGCAGGATTGACACTTCAATTAGACGCGGCTGACCGATTTCCTTTTTTCAAAGACAATATCGAAAAGGTTCGGGTCAAGAATGGTCAGTCGAGCTTGGACGACAAGAAATCGTATTTTGAAACTCATCTCAAGATTGAATATCCCCATCGCCCGATTTGGCACAAAAGTATTAAAAAACTGACTCGCAAAATGGGTGTTCTCTATCGTTCTTTGCGACTCAAATCTTTGGCAAAGCAAGACCCTGAGCTGCAAAAGCTGCTGTAGGTTGCAAGCGGTCTGAAGGGCTAAATGGAAAATGCCCCTGCGTCTCATGCAGAAGCGCAGGGGCGGCAACGCGTCTAGGCGGTGGTTTCGCCCACGCGCATCTGTTTGGTGACGGTGCGCATGATTTCGTCGGGCTGGGTGGGCGAGGGCTGGGGAGCCGTCCATTCGTAGGGTTTGGCAAAACGGATGTGGTTCATCAGCCAAACAAACTGCTCAACGGCGGCGGGCTTGCCCACGGCGATGATCTGGAGCTTTTGGGGTTGGGCGTCGGCGCAGCTAAAAGTGCCCTGCCGCAAGGCCGGATCGGTGAGGTTCATCATCAATAAACTCCTTTGTTTTGGATTGGGGTTGTCGGTTGTTGCTGATTGGGTAAACGACAAGCGACCAAAACACGTAGCCACTCCCCAAGCACTGAGCCACAAAACCCGCGAGGGGTCTGAGGCTCAGTGTGCTAGAAACGGTTAGCAAGTGGAGTGGCTACGGGAGTACAATTCCCATAGCTTCCAGACTGCTGATACCAGTTTGGGAGTTAGCTCTCTAGCTCGTGGTGACACACGACTGGAGAGCGCCACGCATGTTTAGCGCTTAGTGGCAAAGATTACAAGGTTTGAGCTAAAAAGGCAATAGGTTTATTGTTTTTCGTGAAGATTGGTGGCGTTGGCTTGCCTTGGCGTAGCCCGTATCGCATCTAATCGTGCGCCAATCAATCATTAATTGTTGAGGATACAGTCGTTTGATTACCTTGTAGCAAATCTGGAAATGTGCGGAAAATTTTGGGCTATTTAGCTTGAGCGGCGTGTTATGCAGAAATAATCTGCATAAGCGTTAAGCCTGGGGTGTTATGCCGAATTAATCTGCCTATTCACCCGTTAAGGGATCTTATACGGAAAATTTCAGCCTAATTAATAGTTAGGCGTCAGCATCTCATCAGTTAGAAGAACAAAAAATAATTCTATGATCAGCAAGGAAAAAGCTATCGAAAAGTTACATCAGCAAATTGCAGCCATACCTGAACTTAAGAAGAAAGTCAGATTCTCCCCAGAATTTAAGAAGTGGCAACGAGACACTCAAGTATTGATTCAGAAAATCTTTGGGGAAGGGAACCAGCATACGAAAGATTTTGATAATATTCGCTTCAGTGTGGTAGTAGCATCAAATCGAACTCATGACTCTGCACGGGAGAAAGCCTATCAAGACGGTCTAGATGACGCTAAATCAATTCTTCAATCTTTTATAGATGAAGTCAACGATTATTGGGATGATAAGTTCGTTAGTGCTGATAGAGGCTGTTTGTCGATTGTTGAACAGATTTGCAATCGATTTCACTTTATCGTAAAGCAAATACGTCGTCGTCATGATAATCGAGATACTCTTGATGTAAAAGACGAGTATGATGTCCAAGATTTACTCCATTCAATACTCATGCTGGAATTCAATGATATTAGACCAGAGGAATGGACACCGAGCTATGCTGGTAGTAGTTCACGCATGGATTTCTTGCTAAAACAAGAAAAGACAGTTATTGAGGTCAAGAAAACTCGCGATCGACTTGGAGCCAAGGAAGTAGGTGAACAACTAATCGTTGATATTGAACGTTATCGCAGTCATCCCGATTGCCAAACACTAATATGTTTCGTTTACGATCCAGAAGGTCAAATAGCCAATCCACGAGGACTTGAGAACGATTTAAACGGCGATAGAGAGGGGCTTAGCATTAAAGTAATCATCGCCCCTTAAGTGGGGATAACGCCAATAATTCCGTTGCACACCGACCCTACAGAGCTTTTTTGTTGAGTTCGAGAGCCTGCTAGCGGCGAGTGAACGGGGTCGTTAGGTACATTAGTTTCGAGACAATTATGATTTATGAGCATTAGTTTAAAGACTCACAAAATTCTTTGGGCAAAATCAGGCAATAGATGCGCTCATCAAGATTGCAAAAATGAACTGATTGTTGATGCTACTTTAACAGATGATAATTCGATAATCGGTGAAGAAGCACATATTGTTTCAAGAAAGGAGGATGGACCAAGGGGTGATCATGAACTGCCGCTAGAAGATCGAGACGAATATTCAAATTTGATATTATTATGTCGTAATCATCATAAAGAGATTGACGATCAGATTGATAAATACTCTGTTGACTATTTACATACTATGAAGAAGCAACATGAGGATTGGGTAAGATCAAATTTGGATATCAGTTTAGATGATATAAAAATTGATCTTAGGTATTCTAATTATCTTGATAATATTATTGAAATGGCAAATTTTGATAATTGGAATGGTTGGTCATCATCTCTCCTAAGTAACGGACAACCTAGTATTGATAAAGAAATGTATGAATCATTGAAAAAAGTGCCAGATTACATAGTATCTAGATTTTGGCCTCATAAGTACTCAGGCTTAAAGTTGTCTATCATTAACTTTAAAGATGTTCTCAATGACCTGATTTTAGTTTTTGATAAATATAAAGAAGAAATCAACGGGAAATTATGGACAGAAAAATTTTATAAAGTTAGATCATTTGATCAGGAAACGTATCATTCTTTATTGAATAAGTTCAATTATCATGTTGATCTAGTTGAAGATCTAACTTTGGAATTAACTAGAGCTGGCAACTTACTATGTGAAAACATTCGCGAAACAATTTATCCAAATTTCAGAGAAGAGGAAGGTAAGCTACTGATTACTACTGGGCTTGACATGTCATTTAGATGGCAAACATATGTTCTGGAATATAATCAGGATGAGAAGACCGATAGGCCTTATCCAGGATTAAAAGATTTTTTAGAAGAAAGGAGTAAAAGGGATTTACATTTTGGCGAAGGTGCAAGAGATGACTATTGGTTGTAAAAATGTACCTAACAATGCAAACGCCCTTTTTGTGAGGACTGGAGGAGCGATCGTCTTTACGGTGTGGATTGGAGGAGCGATCGCCTTTGCTGTGCGGATTGAAGGGGCGATCGCTTAGATAACTACCAATGCTCTAAAACCAGATCGTCTACGTAGTCAAAATCAGTATCATTTGTGACCAGCGCCCAACCCTGCTCCAGACACTGAGCAGCAATCCATACATCATTCATTGGGATAGGGCGACCCTTAAGCTTCAGAGCTAATCGAGTTTGAGCATAGCTCACTGCGGTTTTTCTTCCCAACGGCACAACAATGCACGCTGAGATAAATTCCAGATAACGAGGCAAATTTTGTAACGAGCGAGTGGAATTTTCTGCGCCAAACAACAGCTCTCCGACAACCACCACAGGCAAAATGACTTCTGGTAAAGTCAAAACTCTTGCCGTAACATCCGTATCTCCATTCAGAAAACGAATTGCCGTAGAGGTATCCAGCGCAATCTCACCACTCATTCAAATCCACCTGACGACAGTCTGCCGTAATGGTTTTCCGTAGCTCTTCAGCTTCTGAGTCGCTTAAAATTCCCGCAAATTTTGCAAGAGAATTTTCTTGACGTGTTGCTTTAGCCCGATGCAAAAAGGCCAACACCGATTCCACCAGATCATCTGGAGCTTGCTCAAGTTCTTGGATCAACTGCTCGCGATTGGTCATCGGCTGGAAACTCCTGCTCAAACTGCAATCTCTACCTTTAATATAGCCAAACGCTTGACTCACATCCTTCAGGGTTGGAAGTCGTCGTTAGGGGCGATCGCCTTCGTTGTGTGGATTGGAGGGGCGATCGCCCTTCACCCCCAACACAAAGCTAAAATCATGACATGAAGGCTTCTTTAGGAAGTCATCCGTTTGCAAGACCTCAAATAACAAGCCGCTCAGCTTTCAGTGGGCGATCGCTGAATCTTTGTATCGTCATAGAGTCTAATTTATGCAAATCACAATTGACCTTCCCGACGAGATCATTCGGCACTTTAGTCGCGATCGCCTGACTCGTGAAATATTAGAAGCCCTGGTGATCCAAGCTTACCAATCTGAAAAAATTACTCATGCTGAAGTAGGTCGTATCCTGGGGCTATCCTCTCGTTGGACAGTTGATGCCTTTCTAAAACAGCATCATGCTAATTTGCACTACGACGAGGTTGATCTGGAGCGCGATCGCATCACTCTCCAACAGCTACGGGCAAAGCCCACTAATAGCACTTCATGATCGTCGTTGCCGACACCTCACCGATCCATTATTTACTGCTCATTAACCAGATTGATCTATTACCCCACCTATTCCAGCAAATCATCATTCCTGACGTGGTTCGAGATGAAATGCTTGCTCCAGATGCACCACTAATTCTTCAGCAATGGATTACTAATCCACCCTCCTGGCTCACTGTTCAACCTGTTCCCGTAATCGATCTAACCCTCAACAGCCTTGATCCGGGAGAACAGGCAGCGATTACCTTGGCTCAAACCTTGCCAGCAGATCTGCTGGTTATCGATGAACGCCTGGGACGACGGATGGCAGAAGCGCGTGGGATTGCCATTATCGGCACCCTGGGGATTTTAGATGATGCCGCAACTCAAGGTTTGATCGACCTTCCTAAAGCGATCGCACAATTGCAACAAACTAACTTTCGCGTCTCCCGTCGCCTAATCCAGGCGTTGCTCAATCGACCAACGGAATAGCACTATATCTGCATATTTTTCAAATCACGAAGCTTGTGCATACATGGGCGATCGCTCGTCACTTGTTGGGTTTCGCGTTGCTCAACGCCAACCTACGGGGCTTGGTGGAGGGGCGATCGCCATTGCTGTGGGGATTGGAGTGGCGATCGCACTCAACCTTGTTGGGTTTCGCTTTGCTCAACGCCAACCTACGGGGACTTGATGGAGGGGCGATCGCCATTGCTGTGTGGATTGGAGTGGCGATCGCGCCTATTGTGTAGCGTAGAGTGCGACTTATCAGCGCTCGAAAAGTAACCTCACGGGAAAAAAGATTCTATGAAGAAGGAAGTTGAGAACGAAATGGAAGACGAATTGCGTTCTGAATATGACTTCGCTCAGATGCAGAGCGCCGTGAGGGGCAAATATGTTGAGCAATACCAGGCAGGCACAAATCTAGTACTTTTAGATCCTGACGTTGCTCAAGCCTTTCCTGACGCAGCAACAGTTAATGCAACACTGCGCCTCTTGATGCAGGTTGCTGAGCGGCAACGATTTAACTCGACAGCACCGAAAACGCAATAAAAATTTGACGTTAGCGGACTCAGTTCTTGCACAAAATAAATGATCTAACCTAGCGCGATCGCTTTTGCTTCATGCGTCAGAGGGGCGATCGCTCTTGTTGTGTGACTTGGATGGGCAGAACCCTGTTCGCTATATTTAAGGGGGGGTAGGTTATCTGGTGTTTCACTCTAATATCTTGATATGGATATCACGGCTAAGCTAAATGAAATCACGGCGTTGAGCATTGAGGATAGAATCATTCTGGTGCAGGCGATTTGGGATAGTATCGCAGCAGAACAAGGTTATCCTGATTTGACAGAGACACAAAAACTTGAACTTGATCGCCGGATTGATAGTCATGAGAGCGATCCAGATAACGTTCTCACTTGGGATGAGATTAAAGCATCCGTCAGGAAACAGGCATGAAGTACGGACTGGTATTTCGCCCAGAAGTCCGTGACGACCTCAGCGATGCATACGATTGGTACGAAAGCCAAAGGTTGGGTTTAGGGGATGAATTTATTGATTGTGTAGATGAGTTACTCAATCGAGTTTGCACAATGCCAGAATCCTATGCAATCGTATACCGGGACGTTCGACGAGCAGTCATCAAACGATTCCCATACGCTGTTTATTATCGAGTGATTTCGAGTCGAGTTGTTGTGACTGCCATTTTTCATGGTCAGCGCGATCCCAAATTATGGCGATCGCGAAACTAACGTTCCCCATGCACCCGATCTCATGGAGGCTATCTGTAAGCATTCAAGACCATCTACGACGGGTGGTTGGGAATGTTAATGATCAATATTACTTGCAATACCTAATCAGCTGTGGCTTGTAAGATGCAAAGCCTGCCAGCAACAATGGTGCGATCGCCCTTTCCCTATGGCTCAGAGGGGGCGATCGCCCGAATCCTCAAACCCATAAAGCTTTTCAACACCCAAGCGAAATCCAACGGCTTCGGCTTCTGAACGCAGATTGGCTAGAGTTTGGAACACGCTGGGATGGCGATCGCCCTGTCCCAGTGCCGCAAGGGTGCGGCAGCGCGTCACCCAAAACTGGCTGCGTGGAAAAGGCTCGGTAGCGGCGTAGGTTTCTAGCGCTTGGGCATAATCATTGGCTCGCTGCCAGTCTTGAGCCTCTAGGCAGGCTTCCATCGCGTCGTAGTAATACCACAAGAAGTTGTGGGAAATGCAGCCTTGGCTCAGCACGTTTTGACCCTCGGCTAAAAACCGTAGTCGTTCATTATGGCTGTGGGCAACTCGCGCCAGTTGACCCAGCACCCGAGGAGAGACAAAACGCATATCCGTATCTCTACAAATGGTGAGAGCTTCTTCTAGCACAGTCCGGGCTGTCTTATGGTCGCCGCGCTCAATCCAGACACGAGATTGACGCTGCATGATGTAGGCCCGATAGCGGCGGTTGCCTAACCGTTCAGACAATGCCCAGGCTTCTGCTAAAGACTGGTGAGCCGCATCAAGCTGCCCTTGCTCAGTCAAAAACTCGCCTTGAGTATCGTAGGCATACATTAGCGTACGTAAGTCGCTGATTTGACGAGCCACCGTAACGGTTTTTTTGTTTTCAGCAATGGCCGTTTCTAGATCATGCAAATAGCGGTACATAACAGCTAATTGGGCGCGATTAGCAATTTCCACCTGGCCGAGTCTATTGGCTTCGGCTAATTTGACGCAGCGATCATAGTAAGAAAATGCTGTATGTATCTGGCAGCGGGCGTAGTAAGCATCACCCAAATTACTCATCGCTCGGGCAATGAGTTCGGGGTCATCTACTTGCTGAGCATAGTGAAGCGCCTGAGTATTCTCGCTCAAACAGCCCTCCAAATCTCCGGCAGAATAGCAAAAGCAGCCTTGAAAATAGTGGATTTGGGAAAGGGCACGGGAAGCTCCTGAGCCAATAGCATTGGCTTTAGCCTGTTGCAAGGCATCTAAGCCATCTTGGTAGCGCCCCAATAACCTGACACAGGCGGCGACCCCAATCCAGCTATAGGCTGCCTCCACTGGAGTCGTTGCAAGTGCGGCAGCTTCCTGATGAAGCACGATTGCTTCTGGGCCATTCCCGAGGGCGTGGGCCAAACGGGCTTTGAGTTGCGTTAAGCCATAGCGTGATTCTGAGTTAGAGGCTAGGGCTAACCCTCGATCGACAAGTGATAGGGCGCGGCTGTAGCGGAACTGATCAAAGTGATGTTGGGCGGCAGTGCGATAGGCTATTGGCGCAGTCGCATCTCCCGCCTCATCTAAATGAATTGCCCACCGTTCTATATCTTGGTTTTCGTACCAAGTGGCGGCCTGACGGTGAAACTGGCGGCGATCGCGCCCCAACAGCGAACGATATACGCCGTCTCGAATTAAGGCGTGGGAAAAGCGGTAGCCGTCGCCATCGGGTTCAATCAATTGATGGGCAAGTAAGGCCGATAGGTCATAGTGACGATGACCCAGCACATGATGTAAGCTCTCGGATAAAAAGTACCGCCCCAACACGGCTGCTGCCTGTAGGGCTTGGCGATCGGTTCTGGCTAGTCCATCCACTCGGTTCAGCACTACGCTCTGCACTGTACCCGGCAAAGCATCAACGTCTACGGTTTCTCCAGCTTGTAATAGCTGCTCTAAAAATAAGGGATTGCCTTCGGCTCGCTGAATACAGTTTTCGATGAAATGAGCTGACAGATTGGGATAGCGATGGGCGATCGTTGCCGTATCTTCAGCCTCTAACGGTTGGAGCGTATATGTAGACCAAACCGACGATGGCACTGCGTCTAGCCAATTGGCATCGATCGGGTCGCCCTCAATACGGGAGGTGACTACCAGTAGCACCGAGCTTTGGGACACGGTTTGGGCCAGTTGAGGGAGTTGAGCCAGGGTTGTATCGTCTAACCAGTGGACATCCTCAATCACCAGCAGGCAAGGGCGCTGGTGCCCCATGGCAATGACCAGTTCGGTCACGGTTGCGATTGTTTCGCGTTGTCGGGTTTGGTTGTCGAGCATCTCATATAGGGTTTGTAGCTCGGCAGGTTGAGCGAGGCCGAGTAAGGCATTGAGATACATCTGCCGCCCGTCGTTGAGACTGCCGTTACGGATCAGCTGATCCGCGATCGCCCGCTGCTGGGCAACGAGATCATCTCCGTTGTCAGCGGGTGTGGCTAAGAGTTGGGTTGTCAGTTCTCTCCAGAGATCGTTTTGCCCGCCGCCAAAATCTAAAATGTCGATCTGATAACTGTGAAACCCTGCTGCGATCGCCAGCTCCTTAAAGTGCTCGATGAGGCAAGATTTGCCAATTCCTGCTTCTCCTCGGACGTAGAACGCCTGCCCTTGACCATTCTGTAAACAGCGCTGCATCAATGTTGTGAACTGCTGCTGCTCGTGTTGACGCCCCACTAAACGGGTGCGCTGTCCATGGTTTTGGCCTGGAGAAAACTCTAGAGCACGCCAAATTCGAATTGGTTTTGGCAGGCCTTTAATGGCGACTTGTTCTGTGGCGATCGCTCGTAGGTCTGAGCCAATCAATTGGCAGGTGGCTTCATCGACGATAATTTCTCCTGCTGTCGCCACTCCCTGCAACCGTGCTGCTAGATTGACTGCTGGCCCAATCACTGTGTACTCCAAATGAACCTGACTACCTGTGCGGCTAGCTACGACCTGTCCACTAGCAATGCCGATGTGAACCGCGACCATTTTATCGAGGGTGAGGGCTAAATCTGCAACCGCCTGACGAATCTCAAAAGCGGCCATGACAGCGCGTTTGGGATCGTCTTTGTGAGCTACAGGCGCACCAAAAATGCCCATGACGTTGTCGCCAATGTGCTTATCGACCCAGCCGCCAAAGCGATCGATAATCCCGTCAACGGCCTGAAAATATTGACTCAGTAATCCGTGAGTCGCCTCGGCTCCCAGTTCGTGAGATAGGGCGACAAACCCCGAAATATCTGAAAAGATGATTGTGACCTGGCGCTGTTCTCCTATAAAATCAGCCAGCACGGTTTCGGGAGAGACCGGAGCAACAGCATCTAAACTACGGATCGCAGCCAATATTTTCTTACGATGACCCAAAGATTTGACGCCCAGCGTTTTTAAATCGCTGTCATCAATATTGGTCAACACGGTCTGATCAATGTCGTTGTCGCAAAACGTGTCGATATACTGCCCTAACCCAATCCGACTGAGCCAGTTGGAAATAAACACAGGTTGCTACCTGAAGAATATGAGTGACTTGATTCAGAATCTACCCTTCCGTTCAATCCTAATACCTAAACTGTAAGCAGCAACTAGGGTTACACGATTATCTGTCAATTTAGCGAATACAAAAAGGGCGATCGCCCTTTCCCTATGGCTCAGAGGGGCGATCGCCCCCATCACAACTCACGGCGTCCATAAAGAATATCGACAGGGTGATCTGACCGGACTTCCATATTCTTCGGCCCAATCAAACAAAACCGCATCTTTTGTTCGCTGATAGTAAAGCGTATTTTGGTTGTAAAGCGAGAGCCGATCGTCAGTCCATTGCAGCGACATGCGCTCTTGAAATCTAGGCCCAAAGTTGTTGCAATCGCTAAAAATGCGGTGGCATAGTAGCTTCAGCGAGCCACATTCATACAGGCTCAACAAGCCTTCATCATCAAACGTAAACAGGGAGACATGGTAGCTCCTGCCCCAGTCGTTGACCTCAAGGGCGGGGCCATTTTCGAATACGTAGCCCCCGATCGGAAAAAACAGCACCACAATCGCCAGCATATAACTGATACACCATCCGATGATGGGCCACCTGATGTGCCGACGAAACAGGGCTTTCAGCAACAGCAGCAGCAGACTAATCGGCGCGATCGCCAGCAGCACCAACCAAAACAGACTGCCAAAAATTTTGTGAAAATAGAGCGCCAAATAGTAAGAACTTGGCCTCAGCCCTGATGTAAAGGGAAAATAGCCCGCGACGTAGTAGCCGACAATCAGCACAACGACCCAGCCGCCTCTAATCAGCCAGGTTTTGAAGTGATGCACTAATGGGGTGGGCGATCGCTGCATAAGCCGATAGGTTGATCAACAAGAATGGACGGGATAGACGGGAGATCTCTCTGGACACATGCTCGACATCCCTTAGCTTGCCCAGACTCCGGCGAGAGAGTTGTGTTTGTGGCGATCGCACGTGTTCCCGGTCGTGCCCCAACCCTTACTGATTCTTTGAACTTCAACCCGCCTTATGAAGTGTCAATAGTTTTTCCTGACATGCAAATACTGCTTTGTAGCAATGGTTAAGGCTGCGAGACCGTGTAGAAAGTTTTGAGGCGACGTTCAACGTTGTACCTTCGGCTTTAGCTGAAATTAACTCGGGTTGTCTCCTCTGCTCGCTCGAAACGCATTGCTCTGTAGCGAAACAAAAAGCATCCAAATTGGATTCATGTGTTCATGAAAACGTACAAGACTGCACTTTACACCCTAGCGGCTTTAGCCGCTCAAGACTGGGCTTTGCAGGCTAAGGCCAATCCGATTCCTGAGCCGATTCCCGATTCTTCTGAAACAGACACCGTGGGTACAAACCTGGGTCACTTATGGGAAGAGGCTTCCTATCGGGTTGAGTCGGTTGCGTTGCCCGAATCTGTGCTCGAATCATCTAGCACCTCTATCGAGGCCGAACCTGTTGCTGTTGCTGAGTTAGAGGTTGAGCCTCGCTCAATCGATGACGCTGCTGTGGCACTCCAAAACTCTCCTGTAGAGCAAGAACCTTCAGCCCCAGCCTTATCTGTTGCGGCGGCTGACCTTTCTGATGCTCTCGCCATTCGCTATGGAGTCACGGCGCTTTCTTTGCCGTCTCCGTCACCCTCGAATTTGGCTCCTGAGTTTACGGCTCAGCCACCCTCGTCTCAGCGTATGACCCAAGAGGCGATCGCCCAGCAGCAAATTGCCCAGCAGCGAATTGCCCAACAGGAAACGCTCCCTGATGCACCACTCATCGTTGTGCCCGATCCGGCTGTGCTAGATGAGGCTCAAATAGAGCTAGACACCATCGAACAGTTGGCGGGGGTAGAAGATCCGGCAGATCGTAGTGCTCCGGCTCTGACAATCAGCAACCCATCAGGGTTTGGGGTCGATCGAAACACGGTCTTCGTCAGCGGCACGTTTCAGGAAAGAACTCGCTATGGTAATCGGTCAGACGGCGCACTCGGCATTGGCATCGGCTTAGGCGATGCTCAAGAAGCCGTCGGCGTGGAACTTTCGTACACCATCGCCAGTTTTGGCCGCAATCGCGGATTTGGCACGGGCGGGTTTAACGCGAAAGTGCATCGGCGCTTTTCTGAAAGTTTTTCAGCGGCTGTCGGCTGGAATGGTTTCATCATCACGGGTGAAGAAGATGGTGATTTTGAAGACTCGGTGTATGGGTCGATGACAAACATCTTCCGGCTCCGAGACGATTTAGACGCTCCGTTTAGCCGCCTCGCGGTTACGGCTGGGGCAGGTACGGGTCAGTTTCGCCTAGAAGACGATGTCGAAGATGATGATTTTGCGGTCAATCCCTTTGGTAGCCTCGCGCTGCGGGTGGTTGAACCCGTTAGCGTGATTACCGAATGGACAGGCCAAGACTTAGCCGTCGGCGTTTCGGTTAATCCATTTCAAAACCGCAATATTTCGATTACTCCTGCCGTTCGAGACATTGCCGGAGCAGGCGATGGGCCGAGGTTTGTGCTGGGGTTTGGTGCCAGTTTCTAGTCCTGAATAGAGTTTCAAAGAGAAGTTCATGAGAAATAAAGCACGACGAGGATGGAGAGTAGGTCTTACTGCAATGGGTACGGTTGCAGTGGCAGTTCTCTCGGTCAACATGGCTCGCCCAGCAGCGGCCAATCCTCCTAATCAATCCGACATTACGGGCACGAATGTGTTTAACAGCGTCGCCCCTGACTTTTTTGACAATTTTGGCGATCGCCTTGATCCGGCAACGTTAGCTGAGGCTGAGCGATTGTCTAATCGCCTGGATGAAGCGTATCAAACTTGCCTCAACTCAGCAGCGGCAGCCGAGTCGTTGCCCCGACGATTTGCACGGGGAGCAGCTCGACCGATCGCCGCTTGCACGACTCCCCAATGCCGTCAGTTTGAAGCCCTGCTGCAAGAAACTCGGCAATTTTTGGCCAGTGTTGAAGCGACCACCGTTGATCTCGACCAGTTTTTGCGCGATCGCATCTGGTAAGTATTGTCCGTCTTGAATTCATTTCATGCAAAATCCTATGAAAGAAACCCATTCGCTCCATCGAGTTTGTCGAGCCTCTACACCCTCATTTGGGCTAGGGCTGAAAGGGCTCATGGCTGGACTCGTCACCTCGCTGATTGCTGTTCCTCTGGCCTCTGTCGCCCAGGCTCAAGAGCAGTTTGGCAATAACGGCATCCAATTTGATACTCCCACTATCGTTGAGTTTGAGTTTGCAGGCTCAGATGGTGTGTACCAGTCAGTCTTTGGGGTCGAAAACCTCAGCACAGGTGAGCGCACTCCCCTGCTGCGAGAAGAGCGATCGCCCAATCCTAACCAAGACATCGGGGTTGTTGCCAATCCTCTGACCGAGTTTGAGTTTGCGGCCAATACGCCCTACGCTTTTTACCTCGAATCAATCTACAACGGTCAGCCCGCAGGCGTTCTCTACTCCATCAATAGCCTTAACCCTAACAATTCTCAGCAGATCGTTTTTGATGGCGGTATGCTCGGATTAGTTGAGGGAGGAACGCTGCTTCAATGGGATGACACGGGCTCTCTACTGGTTCCTCCGTCTGGGCAAGACCGCGACTTCGACGATTTTTTGGTGCAGGCGGGAGGCTATGTGGCCTGTCCCTATTCTCAGACGACGCGATCAGAATCTGTGGGCACATTGCCTCATTCGGTAGAAGGCTCGGCTGACATGCATCTTGCCTTGGCCTGCACAGAAGACTAAAAGATGTTTTATGGACGCACGGTAGTCACTCTTGTTAATCCAAGAGTTGTTCATCCAAGAGTCTTAATCTGAAAGTCTCAACATGAAATTTTGGGGATGCATTCTCGGATTTGGAGTTTAGACTAAAGCCACAAAAAAAAGCGACTTGAGCGAGGCTCAAGCCACTTTTTAGCAGACGCTGAGAAAGCACAACCAATCTTGGCGACTGCTATGACCTACGATAGCTTGAATACCTT
>JBARXP010000008.1:0-9333 GCA_049647405.1 Elainellaceae cyanobacterium | reverse complement strand
TGGAACCAAGCAATATTCAAGAACGGGTTACAGCAATCGAAAGCAAGCGGGAGGCGCTGTTGCAATTACTCGAACAACCTGATTTAGGAACCTTGCGCATTGATGTGAATCAGGCACTAGAAGAACTTGATGACCTGATCGAAGACTTTCAAAGAACGTTTCCAGAAGGAGACTAGCGTTGCTTACGATTGAGACGATCGAGAAAACCGTTGCTTCATACCTCAAGGAGCGTCAGCTCGCAAGGTGAATGGCTAGGGTTTTTCAATCGCTTAGAAGAAGTCTCTACTGACCTAGCGTTCGTTCGATTAGACCCAAAAGCCCAGAGGCCGATATAGATATTGAGGCAGGTTAGCCTATGGCCTACTCAATATCTGCATCGGCCTTGCGTTTCACATCTTTTTCCTTTATGTTTCGCCCTCAGGCACAGAAGGATCTCTTAAGAGCGGCACGAGGTAGGCCGCGATCGCACCAATCAAGAACCCAGCAATGTTGCGCGTTAAAGGAATCCAGTCTGAAGTGCGAGTGATGACAGGCCCAAGCCCAAAGGCGATAAATAAGATGCCCCACAGCGGAGAAAAGATGAGAATCCACTGCCATGCGATCGCCTGACCTTCTTTTCGAGGGTGCGCTGCAAATCCGCAGATGACGCCTCCCACAATAGAGGTAATGAGAGTCAAGACCCACTGCTCTTGGGGCAGCCCTGGAACAACATTACAACCGCCGCGTTGAAGGCAAACTTCGATAGACTCTAATGCTTGGGTAATGGACGCATCTTCGCCATTGTCTCGCACAAAAAACTGATTTCCGTATCTTGTCTGCAACTCAATCCAGAAGGTGCGCGGCAAGAGCTCGTAGATAGCATCGCCCACGCTAAAGTTGAGCAAATTACCGCCCCTGGGGTCAGCAATCAGCATGACGCTACGAGCATCTAGCCCCCAAAACTCTTTCACAGCTCGACCTGGGGTTTCCTCATATTGAGTCAACACCCGCAGCTTCCAGCCAGTCTTAGTCTCAAAGTCTTGCAACGATTGGTCAAGCTGGACTTGCTGCACACTTGCGAGGGAGTTTGCTAGGTCAATGACTGTTGTGGGTTCATTGGGTAACAAATCGGGATTGCTGTAGGCGCTAGCAGGCTGAGCAGTCCCCCACAGCACTAAGGCTGACAAAAAAGCTAGACAGTAGCGTACTGCTTGAGATGCTATCGAACGATTTAGCATTGATTAATTCAACCTCGTCACGGCTCAGTTGTAAAAGCAGCGCAATCCCCGACCCTCTCTTCGTCTCTTTCTGGTGATTGATTGCAATTCGATTCAGGTCTTGAATCAGCGCTTACTAAAAATATGATTATTTATAGTTATGATACAACGCTTCACACTTGTTTACATTAAGTCTCATTTTTTAAAATGGTGGCGATCGCGCAACGGCTTGTGCTTCCATATCGCTTTTACCTATCGTGTTTAATCGGCTGCTGTTGCATAGATTCTGAGAGGCATGGCCGTTGCGCAGCCTCTCTTTTAATTTCTATGAGCAAATGGAATTAGCGCTCTTTTGCGGGAGGAGCCTCTCCCGTGACGTGGGGTTCTGGTTACTGTAAATTTTGGGTAAATTTTGGTTGTCGTTGTAGATTTTGCTGCTTGTGACCACGGTAGACGAGGAGCAGTCGAGGCAAGTTGAAATAATTGGGAAGGCACGAACCACGGCTAAGAATCATCAGGCTCTTGGCTTTTGATGATTTTGTTTCTTGCCGCAGCCTCCTTTTTTTTTAAATCAGATGCCGTATCTCTACCCGTTGAGGACTACCCTATTGCAGAATAGATAGATAGGTTTGCAAAGTTTTGTCTCTAAAATTGCTTTAAAAACGTTAAGTAAAGCGTATTGACGGGTTCGGCTCCTAGCTGAATATGTCTGCGAGGTTCTTCTTGAACAGCGCTGCGATCGCCAAAATTGCAGGATTAAACGTCTGATATCTACTCTTCGAGGTTCTATGTCATCTGAGCTGACCACTGCCCACCCTTCCGTGTCTAACTCCAACGGGGCGACCCCAAACGGATCGTCCTCTTCTCGCTCTGCTTCAGATATGGCGACAAAAAATGGCTCTTCTGCCTCCATGAAGCCGTCTCAAAAGCATGGCAGCTTTGAGCATCGCCACATTGGGCCGACTCCAGATGACATTGCGCAGATGTTGGCGGTTCTGGGTCTTGAGAGCCTCGATGAGCTGATCGGTCAGACTGTTCCTGCCAGCATTCGCCTGAAGCAGCCCCTCAAATTGGGAGCCGGACGGGGCGAGATTGAGCTGCTGGAAGAGTTGAGGGCGATCGCCACCCAAAACAAAATCTTCCGCTCGTTCATCGGCATGGGCTACTCCAACTGCTTCACGCCTCCGGTGATTCAGCGCAATGTTCTCGAAAATCCCGGCTGGTACACCCAATACACGCCCTATCAGCCCGAAATCGCCCAGGGTCGCCTCGAAGCGCTGCTCAACTTCCAGACTCTAGTGACCGATCTGACGGGGCTGGAGATTGCCAACGCCTCCTTACTCGATGAAGGCACGGCAGCAGCGGAAGCCATGACCCTCAGCTATGGTCAGTCGAAGAGTAAGGCCAATGCCTTTTTCGTTTCAGAACAGTGCCATCCTCAAACCCTAGCCGTGATTCAAACCCGCGCCCTGCCGCTGGAGATTGAGGTGATCGTCGGTGACCACCGCAGCTTCGACTTCAGCACCCCTATTTTTGGGGCACTGCTTCAGTATCCGGCGACGGATGGTGCGATCTACGACTATTCCGACTTCATCCAAACCGCTCATGAGCACAAGGCTCTGGTGACGGTTGCGGCAGACCTTCTGGCGCTGACCCTGCTAACGCCTCCCGGAGAGATTGGTGCCGACATTGCGGTGGGCAACAGCCAGCGCTTTGGCGTGCCCCTCGGATTTGGTGGCCCCCACGCGGCTTACTTTGCCACCAAAATGGACTATCGCCGCCAGCTACCAGGTCGGTTAGTCGGCGTGTCTCAAGATGCATCGGGCAAGCCTGCTCTGCGCCTCGCCCTCCAGACTCGCGAACAGCACATCCGCCGCGACAAGGCCACCAGCAACATCTGCACGGCTCAAGTTCTGCTCGCCATTATGGCTAGCATGTATGCGGTCTACCACGGCCCCGCAGGTCTGAAGGCGATCGCCCAGCGAGTCCACACCCTGACGCTGATGCTGGCCGACGGGCTGCAAAAGCTCGGCTTCAGCCTGGGCAGTGAGCCTGTTTTCGACACGCTTAAGGTCAAGGTTGGAGAAAACGGCGCAGATGCGGTTGGAGAAAGGGCGATCGCCAGTCAGATCAACCTCCGCACCATCGACAGCCACACTCTCGGCATCTCCCTCGACGAAACCACCACCGAGCAAGATGTCTTAGATCTGCTGCAACTTTTCGCCGGAGACACCCCCCTTCCCTTCTCCCTCAACGCTCTCTCTGCCGACTCCTCCCCCCTAACTCCCGACTCCTCCTTCCTCCGCACCACCCCCTACCTAAACCACCCCAGCTTCAACCGCTACCACTCTGAAACCGAGATGCTGCGGTATATGTATCGCCTCCAGGGGAAAGACCTGTCTCTCGCAACCGCGATGATTCCCCTTGGCTCTTGCACGATGAAGCTCAACGCCACGGCAGAAATGCTGCCCGTCACCTGGCCGGAGTTTTCCCAAATTCATCCCTTTGCCCCGGCTGCACAAACCGAGGGCTACCGCATCCTGTTCCAGCAGCTTGAAGATATGCTGGCCGAAATCACCGGATTTGACGGCATTTCGCTCCAGCCCAATGCAGGCTCCCAGGGCGAATACACCGGGCTGCTGGTGATCCGTCAATATCATCAATCGCGAGGAGAGGGCGATCGCCATATCTGCCTCATCCCTGAATCGGCTCACGGCACCAACCCGGCCAGTGCGGTGATGGCGGGCATGAAGGTAGTGGTGGTCAAGTGCGACAAAGACGGCAACATCGACATGGCTGATCTCCAGGCCAAGGCCGAGAAGCACAAAGATAAGCTGGCCTCACTGATGGTCACCTATCCCTCCACCCACGGCGTGTTTGAGGAAGGCATTCAAGATATTTGCGCCCTCATCCACGCCAATGGCGGTCAGGTCTATATGGACGGAGCCAACATGAACGCCCAGGTCGGCCTCTGTCGCCCTGGCGATTTTGGAGCCGATGTCTGCCATTTGAACCTACACAAAACCTTCTGTATCCCCCACGGCGGCGGCGGCCCTGGCGTTGGCCCCATTGGCGTAAAGCAGCACCTCGTCCCATTCTTGCCCGGACATCCCCTAGCAGAAGTGGGCACCGACGATAGCATCGGCCCCGTCTCTGCCGCACCTTGGGGCAGCAGCAGCATCCTACCCATTTCCTGGATGTATATCGCCCTCATGGGCAGCGCCGGACTCACCCGCGCTACTGAGATCGCCATTCTCAACGCCAACTATATCGCCAAGCGACTAGAAGGCTACTACACCACGCTCTACAAAGGCCGCAACGGCTGGATTGCCCACGAGTGTATTGTCGATACGCGCCCGTTTAAAAAATCCGCAGGCATTGAGGTGACGGATATCGCCAAGCGCCTGATCGACTATGGCTTTCATCCGCCGACGATGTCGTGGCCTGTGATCGGCACGGTGATGGTGGAGCCGACGGAGAGTGAATCGAAGGCGGAGCTGGATCGGTTCTGCGATGCTATGATCGCCATCCGCAATGAGATTCGCGAGATCGAAGAGGGCAAGGTCGATGCTGAGAATAACCTGCTGAAGCACGCTCCTCACACGGCAGAATGCCTCATCTCGGGCGACTGGAATCGCCCCTACAGTCGCGAACAGGCGGCTTACCCGACTGACTGGACGCGAGACAGCAAGTTCTGGCCTGCGGCAGGACGACTGGATGATGCCTTTGGCGATCGCAATCTCGTCTGCTCTTGCCTGCCCATCGAAGACTACGCCTAGCGTGACTGAGACTCCAGAGTTCTTTGTGAACTCTGGGGTTTTGCGATGGATCTCACGACATCATGAGCAAGGAGAAGCGTAGCGATGCCAGTTAAAGATTATCGCGATGATTTACTCACTCGACTTTCAAATTCGGAATATGCGGCTCACTATTTGAAAGCAGCCTTGGATGAGACGTTGGGCGACGGCGATCGCGATGCCTTTTTGTTGGCACTGAAAAATATTCTCGAAGCAAGAGAAGGGCTGCAAGATGCTTCCAGCGATGCCAATATTTCTACAGCACGTTTGCGAACGGTGTTGGATGAAACTGAGAGTCCAACGATCGAAACCCTGATTTCGGTACTTCGTGCTGCACGTTTAACGATGGAATTTAAGTCTGCGCCAAGTCAGCTCTGAATCATTCGGTTTATCGTTTTTTTAGGTGGGGCGATCGCCCTTCTCTACATCCTTACTCAAAAAGTATCTGAACCAGGCACTGAAACTCAGGCAAGAGAGGACTGGTTAATGTGTCCGTAACAAAAAGCGTCCGTGTCTTGCGCAGTATTCCATCCTCTCGCTGGTAGATTTCTATCGCTTGCTGTTGGCGATCGCCAATCCAATACTCCGTCACCCCTTCGGCGGAGTAGAGCTTTAGCTTTGTCTCGCGATCGCGTTTCTTGTCTTTCTCAGTTTGAGACAGCACTTCGACGACTAGCTCCGGTGCTCCGGTCAAATGTCCTGCCTCATCCAAAAGTTGCTCCAATCGCTCGTTGCTGACCCACACCACATCTGGAATCACGCTGTCGGACTCAGAGAAGATGACGCCGGGTGAGAAGACAGCTTTGCCTAATTGACTCGTTTTTGACCACGCTCTGAGTTCGGCATAAATCGCACCTGCAACGTCTTGGTGTTTGAGATGAGGGGCACGGGTCACAAAGAGTTCTCCATCGATAATTTCGTAGCGGTTGCTGTTTTCTGGGAAGCCCTCTAAATCTGAGATAGTCCATCTAACCCGATTTGTTGATGAAAGCGTCATGGATTTAGCCTGAGTGGTGTTGGGCACGTACTGTCAATTGTATCGGGATTGGTTGTTGGGTCATGTCTAGGTGCGGGGTACGAAATAGAGACTACGCTTAACATTGACTGAGGAGAGAAAACCTGCGTGAAAATGTAAAGGTATTCAAGAACCCCAGATTCTCAGTGACACGTATTTGCAAAGGCAAACTAGCCGTTTTCATATGAAGCAATCAGCCTCTTCGGTTCCAACCTTCGACTCAATGTTCCTCCCTACTATTCAGGCTCTACAAGCATTGGGAGGGTCTGGCACAATTGAGGAAATCTATGAGCAGGTCATACAGCTTCTTAACCTTCCTGATCAAGTGCTTGAGATTACACATGGCAGCACGTCGCAGAGCAAAGTCGAATACCGACTCGGATGGACTCGTACTTATCTCAAAAAGTACGGTCTTCTGGAAAACTCAGCACGAGGAGTATGGTCTTTAGCCTCAACTTCTATTAATCCTAATGATCTCAATGCGCGAGAGATTGTAAAGTTCGTTCGAGAAGCGGATAAAACCAAAACAAGTTCCTCAGAACCATCTGATGAGTCTAATGATGAGCTTGAACCGTCAGACGAGTTGGCATGGCATCAGCAACTCCATCAAGTACTGTTGTCGTTAGATCCGGCTGCTTTTGAGCGGCTGACACAGCGTTTGCTGCGTGAGTCCGGTTTTATCCAGGTGCAAGTTACAGGTAAATCTGGGGATGGAGGAATTGACGGCGTTGGTATCGCCCGCATCAATGGGTTTCTCAGTTTTCACGTTCTCTTTCAGTGCAAGCGATATCAGGGATCGGTTACGGCAAGCCAGATTCGAGATTTTCGAGGCGCTATGCAAGGGCGTACAGACAAAGGATTACTGATCACAACGGGCACGTTTACTAGAGATGCCATCAAAGAAGCGACGCGAGACGGTGCGCCACCCATTGATCTGATAGATGGGGAGCAATTAGTACAACGCCTGAAAGAGCTAGGACTTGGTGTCAAGATAAGCTTAATCGAGTCTGTCGATATTGATGTTGAATGGTTTTCCAAAATCTGACTTTCTGTACCCGCCAAGCAGTAATCCTTCAAGTTCGACGTGAGTCAGGACAGTACGAGGTACAACAATATTTATTTGCTATTTGATTTCTCAATGGCGATCGCCATTGAGGGCGTACGATTCAGGCAGAGACTTCGCGGTATTTACTCCCGCCCGCAAATGAATTGCGGGCTAGTGGAAGGAAACCCATTGAAATGGGTTAGTGTCCTGGAGAGAAAAGCCGATCGCTCCTCTGTCCACTTTGAGTGGACTTGTGCTCATAGCCCGCAATTGATTCGCGGGCGTTCTTTAGCCCTCGTTGTCGTCAACAGCTAGCGCAGGGTGAAACGAGTTAACGAGATTTGTGGGCAGTGTTGAAGAATTCGGGTTCCAACGCACGAATCAAGGTTTGAGTCGCGTGGTGATGTTTTTGGTTTTCCACGTAGGCGATCGCCTCTGGCAACTGTTTGCCACCCAACGAAAAGACGCCATACTCTCGCTGCCATGCAAAGGTCTGATTCAGAAACGTTTGGTTGACGTGGTGAGATCTGCTGCCCTTGATGCGTTTGACAAATTGGGCGATCGCCAGTTTGGGAGGAATGGAAACCAGCAGATGAATGTGATCTTCGATGCCCCCAATCCCATAAACGGGACAATCTAACGACTTGGCTTTTGTTTGAATATAGCCGTAGAGTTCGAGGCGAATGCGATCGGTAATGAGGGGGGTGCGATCGCTCGTCGCCCACACCAAATGATAATAGGTTCGCCAAATTGACATAACCGATGCACCGATGCACCGATGCTGACGAATGATTACTCTGATCCTTCCTAGCCCCACTCTATATATCAACATCACAGGCTGTTGAAACAGACTTCACAACAGCTCGTAAATCGGTTGCAGTCCAATGAGTGGTGTGTTTAGCCCCGCCCGCAAATCAATTGCGGGCTAGCAGTAGGAAACCCATTGAAATGGGTTATTTTCCTATCAGACAACACCAATTACTTCTCAGTCCACTTCGAGTGGACTTTGTTCCAGTAGCCCGCAATTCATTCGCGGGCGATCGCCTTGTTGCGGTATTGGTGCGATCGCCCTTTTAGCCTTACACTTGCGCTACTCGATATGATGAAAGAGTCAGCTTCTTGGTTGTCCTCATGGTTTCTTCGCCCCTCGCAACTCAACCTGACATACAAAACCCTGAGATTGTTTACCCCAGCTCAGATGGTGAACCCGTGGCGGAAAGTTTTGTGCATCTCTACGCTCTGCTGGTCACGCTTGAAGTTCTTCGGCAATACCTAGAAGAACGGCAAGCCGTTGTTTTAGCCAACCAGTTTCTCTACTATTCTCAGGGCTTCCCAAAACTGCGGGTTGCCCCAGATGTGATGGTGATTTTTGGCGTTGAACCGGGCGATCGCGACAACTACAAAATTTGGGAAGAAGGCGAAGTTCCTTCAGTCGTCTTTGAGATGACCTCCAAAGGCACCCGCGCCAACGACGAGACGTTTAAGAAAACTCTTTACGCCCAGCTTGGCGTTCAGGAATATTGGCTGTTTGATCCCAGAGGCGAATGGCTAGAGCCAGCGTTACAAGGCTATCGTCTGCATCGTGACGAATACGAACTCATCACCGATGATCATAGCGAGGTGCTCAAGTTGCGACTGGAGGCCGACGGTCAACTGATCAGCTTCTACCGAGACGATTCGGGCGAAAAGCTCTTGATCCCAGGAGAACTCTCTGCGGCTTTGGAGCAAGAGCGCCAAAAAAATGAGAAGCTCAAAGCCAAGCTACAGGAGCTGGGTTTTGATCCTGATGAAGTACTAGGGTGAAGGTTGCGATACGGGCTACGTCCAGGCTTCGTCGTGAGCTTAGCCGAACGGCAAGCGATCGCCTTCCACGGGGTAAGCACTCATGCGCCTACCCCATGAGATTCGCCTCTATTCGACCTGCACCGTCTTCGTGAGAATGCGCATCACTTCGCCAGGGCGCTCGGTTGGCATGGGTCGGCTCCACTCGTTCGGCTCGGCATAGCCCAGTCGATGCAAACTCTTGATCACAATCTGAATCGCCTCAGGAGAACCGTAGAGCAAGTGGCGTACGGATTCATTACGCAGACTCGATTTTGGATGGGCTGAAAAATCGCCACCCGAAGCAGTGGACGCAAATGCGCCCGAATTGGGTTGAAACATGAGGTTCTGGTTCCTTGTAGAAATAAACGACAGGAAGAAACCAGAACTCAGTCCCTCGGCTACCCCGCAATTGTGTGCAATTCGAGGCAGCCACGGTTTACCATGAACCGTTAGCCC
>JBARXP010000007.1:0-6766 GCA_049647405.1 Elainellaceae cyanobacterium | reverse complement strand
GGTAAACCGTGGCTGCCTCGAATTGCACACAATTGCGGGGTAGCCGAGGGACTGAGTTCTGGTTTCTTCTCGCTGTAAAACCACAAAAGGAACCAGAACCTCATGTTTCAATCCCATTCGGGCGCATCTGCGTCCACCGATTCGGGTGACAATTTTCCGCCTCGTCCCCAGTCGAGTCCGCACAACGAACCCGTGCGTCACCTGCTCTACGGCTCACCCAAAGCCATCCAGATCGTCATCAAAAACCTGCATCAACGGGGCTACGCCGAACCCAATGAGTGGAGCCGACCCATGCCCACCGATCGCCCTGGCGAGATGATGTGCATTCTCACCAAAACCGTGCAAATCGAGTGAGTCGGGGTGAACTGTCGGTAACGTAGCCCTGCACTGCACCAAAGAGACAGGCGATCGCTTGCCTGGGCATCGATCGCCTGTCTCAAGCGATAATCTTGAAGTCAGAGAATACCGCATACTCCAGGCATCGAGAGCCCTCGCGTTAAACGGGCGATCGCCCAGATGATCGATCATCAAAACGATTGGCATTGCACAACTCCCAAATGCGCGGCAGCATCTTATCGATGCACGGTCATACATGGGTAGGTGACGAGCATCTTGCTTGCGTTGGCAACGCTGCGATCTGCCATAGGTTATGCCTAACCCGATCTGCCATTTAAAGAGTAGCCGTCTGGAAAGTCACTTAACGGAGGTGTTTAACTTAAGAGTATCCACCTTGGTGATCAAGGGTGGGCGGTGACCTATTCTTGGTGTTTTTCTGATGCTCAACCTCAACCAACCCATTGCAATGGTGAAACTCGGCTTGCTCTTCACCGCTTACCTCTTCGTCAGTCTCGGCATCTTTTTCGTCATGTCAAACACCATCAACGGCGGGATTATCTACCTCTTTTTGCTTTTGCCCTTTTACGGAGCCGTCTTACTCACGAGTTGGATTGTAATTTGGCAACGGCGTACCCAAAGAGCACGGGTGCAATGGTCGATTTGGGGGCTTGTGCTGGCGTTGCAAATCGCCGTGGTTTTTACCTCCCCTGGCAATTGCTTTGGCACAAAACAGGGCGATCGCTGCTACTCCAATCTCCAGATCGTAGCCGGAAGCGCTGCTCGAACGGGGGCAAATCAGCTACCCCACTGGACTATTGTGGAAGATGCCTTTCCGTTTTTCGTCATCGCATACGATGTGGCGATCGCGGTCGGGCTGCGGAAGATTTTGGTTTAGTGGGGCAACGCCATTCTTAACGCCATGAGACTACTCTTCTTCCCATTTTTGGGGTTTAGCCCAGCCAAACTTCAGCGACGGTTAGCCGGAAAAACGGTGCTTATCACTGGGGCAAGCTACGGCATTGGCGAATGTCTTGCCGATAGCTTGGCCGCAACAAGCGCTCATCTCTTACTCGTCGCCCGCACCGAAGCCAAACTGATAGAGGTCAAGCAGCGCATCGAAGCCAAGGGAGGGCGTGCTGATATCTTTCCATGCGATTTGAGAAATGTGGCCGAGGTCGATGCCTTGGTGCAGCGTCTCCATCAGCATCCAGGCGGCATTGACATCATGGTCAGCAATGCGGGGAAATCGATTCGGCGGTCGATTTTTGACTCCCTCGATCGCTTCCACGACTTTCAGCGCACCATGAATCTCAACTACTTTGGCCCAGTGCAACTTATGCTGGGGCTGATTCCCACTCTGGTCGCAAATCGAGGTCAGATTATCAACATCTCAGCCGTCAATGTGCTGCTGGTTCCGGCTCCAAAATGGGCCGCCTATCAGGCATCAAAAACCGCCTTCGATCAGTGGTTTCGCAGCGCTAGTCCAGAACTCAATGCCCGTGGCCTGAGCACGACATCGATCTATCTTCCCCTTGTGCGGACAAGAATGATCGAGCCGACTTTGGCCTACCGTACCCTGCCTGCTATGCAGCCTGAACAGGTGGCTCAGCTCATCTGCAACGCCATGCTTTCTCGCAGGCGCACCTATACCCCTTGGTGGTTGATGGGGGCACAGATGGCCTCGGTGCTGTTGCGCTGGGGGTGGGAGGTGGCGATGACTCATCGACTCAAGCACAGAAAATAACTAGCCACAGGCAATCAGGAATATCAAATCTGTGTTGATTCTCGCCTTGCAACTCCATCATTTCAGCGGTGGTTGTCCAGACTAGATACACCCAGAAAAGGACGTGCCAAAATTGCCTATGATGAGCGAATGACAACAGTGAAGGTGAGTCTTTATGGCGAAGCAGTTTGATGCACTAACCCCTGAACATCGTCAATTTATCGAAGCTCAGAAAATTTTCTTTGTGGGTACTGCAACCCAAGAAGGCTATGTCAACGTGTCGCCTAAAGGCCAAGACACCCTACGAGTCATTCACTCTAACGAACTGGTGTGGCTCAATTTGACCGGGAGTGGCAACGAAACTGCTGCTCACATTCTCGACACCAATCGCATGACGCTGATGTGGTGCGCTTTTGAGGGGCCACCCGAAATTTTGAGACTATACGGCACGGCAACCCTCATTCATCCCCGTGATTCAGACTGGCAGCACTGCGCGTCACTGATTCCGGCTCCGCCTGGAGCCCGACAATATTTTCGAGTTCATGTTCATCTCGTGCAGACTTCCTGTGGCTTCAGCGTTCCTTGCTTTGAGTACAAGGGCGATCGCCAAACCCTCAATCAGTGGGCTGAGAAAAAGGGAGATGCGGGCATTGCTGACTATTGGGCGGAGAAAAATGTCACCAGCATGAATGGGCTACCCACGCAAATTTTTGAGTCATGATGTGAAGCTGGGTCATTTCTCTGCAACGACTCTTCCCTCGGCGTTTCAAAACTCGCTAGAATCAACCACTTCCATATTCTCAGCTCGGAGAATTTCGGTTGCGTCTTGCCACACTAAAAGGGTTGTTGGCCCATCGCCAGTTTCTGTCAGTTCTGATGAGAGCGTGTAGGCATAGTTGCCATTTTCCCAAGACATATTACAGATTCCGTTGCGGCAAACCATGAATCCATCGGTGAGCGACAGGCAGTTGCCGTCGCGATCGCAGCCATAGTAGGTCAGACTGCCTGTGTTATTTGTTCCATCCCAACTGCCGATACGACCTACTGTTACCGTCCATTGGCCATTGCTGTAAGTATTCCAAGAGTCTCCTAAGATGACTGCATCAGAAACGAGCGTTTCTTGGCGCGTTTGGCCGCAGGGTTCGGCACTTTGGCAGTCTGCAACCGATTCTTCACTGTAGATCAGCTGCAAGTTTTGATTGAGCAAGCTCCCTTGGCGATCGCAAATCTCAAAGGTGGCTCCCAAGTCGAACACCTGCCCCTGGGGATCGCGCACGGTTACATAGCACTTCAAGTCACCCGCTTGAGCTTCAGTCAGCACTCCAATCTCTGGATAAGGTTCGGCAACATTAGATTCAGCACCCGTCTCCGGAGAAGCCTCAGATTTTGCAGGCACATCTTTTTCAGGCACATCTAAGTTTGCGATAGACGCAGCAGTTTCAGGAGCTGGTTCAGTCGCTTCAGGGGCTTCAGGGGCTGTCTGCGTGACTGGCTTATCTCCACATCCGGCGATCGTCAGAGCAAGGGCGACTGCTAAGAATCTGATTAAAGGTAGCGTTGTCGAATGATTCATGTTTATCAACGGGGGCAGGCGAATGTTAGGTTCAATTGATCAATACATGTATTATTCAAGATTTTGTCGCAATAAACTGAATGAATCTAGCCAGAAAAAAGATTGGAACTTGATCAATATTTCCAAATTTCCAATGTAGCGCTATCTTTCTTCAAAGATGGCTGTTCAGTTGCTGGCTTCTTTTACCAAGTGCGGGTCGATTTGCTTGCCGATACTTTTCTGACTATGCATGAAGCGGCGTGGAGCTGAAATACTCCACGCCGCTTCATTGCCTGACCTGCGCAAGGGGGAGTTCAACGCTGGGAAGACTCTTTTTTATGCGCTTATCTAACTTTTATGTGCTTATCTAACTACTTTGCCCAATCCATCGGGACTGGAGGCACAAAGGTCGTTGTCATATGATAAGTCGAGCTAGACTCTAGGGCATCTTGGATGGCGATCGCCAACTCATTGTTGTGGAGTGAGACATCAGCGGCCATGCGACTCGGACGATCTTGAGCAATAGCATCGGCCATCTCGGCAACACCTCGACAGAAATCCATGCGCTGTGCTCCTTTCGTTTGAAATTTAGGAGCTTTGCGAACGAGCGGAATTTTTTGCTTAAATGGATTCATGAAGACTTTACGACGAATTCGCACCATCCGCTGCACATAGATCGGATCACCATAGTTCCAGCAATCATGCATAGATAGGATGCCATCATCGCCAAAAATACGCAGTTCATGATCGTGAGAAGCAACAATACTGCAGGTTAAACGAGCCACCACACCAGATTGAAATTTAATGCAGGCGACTGAAAAATCGGCAGTATCTGGAGGATCGAGAACGACATCCGAAACTTTGTCAGACACTAAGCAGGAAGAAAATGCTGTGACGGATTCCGCTGGCCCAAAAAACATGGTGAGCCAGTTGACATAATACCCCGCATGTTCGAGAGTACACCCGACCTCAAACTCATCTTTATAGGGCCACGGATTACCCGAAGCTGATAGCCACTGCTGGTAGGGCATTTTGTGTACGAGGCCATCATCCATTTCGGCATAGACCAGACGCACTTTGCCCACAACCTGGTTGCGCAATGCTTTCCAAATGGTTTGAGCTGTTTCGCTAAGAGCACTACAAGGAGCAGAGGAGATGTGGAGATTTTTCTCTTGAGCAAGGTCTACGAGTTCTTTAGCCTCTGAAATAGCCATGGCAAGAGGTTTTTCTGAATAAACATGCTTGCCTGCATTCAAAGCAGCTTTTGACACCTGGTAGTGACTTCTTGGGTTTGTCAGATTGAGAACAATATCAACCTTCTGATCAGCAAGGAGATCGTCAAGATTATCGTAGCTTGGGACTGAATGAAACGCAGTAAATTTCTGAGTTCGTTCGGGATTTTGATCCGTTACCCCAACCAGTTCCAACTGAGGATGAAATGGAAGAGTACTTAAATAGTAGTCGGCAACGAACCCACAACCAACAATTGCTATTTTCATGGATGCTTTTTGGATTTCACAAAGGGGAATAAATGAATGTGTTGAGAGCTTGGATCAGCAGCATATTTGCGAACATGCTTAATGATGCTGATTCCTACACGGAGTGCATTTCTGGAGATGTCAATGAAAACTCTACAGAGCTGCGATCGCCAGCTATATAGTTTCCATACATACACTCTGAGTCAATCTGAGAGTAGCGTGATGGACAGGATTTACGTCAATTCAAACCACACGTATTTAAATCGTGAATATCAAAATAAATCAAAGCTACTCTCGCCGTCTGCATGCTGTTATCGTTGCCGAGCAGGAGCTTCCTCAGAGGAGAAAAAACTACGCTCAATCGCTGTGCTGAATCTTTGTTGAAGGGAAGCCTTATATTGATTCCAGAAGCGCTGTGAGTCTTCTTTTACCTTCTGTGTGTCGATGCGCTGCAAGAGCTGACGAAGCACACTCCAATTCGAACATCGAGGACAAGGAAAATCTGGGCCGTAGATCTGAACCCAGTAGCTCGGGGCAATCAGTCGCTCCCAATTGCCTTTCCAATACTTTGCTGTCCAAACCCGATGCCTGACAAATTCTTTGGGTTTTACAATTTCTCTAAAAATAGTTTTGAAAAGATTAATTTTGCTGATATCTTCCACGATTGGCACTGCACCAGCTTCGAGAGCTTCATAGACCCTACTTGTTTCGACACAGCGATTACCACCTGGCGCTAGGGCGAAAATAGTAGTACTCATGAGCTTGGCGTAACCTTCAAAGCTAAGGTCACTAGAGTCGCTATATCCCTTGCCGAGATAGGCTATGCCACCAGGAATTTGCTCAGCATACTTCATCATTCTACGACGAGAAATTTTGCCACCAACTTCACCAGCAAAAGACCAACGATACTGGCGATCGTCAAGGGATTTTGGTTCAATATGATTGAGATAACCCTGCTTGTAGCCTACGGGTAAAAAGAAAACAGTTTCTCTCTCAGAGACATCCGGGCGATAGAAATTCCGGAATACAAAATCAGCTTCATCATAAAAGTCGATGGGTGAGACGAACCACTCATCGCTAATATGAATGACGCCCACTTTAAACCCACGGGCTCTAAATTCTTGTAGGTAAGCTTTAACGGATTTCCCTTCAATTGGAAGTCCCTGCGTAATAACGATAGCGCAGTTCTCAACAACTTCAAGATGTTGATCAATGATTGAATTAGCTTTAAAGTCTGGAAACTGAGATAAAATCCAATCTGATTCAATCAAAAACTGTGGATCTACTTGCCAGATCAGGTTAATAGATTTGCTCTCGCTATACACAGGTTGCAGCTCCTCAAGCGTCTCTTTTGTTTTGGGAAAGGGAGAATATGTGGGGGTTAATCAGTCTCTAAGCGAATCGTAGAGAGTGACGTAAATGGGGCAGATCAGAATGGATCTAAATGAGAAATAGAGTGAAGGAAGTCTATTGAGACCTCTAACCCATGTTGTATAGAGTGCCCAAGGAGATGAGAATAGGGTCATTTTTTTGACTCTAACTTTGAAAGAGGCGATTTTCTTAATTTTTTTCTTAATATTTTGAGAATAGGAGTTTAGGGAAGGAGGAGGGTTTTCCTTTCTCCTTCCCTTTTGGTTTGGGTGTTAGAGGATAGATTGGCGTTGTCTTTGGGAGAGG
>JBARXP010000006.1:0-9681 GCA_049647405.1 Elainellaceae cyanobacterium | reverse complement strand
GCAGGCCAAATGTTCGACAACGAATACGACTTAGCCATGACTGTCATTGAGGGGATGGAGGCGCGAAGCAAAGCCGGAAATTACCTGCTGGAACGTTTTATATTTAATTCCGCCTAGCTACTTAGTTGCGATAGGCAGACCGACAGTTCCTAGGAAGGTAGTTCCAGGAACCCCCGCGCAGCATCCTAGAGCGATCGCCCCCCTCTTCTTCTATCCAAGCACCCCCATCAGTTGGAGCCCCCTCATAGTCGTTATGCCAATGGTCAAGGCACCATTCCCACACATTGCCGTGCATGTCGTAGAGACCAAAATCGTTGGCAACACCAAAGCTGCCAACTTCAGTAGTCTGATTGCGAAAAATTCCTTTTTCGCCTCGACCATAAGAACCTGACCAGCCAAAATCCTCATCATCAGTGCCTTGATAGTTGGCCAGGTCAGTTGATATAGTTTCGCCAAAATGAAATGGAGTCGTGGTGTCTGCACGACAGGCATATTCCCACTCGGCTTCGCTGGGTAGGCGATAGTCTCGTCCTGTGGCTTCAGACATGGCGTCACAGAAAGCTACAGCTTCATGCCAGTTGACACCCACCACGGGCTTGTTCGGCGCAACGAAGCGATCGCCATCATATTGGGTTGCCGGATTTTTACCGATTACTGCCTCATACTGAGCCTGGGTCACTGGAAACTTGCCCATGAAAAAGGGCTGCACAGTGACCTGGTGCTGATCGCCCTCATAGTCTTCGCGGTCAATTTCGTCTTTGGGAGATCCCATCATAAATGTGCCGCCCTGGATGTAGACCATATCTAGGCTGACGCCATTTCCGAGATCTTCGGTAAAGTATTGAGCCTTGCGGCGGTAGCGATGAATGACAGGTTTGGGAGGAGATTGCATCCTAGTTTCTCCAGGTCGGCTCAGTTGAGAGCTGAGGGTTGCTCTTAATCTTAGGCGACGTGGGGTGGAGGCAAGCAACTCTTCGGGGAACCCCTACCAAGCTGATTGCCTCCGGTTGATTTTTGGATGCCGTTGCCAGCATCACAGGAGCAGGGCTGGACTCTTTCCTACGCGCCCGGCAGATTCCCATCTGCCAGTTCTGGTGCAAAAGAGTGCTCGCAGCCGAACAGACAACACGAAACCCGTTGTTGTTGTTGCGGGTGTCCGGATTGTTGTTGTTGCGATAGGCAGACCGACAGTTCCTAGGATTGTTGTTCCAGGAACCCCCGCGCAGCATCCGGAAGGGCCTGCCCCTTCTTCACCCCCCGCGTAAATCCGTGGGTGGCAAATATCTGTTTGCGTAGTCGCCAAGTGTCACCGTGTTGCAGGTGAGCCTCCCAGCTTTGAATCGACCGAATCACGTCATCCAGGTTAATGTGATAGCCCGCATAGGTGACCTGGAGTTGCTTTAGCCGACGGCGCGATCGCCTTAGGTTTTCGCTGCGAACTCGAATGCGATCGGGCAATACTCTGAAGCCAAGAAAATTGGCTCCATACTGTGTTTCGAAAGTCTGGCTTTTGATTGGATGAATCTTGAGGCGGAGTTGTGACAAATAGTCTTCGATAGCAGCACGGGCATCAATCAAAAATGCCCAGTCATCCGAAAAGAGGGCAAAATCGTCTACATAACGGAGGTACTTCGAGGCTTTCAGAGTTTCCTTTACAAAATGGTCAAACCCGTTCAAGTAAACATTGGCAAAAAATTGGCTGGTGAGGTTGCCAATGGGTAAGCCCCGTCGTCGCGCTAGGGGCGCGAGCAAATCATCTTGAGGGAAATGTTCGACTGAGGGGAATTGCTCGTTGCTGCTATCAATGAGTGTGTCGATGAGCCAGAGGGTATCGTTGCATTTGAGTTTTCGCCGCAGAAGAGACTTGAGGATTTCGTGGTCAATGCTGGGAAAGTATTTCTGAATATCGCATTGAAGGACGTAGCGGCTGGAACGGGCGAAATCTGTGAATCGTCTCAGTGCCCGATGAGAGCCAAACCCCCAGCGATTGGCATAGGAGTCGTGAATGAAGGTTGATTCAAGAATTGGGACAATGACGTTGCAGAGTGCATGGTGAACCACCCGATCTCGGTAGGGTGCGGCTGAGATCATCCGCCGCTTGGGTTCAACGATCTCAAAGGTGCGGTAAGAGCCGGGCCGATAGGTTTTCGTTTTAAGCTGGGTTTTGAGGGTGAGAAGGTTGCGCTCCAGGTCATAGTTGAAGGCGAGGACATTGCTGCGAAAGCGCTTTCCCTTTTGGGCTTTGCGAGCTGCGTCTAGCAGGTTTGAAAAATCGATGATGTCAGGCCAGAGGTTGCCGTAGCGTTTCATAAATGGAGAAATACAATGGGCTAGGAGTGGAAAGTGACGGTCGGTTTCTGGACTTTAGGACGAGATTGCTGGCGTGCTGCATCAGAGTGCATGTTATTTTGTTGCTTGATCCAGCCTCCAAGCTCACTGCCAATGCCATTGATCAACTGGCTAACGTACTCGTATCGTTGGGTAGCCATGAGTTCAAAGTCGAGCAAGAGGCGTGTCTGGTATCTGAGTATGTCAAGCTGACTGTTCAGGGCTTCGAGGCGGACTAGTTTATGGCGCTCATAGCGAGCCTGAATCAGGTTTTCGAGCAACGTGTAAAGACCACTGATCATCCGGTCGCCCAGGAGAAATTTATGGTTGCGCGGTAGGCGGTTGAGAATAGGAACATACCATTTCACCAGGTCGTAGGTCTTTTAGATGATCGGAAGATCGCTCATAGAACACTATATTTAGAGTTGGATTCAAGAATTTGAGTATCCTACACTCTATGGGTGATGTGCTGGAATTTAATAAAAAGTACGAAAACTGAAAAAAAATTCTAAGCGCTACGCGCTAAAGAAAACAGAGAGAAAAGAAACAAGAGAAAAGAACAAAAGCACTAAAGGGCAGAGAGCTACGGAAGAGTCCTCGCAGCCGAACAGACAACACGAAACCCGTTGTAGGTGTCGCGGGTGTCCGGAAGGTAGTAGTCGCGAATGGCAGACCGACAGTTCCTAGGAAGGTTGTAGCAGCAACCCCCGCGCACCACGCGATACGTGCGATCGCCACCTTCTTCCCAAACACGACCATCAGTAGGCGCGTTGTTGTAGTTGCCATGCCAAGGATCAAGACACCACTCCCAGACATTGCTGTGCATGTCGTACAGGCCAAATGCATTGGGTGGAAAAGAACCGACAGGTGTGGTTTCGTTGGGGCGATCGCCACCATAGTAATTCGCTAGTTCGTGGGTTATTGTGTCACCAAACGCATAGTCTGTGGTACTTTCAGCTCGGCAAGTATATTCCCATTCGGCCTCTGAAGGCAGGCGATAATCTCGCCCAGTTGCCTGCGACAGCCTTGCACAAAACTCTATCGCATCATGCCAAGAGACTTTTTCGGCGGGGCGATCGTCTCCCTTGAAGCGAAAAGGATTGGAATTTAGCTCCTGCTCTACCTGAGGAAGTCGAGCTGCTGCTTTCCACTGGGCCTGAGTCACTGGATAGCGCCCCATAAAGAATCCAGACATGCTGACTTCGTGCTGAGGTCGTTCGCGATCCTCCCTCTTACTCTCTGGAGAGCCCATCAAAAACGTTCCATCTGGGATGTAGATCATCTCAAGAGTGACGCCACATTCTCTAATCTCTTGGGCTACGACCTCAATGCCGTTCGCCACATTCTCAAACGCTAACTCTCGATCGGGTGCTTGACTGATTGGGGTTTTATCTTCAGGGAGTGCCTGTATCTCGCCTATCGGAGTTCCCCCCAGGTTTGTAGGCTTGAGCATGACGGGAATGACCACCCCATCAGACATTCGTTGGCGATCGCCCAACTCCATAATTGCCCTATCCCAAATATGAGCCATGCGCATAAAGGCAGGACTCACCAACAACAAAAGAATGTGGGCGCGATCGGCTTTGAACGTATATTCGTCAGGACGAGAATCTTGAATGGGGCGATCCGTCCATTCGGAGACGACACCCCTTTGCTGAAGTTGACTCAGGTAAGCAACAATCTCATTTCGATAGGCTTCATCTTCATCGGCATAAGACACGAAAACTGAAGGGGGAGGCGTTAGAGATTCGACATATCCCGATGCCGTTTTGGCAATGCGCTCGACAATCTGCCCTGAGTTGTCTGCCTTAACGGTCTCAAACTCAAACGTCTTGAGTAAGACATCGGGCGACTCTGCTTCGCCCTGTGGCACAACTGGTGGCTCACCCACAGCAATTTTCGCCACCTCAAACTCAAACTCTTTGATGTCAGGTGGCTCGACCCGTCCCGGAATCGGCAACCGCACACCATCGACCACCAGACTCCGCTGACCTGCCGGAATCTTGGCAAACATCTCCTCGGCCCTAGCCTCATCTCCCCGCGCTAGTCGTCCTGTGCCTCTGATGAGATGCTCTAGATGAAGCAGGGGTTCAAATTTTGCCTCGGCGATGGGTTCTGTCAGCGTTGACACCAGAGACGCCAACCGCACCTGAGTGGTCACATCATCAGGCAGGGCTTGTTTGAGCCGTCGAGCAATCTGTTTTGCCAGCTCATTAGGTTCGGTGTAGGCCAGGGCAATCCATTCTGGGGGGTCGCCAAAGTCATCGGCTCGGCGAGTCGTGCCCTCTAGCCGATGCTGCACATAAAAGAGAAGACTGTCAGAGAGGTGTTTTAGCCGCGATGTCCCCAAGTGATCTTGCTGCACTAGCCACCTTAACGCCAGGTGCCGAACGTGCGGATCAAGCTCATAGAGGTGATAGCCAATGGTGTGGCTCTGGCTAGAGAGCAATAGATCAGCAGCCCACATCCAGGGCGTATCAGGCACAAAATTTTCCTGTAGGTAGTAGAGCAGATCAGGGGTTAGAGCCAAAGGAAAGGCTGCATGAGCTAGCAGGTCGAGTGAGTCTTCTCCCTTCTGTGCCCAATAGAGCATCTGCTCGATGGCTAAATCATAGCGTTCAGGATCAGGTGTCTTTTTTGCTAGACGCTTTAGTTGTCGCCGTAGGTTTTTCTGAGCCTTTGAGTTTCGCGGATGCCACGAAGGTTCGGGAGTTAGACTCCCTTGAGCCCCACTCCACTGGCCCTGCCCCCGCAGATCTTTCAGAAGTGTACGCCAGCCCATCAGATCCAGGGCAAACATGGGTACCGTCTTAGCTATGGCGGCGGCTGTCGTGCCCTGCCAACGCTCAACCGGAAGCGGATTGAGCCAGGCCACCTGCCTCACTGAGCCACGCAGTTGTGTGACAAAGTCTTCCGAAGCCTCCCATCGCTCAGGGCTAAAGCCTCGTCGAGCCGCACCCCCATCGCTAAACATCACCGCAACGGTATGGACTTCAGATAACTCAGGCAATAGCTCATCTAACCAAACAGACTTCCACATCTCTGCATCTTCGTAGAGCTTGCCCTCCGAGTAGTTGCGAAAATAATAGGTTTTGACCGTGTTGAGTTCTTTATTTTTCTTAGCCCGCTGAGCCGTAGACACCAGCCGCTCTGCCATCAGGTCAAAAGGAGCCATCGAATTGCTGCGATCGACCAACAAAATTAAGTCGGTGCGGTTTTGGTAAGCGGGCTGATAAACCGGGTCATTCAAAAAACTGCCTTGTTTACCAATGCGCTCAACGGTAGCTGAAATGTCCCACTCCCTAGACCAGCCCGATCGCTCACGCTGCCGCAGACGACTCCAGCCATGCAGCAATTCTCTACGATTGACCGGAAAATATTCATCGCTAAGGCTGAACTTGCCAACGGGGACACGCTCACTCTTAGGCATATCGCGCGGCACGGCCTGGACGACCTGAAGGTTAGGGCGCGATCGCCGTCTTGGAGCAGGTACAGGTAATTGCGAGCGAGGGTGCGAGGGCGCAGGCTGAAGTTGAGAACGATCGTCAGGGGCGATCTCACCTGATCCAAAGTCCCCTGTATCAGGTGCAGCCGTTTCCGTTGCAGCAGATGCTCTTGCCTGAGCATCGATTGCCTCCTCTATCTCGTCTTGAAGGTCTGAGAGATAGTCGGCAATATAGCTATCAAAATAATCTCTAAACCGCTGCCGATCAGATGGTGATTTAACCCACAGCCTCTGACATAATCCCCGTAATTCCTCATAGGTATTAGGCTGAACGCCAGCATCCCATGCTTCTACCAACAACCCATAGTCTTCGACCTGCAGGGGCAGACCTAAGTCATCCCGCAGACCAAAAAACAGGTTGAATAAGTAGACATTATTTGGATTCACTGGATTGTTCTTGTTGCCTCTGGTATCGAATCTTTTCTTGTGGCGTTTTGAACAACAGCCCCTTATAGGGCAGCCCTTCCTCTAACTTACTGCCAATTGTTTCGGGTTTTATTAGCAGAGCTTCCACCCAATCCAACAGCTCACTCGTGCCAACCTGTTTTCCCCCAGCCGATTCACTCACGCCCCTTGCTTCAAGGTAGCTGGCAAGAATTTTAGGGGTGAGTGCTTTAGGTAGGCGATCGGCAAAGTGCGCCTCCAGGATTTTCGTCAAAGCCATCTCATCAGGTGCATCAACATAATGAAAAATGCAGCGCCTCAAGAACGCATCAGGTAATGGCCGCTCGTTGTTGCTGGTGATGATGATGATTGGTGGAGGCGTCGGCTTAGCCGGAATTTCCTTCTGAACCTCCTCCACAAAAAATCGCTGTTCATCCAGCTCCAGCAGCAGGTCGTTAGGAAAGTCAATCTCAGCCTTGTCGATTTCGTCAATCAGTACCACCGCCCGCAAAGGACTCTGAAAGGCTTTTCCGAGGGGGCCGTACTTGATATAGGCTTTTTGCTCCGGATCGTTTAAGTTTTCTATCCCGCCTTTACTCAGATAACCGCTGCTCGCCAGTTGGGCGTCTCGCAACCGAGCCACTGCATCATAGGTGTAAAGTCCATCTCTGGCTCTGCTCGTAGACTTGATGTACCAGGTGTAGAGCGGCCATTCCTTTTTCTCCAGAGATTTCAGCCTCTTGAGCTTGCTGAGATTGCGCTGGGTTAGCTCATAGGCGATCGCACTTGCCAACCGAGTTTTGCCACACCCCGGATCACCCATGACCAAAAGGGGGCGATTGAGGGCGATCGCCAACCGCACCGATTCCTTGAGTTCATCATCAGGGATGTAAGGATACAGCTCTTTGCCATCGGCGTTGCGATCGCCCGGTCTAGGATTATGCGCTCCGGTGTAGGTTAGATCAAAGTCCGATGATGAACCTGCCATGGGCAACTCCCTAAAACTCCAATGAATCCTGAATTTCAAACCAGAGATTGCGATCGCTGTCGATGCGATCGCAAATGGCCTTCATCGTTAACTCTGGTATTCCTTCAAGCCCTTCCCTCCAAATTCGCTCCGCCACTTGGTTCAGTTGTTTAGGTTGAGGGAGAAGTCGGGGTAATCCTCGATGTTTGTCTATCCAAGGACGTAATTCTGTTGGCTTGAAGGGTTGGATGATTGGCAATGCAACCGGGCTTGTCGGAGTTTCGTGATTGATACAGGAATCTATCTCTACACCATATGTATCGACTTCTCTGTAATTATCAACGAGGAAAATCAAAAAGCTATAGGGCGATGTTGATGCGCTAGGGAAAAGTCTATCCACTAAGGGAGTCCACAGTGTCTCTAAAAACTTCTGCACCTCTTGAGGGGTAAGCCGATCAACATCACGAAGAACTAACGCCACATGGTCATCTTCCCAAAGTTGGCAAAGTGCCTCCACGAGAAGTTCAGCATCTTCGATGTGGGGATTTCTGAGAAGGCGATCGCCGAGTTGTCGCCACACATCTTCGAGACAGATTTCACCACTTCGAGGACTGATGATGATTTTATTCGCACTCCCAATGTCTGGCAGAAACTCCCGAATCACTCGATTCACCAACCATCGTTGCCCGCTATAGGCTTTGCCCCCCACAAAAAAAGCACCGACACAGTGGGGACACTCATACACAAAATCTGAGTATGTCTTGACTTGATTTCGGTAATTAATTTTTGCCAGAGCCTCTTGCACTTGCTTGCGAATCGGAATTTCAGAAGACTTCGATGCTCGATTTACAGATGATTTCGCTATTTCTGTAGGAGGCTCGCAATCAGTAACCTCATCAACATCTAGATCAACTGACCCAAACAGTATTTCTATTTTTGAAAATACAACCCCTTTACGACGGTTGCGGATCTTGCTAATCGTTTCCCGATCAATATTCAAACTACGAGCCAATGCCGAATGAGTAGGACACTCTCCAAACTGCTCATGAAGACGAATTTCTAAACGCTTTAGAGCTTCCTGCTTCAGGCACAAACTCTTCTTCAACACCCTAGACTTTGGCACACCTCACTCCAATAGCTGTGGATGATCCACAACTACGTGCCGATCATCCGCATATCCGAACTTGCATCTAGATTACTCGTCCGTATCGCTTATTGTCAGCGCAATACAAGAAATTGAGAGAAAAATCGTCAAAAATTGCCGATCATCCCCAGCGATGATCGGCAGACCAATCTTAGAGTCCACATATCGTGAATGTCATGGGGCTAGCCCACCCAAGTAAACCGCAAATATTACAAGGAGCAATAATCCTATGTCATTTTGTCCCATGACACCCCAGCAGCCACCTAAAGCAAATGACTCTGACAAAGAGATGCGACTGGTTTTGATCTTCAACGCATCTCCTGAGATGAAACAAGTTTTGAGACGAGGTTGGGTCATTCTCAGCCACCTCATCACTGCAACGCTGACAGCCTGGGCTGTCCAACAGCCGATCAACACGAATGCTCTGCCAGAACGTCTGACCGAAGTACCCACGGAGATGGCACCTGCTGAGTCTCTGACAAATGCTGCACAAAACGAGGCGGAATTTTAGTTCCAGATGTAGAGCGATCGCTGTTCCAAACCATAGCGGGAGTAATTTGGGAGTAATTTTTACTCCCAAATTACTCCCAAACAGGGTCTAAAGTGCCCAAAAATGACCCCCAACGAGGCCAAAAGACAAGTCTGGAGTACAAAACCACTCTAGAATTACTTCAACCTAGAATTGACACAACCCTTTCCTGTCTTGACTTTCAGGTAAACGCCCCAGGCAGGATTCGAACCTGCGGCCGGCTGCTTAGAAGGCAGCTGCTCTATCCACTGAGCTACTGGAGCAATCGGACTCTGTGTACTGAGTCTAATTGCATAGGATGAGAGATTCAGACAGTGTCAGACAAGACAACGAAGCTGCCTCGAATGATGCACTCTGAACCAATATATCTGATCAAAGCTGATATCTTCTAGGATGTCTAGAGCTTAGAGAGACGTTTTTGATTAAATAGATAGTTGTGCAAGTTTCAAAAAAATCTAATAGAAGATAAGCTGAAGACCGTTTTAGTAGAGGCGATCGCCCCCAGCACATGACCAAAATCGCTGCTTGTACATGTTCAAGATCTGGAATTTGTTTCCAATCTTGCTTTGCTGCATCGTAATACCAGATACTCATGGTTAGAGATGCATTGTAGAGCTGGGCATTGCTCTTCGCTCAAGTTAGCGACTTTTATGTAGCCCGCTTCGCCTTGACAGGAGTCAATTCGGCAACGCCATGTTTATCCTAAAGCGCCAGGATGTTGAAATATCGACGGTTCAACACCCCAGCCGAGATCAAAAGATCCCCATTCTTCAGTATCAAGACCAGACTTTTCGCCTTCTCAGCGTTTTTAGTGCCGCTCAGGA
>JBARXP010000005.1:0-1536 GCA_049647405.1 Elainellaceae cyanobacterium | reverse complement strand
CGGCAAAAGTTGTGGGCTTCCCGTCGCGTGCAACCCGTGAATAGCGCCATCGCGTCATCCACCTTTCCTTGCCACAGGAGGGCTTCAGCTTGGTTGAGTCGGTTTATCGCCCCCCCACCTTATGGAGATTTTCGACCAGATGATACCAATCGAGAATCTCTCGTCGTTGGTCGCGGGTGCCCATGTGTTCGATGATGTTCCACACCCCATCATGGCCGTCACCTAGAGCCGTGAGCGGGTTCGATAAAGGGTGCTGATTGACCCACTCAACGAGCGCCTCATTTTCCCGATACCTCGCCATGACGATGCCGGTATCTGTGGCAACGCTCTTGTAGTCCTTCCAACGACAGGCTTTTCCCACGGCCGTTCTGAGTCGGACTTTTCCTCCATCCACGCTCACCTCACTCAGCTCCTCGTCTACCCCAGCCATCGCAAAGGAATGGCGTTGAACCATGCACTGCTGAGTCTTCGCAGACACCCGGATGCCGGTGAGGTAGGCCACGTCATCGGCGGCTTGCGCGTAGGAGACATTCGCACTGACTCGCAGACAGCAATGCTCCAAGTGGGGGCTGACTTGCCGATGAGCCTCGACTCCCAGGTGGTTCGCTTGTTTGTCCGTTAGCCTCAACTGTCCCAGAATGCTCTTCAGTTGCCGCTCTCGCCCTGCAGTCGTGCCGCTAACGGTGCGAATAAAAAACGCCCGAGTTCGGGAGCCACATGACCCTGAATCTTCTGCCGCACGGTTCGTTCAATGCCTTCAAGCGTTTGAAGCTCGGCGGGGTCGCTTTCCTCATAGAGAAGCGCTGCAATCGCATCCAGATGGCGTTGAAGTTGAGCCGCTTTCTCGGGGGTCATGATAGAAGGCCTCTAATTGCACTGCTTCTATTCTCGGACAAACTCCTTGCTCGTGCAAACCTGACATGCTCCCACTTATCGAGGGTATTCTAGCTATGTCAACTCCCCCATTGCGAGTCGAACTGAGTCCAGAAGAAGATCGCACCTTGCAAGAGTTGCGAGTCGCGATTGGAGTCCCTCAACGCACCAAAGACCGAGCGGAGGCCCTCAGGTTAAGCCACCGAGGGTGGACCCCTCACCAGATTGCGCAGTATCTGGGTTGGCAAGTCGCCACCGCCCGCACGGCGATTCATCGGTGGCAACAGGACGGTCTCTATGGATTATGGGATCGTCCTCGCTCAGGGCGTCGGCCCCAAATGTTCGACGGCGGTGATGACCGCGTTGGAGGCGTACCTCTCAGCGGAGGAGCGTACCGTCAATAGTCGTCAACTGATTGAACATCTGGCAGAGGTTCACGGCATTCACCTCAGTCGTAGTCACCTGAGACGAGTCCTTCAAAAAAAAGATATCGGTGGAAACGCACTCGTCACAGCCATCGCCGTCGCCAAGACCCGGTGCTGCGAGCCCGAAAACAGGCTGACTTAGGGACTCGCTCCAAAATAGAGTACCAACAGCCGCTGTGAGATAAGCTTGAGGTATTGGCTGTGGACAAGCATTGCGAATGCTGGATGAGATCGTCAA
>JBARXP010000004.1:0-6065 GCA_049647405.1 Elainellaceae cyanobacterium | reverse complement strand
AAGTCTTGCTCAATGACAGCAACAACAACGACATCTACGACCTGGGTGAAACCTTCACCGATGAAGGGCTCAACAATCTGAGTCTGTATCTGATGCCAGCCGACTCAGATGACATCAACGATAACCTGTGGTCATCGATTAGCGCCGTGGATAGTGTTGAGCACATCTTCCATCAGATTCCAGCGACCGGACAATACAAAATTCGGGTTGTCTATGACGATCAGGTGAACGATCCGATGCAGCCCTATGCGCTGGCTTGGTGGGGCGATGCAGCCCAACCGAATGAATAGGCGATCGCCATGAGTGTGGCGGCCATTCATCCCTATTGTCCTCAGCAGGTGACGCAGATTGGGCGCTAATCTGGCGCTAATCTCTAGTGCCCATTCTCGTCCAAACCCGGTTCAAATCAAGTGTGTTGGGAGAGCAACATAGGAACTGGCGATACGAGCTATGCCCAGACAAGCCAACGCGACCGTTCCTGCCGAACTTCCCAATCCCGCATTTTCATTAGAATAAATCTATTCAAAAACGAGGCTCGATCACAGCAGCAATTCTCAGTTTGGCGAATTGGCCATCTGGCTACGCTTCCGACCTACCCGCAAATAAATTGCGGGCTAATCAGTGAAAGCCCCTTTGGGGCTAAGAACCATCGGTTATCAGTCCCGAAGGGACTTGATTGTTGGTAGCCCGCAATTTATTAGCGGGCATTGTGGCGCAACCATAATGAGAATTGCTGCGATCATGAGGATCAGCTTCTGAATCGCGACTCGGATTTGTCTTTACGTCTCATGGATATTTACGTTAGGGGAAGGAGAACAAGATGACAGCGGCTGCATCACGATCGCTCGACTGGGACAGGGTCGTATCAGAACTCGATGGCGTAGAAGTCATTCGCGATGCCACCCAAATTGCGAAGCTGTCTCAGGATTACTACACCTTTAGCCCCATTTTGCAGCCTCAGCTGTCAGACAAGCGGGGCGACTTGGTGGTGCGTCCTGTGACGGAAGCGCAGGTGCTGCAAGTGGCACAGGTCTGCGTCAACCACAAAATTCCCCTCACGACCCGTGGCGCAGGAACAGGCAACTACGGTCAGTGCGTTCCGCTGCGGGGCGGGGTTATTCTTGACCTCAGCAAAATGCAGCAGATCAAGTGGATCAAGCCAGGACTGACCTGTGTAGAGCCTGGAGTCAAGCTAGTGGCCCTAGACAAAAAAGCGAAAGAGAGCGGCTGGGAAGTGCGGATGGCTCCTTCGACCTATCGCACCGCAACCGTTGGCGGATTTATCGGCGGTGGCAGCGGCGGCATTGGCTCCGTCATGTATGGGCAATTGCGCGATCGCGGCAATCTCCATGCGGTTCGGGTCGTCACCATGGAAGACACCCCTCGCGTCATCGAGCTGCGCGGCGACGAGGTGCAGCAGGTCAACCACGCCTACGGCACCAACGGCATCATTACCGAACTCGAAATTCCTCTGGGGCCAGCCTACCCCTGGTGCGAATTTATCGTCACTTTCTCAGACTTCATGACCGCCGCTCGATTTGGGCAAGCCCTCAGCGACTCAGACGGCATCATCAAAAAGCTGGTCTCGATTCACGCATGGCCGATTCCGGGCTACTTTACGGCGCTGCGATCGCACATTCCCGAAGGCAGCCACTGCGCGCTGCTCATGGTTTCTGAGTCGTGCAAAGAGCCGTTCAGCGAGTTGGTTAAAGCCTTTGGCGGCACGATCACCTACGAGCGAGCCGCTCAAGACCTGGGCAAAGGCACCATGCTGATGGAATATACCTGGAACCACACCACCCTCCACGCCCGCAGTGTTGACCTGTCCATCACCTACCTGCAAACGCTGTTCCCGGCAGACCCGGAGCTAAAGCTGGTGGAGCATATGCATGACCACTTTGGCGACGAGGTTCTGATGCACCTGGAATTTTTGCGGGTCAGCGGCAGCGCCATTCCTGCGGCCTTGCAGCTTGTGCGCTACTCCACCCCCGAACGACTCAACGAAATCATCAAGTATCACGAAGAAAACGGCGCATTTATCGCCAATCCTCACACTTACATTCTGGAAGACGGAGGCCGCAAGTCCGTTGATGTGGCTCAGCTTGAGTTTAAGAAAAAGGTTGACCCCTACGGATTGCTGAATCCCGGCAAGATGAAAGCCTGGGACGAGCAAGAATGAGCGATCGCTCCAGACTTAGAGAATGATTGAGTTGTAATTTGAGTTAGAACTTCGCAGCAGAATTCTTACAAACCATTGTTTTTTTGATCCGCTTCTCTCTAGTCGGACATACACTTTTATCGGTTGACTAGAGAAAAAGGGGACATCATGCAGTACGGCACATCACAACAGGTTGCAGATAGAGTCAAGTCAGCCCTAAAAGGAGCGATCGCCAATCTGAATCTGAGTTGGCTTCTCCAAGGGTTTGTCTTGGGATGCTTGATTCTCAGCCCAGCCCCTGCGAATGCGCGTCCCACCGCCGCCAACGATGGCACAAATACTCGCGTCACCGCTGAGGGCGATCGCTTTGACATCTCAGGCGGCACCCGATCGGGCGATCGCGCCAACCTCTTCCACAGCTTCGAGCAATTTGACCTCGATGCTGATCAGATTGCCAACTTTCTCTCTAACCCTGAGATTCAAAATATTCTCGGTCGTGTCGTTGGGGGCGATGCCTCGTTCATCGACGGCCTCATTCAGGTCACAGGTGGCAATTCCAACCTCTACCTGATGAATCCGGCAGGCATCGTTTTCGGGCCAAACTCTAGCCTCAATGTTCCCGCCGACTTTACAGCCACCACTGCTGACGGCATCGGTTTCGATACGATGTGGTTTGATGCCATTGGTGATAATGACTATTCCGATTTGATTGGCACCCCCGATGGCTATCGGTTCTCGACGTTTAGCCCAGGGAGTGTAGTGAATGCCGGAACCCTAGCTGTGCCAGAGGGTGCATCGCTAACGCTCTTGGGCGGCACCGTCATCAACACCGGAACCCTAACCGCTCCCGGTGGCACGATTACTGTGGCGGCAGTGCCCGGAGAAAATTACGTGCGGGTTCAGCAAGAAGGCATGTTGCTTGCCCTCGATATCGAAACGCTTGATGGCAGCGAAACAGCCTCTCTCCCCTTTACTCCCCGAACCTTGCCTGCACTGCTGACCGGAGAGGCGATCGCCAACGCCACGAATATTCAGGTGAACGCCAACGGCACCGTTAGCCTCATGGGTTCTGGTCTATCGGCTCCCACAGCTCCTGGGACAGCACTGGTCACAGGCAACCTATCTACCTCTTCCAACGCTCCATCTAGATCTCCCGAAATCAACATTCTGGGCAATCACATTGCTTTACTCGATGCTAATCTCGATGCCTCTGGCCGTCCGGGTGGCACCATTCGCGTCGGTGGCGATTATCAGGGACAGGGAGCCATCCCCAATGCTCAGTTCACCTACGTCGATGCCAACACCAGCCTAAACGCTGACGGACTCGGTTCTGGTGCATCTGGCGATGGCGGGCGCATTATCGTCTGGGCAGACGACACCACTCAGTTTTACGGTGAGCTAGCTGCTCAGGGAAGCGGCACAGGAGCAGGGGGCTTTGCTGAAGTTTCGGGGCAGAACAGTCTGGTGTTTGCAGGCACGGCAGACCTAACGGCTCCTAGCGGCAACACCGGAACTCTACTGCTCGATCCCACAAATATCACAATTGTGAATGGCAATGGCGGAGCAAATGATAATCCTGTTCAAGATGGTGAAATTGTGACTGGCGATCGCCCAAATGCGTCCCTAACTATTTCTGAAAACACCCTCGAAAATCTGTCATCCACAGCGAATGTCTCACTCGAAGCCTCAAATTTGATCAAAATTAACGATCTGTCTGATGATGTTTTGAATCTGTCAAATTTAAATACCCTGCGATTTACATCTGACTCGTTTGAGATGGACAGCAGCGACACCATCAACGTCTCCAATGGAACCCTTGTGATTGATGCTCCAAACGTGTTGCTTGGCAGCATTGAAGCCAATCGATTTCGTGTTGAAGCCAGCACAATTGATTTTCTAGAATCGTCCTCCATCACTGCAAACGCAATTCGATTTTTTCCCCACAACACAGATCAAGAATTAACAATTCGCAGCAATGAAAACCTGGTAGAGATGAACGGTTCTTTAATTGTTGATGGTGGTGATACCAATAACTCAATCAGTTTGGTCAATACCTCACTCGATATTGATGGCAGTGTACTGTTTAACTTTACAGGAGCAGATAGGTTCACCCTCAATAATGTTGAAATCAACGCAACTGGGCCGTTTTTGGCGCGATCGCTTCGACTCTCGCAGCCCACTCAAATTGAAGGAGATACGTCTATTAGCGCTCAAAATATTGACTTTAGATTTCGACGAGAGGGAATCGATATTTTGAACGGCGCACAACTCGAACTCAATTCTCAGCGCAATATAGCTATTGGTAATATCTCTGTCGATGGCAGTCTATTCCTTTCCACAGGATCGGGGCGTATTCGAGTTGAAGAAGTTGATGGATCTGGCCCGCAAGGAAGCAATATTACTCTCAATTCTGGTACTCGAATTCGGGCTGGCAATATTGTCTCAGAAGGGTTCAGTGGAGATGGAGGTAATATTCGGCTGGAAGCGCGAGACAAGATTCGATTTAGTACTATTAACACTCAATCCAATGGTTCTGGCCGTGGAGGTGACATTGAGGTAATCGCAGGTCGATTTGTTCAAGGAACAGGGCGAGTCAGTGCTCAAAATGGTGAGTCTGTGACGATTTTGGCGGATGGTGGCGGCGGTGGCGGCAACGTTTTTATTGAGCATGGAGGCGGAGAGAGAAATCCACCTGTTGCCAACTTTTCTGTGGGTAGAGTTGGGCAGAATGGCATTGCCGAAGGCGTTTCTTCTGGAAACTCACAAATTATTCCGCCCTTTCAACCTCTTGGATTGACCGAGGTTGGAAATATCACCATCTCTACAGATGTAGTTTTTTCAGATGTGACAAACGATCTGGATAGTACGTTTAATGGATTGGATACTCCATCTCTTAGTAATTCGCGGGAAGGAACCTTAGATACTGGTATTGAAGAAACAGAGAGCCAATTTTCCAACGCCTTTACTGAACACTTTGGATTACCTGCTCAACCAGCACTCTCTCTCTCAGATATTCGAGATCGTTTGACCGGACTTGAACAACAAACAGGATATCGCTCGGCTCTGATCTATATCAAGTTTGAGTCGCGCAGAATTCCACAAATTTCTGCGGGTTCCCATTCCGTTTTATCGAATGAAACGTCAATCGACGCTGCACCAAACCCTCCTGAAACAGAGACTGTCAGCCCGTCTGACTCAGAAAAAGTGTTGGAAATTTTCATGGTGAGTTCGACCGGACGAGTGACACAACGAACCGTTGTCGGTGTTACTAGCGAAGAGGTTTTGGAAGCTGCAGCCGCTTTTCGGCGAAGGCTTTTAAGTCCGGCAGAGCGTCTACAGCCGCGTTACCTGGAACAATCTGAACAGCTCTATAATTGGTTAATTGCGCCGTTAGAAGCAGAACTCGAAAATCAAGATATTGATAATCTTCTCCTTTCACTTGATTCAGGCTTGCGATCGCTACCATTGGGAGCACTTTACGATGGCGAACATTTTCTTATCGAAAATTACAGTGTCGGATTAATTCCAAGTTTTAACCTCACGGATACGCGATATCAGCCCCTGCAAAATTCTCAGGTTTTGGCCATGGGAATCTCTGAATTCACTGAGCTGAATCCTTTGCCTGCGGTTACTGTAGAAGTCCCGACTATTGCAAGTCAAATCTGGCAGGGCGACGCTTTTTTAAACGACGAATTTACGTTTGAAAACTTGAGGCAGCAGCGCAATCAGACCCCCTATCGAATCGTTCATCTAGCAACCCATGCATCATTTAGAGCCGGAGAACTCAGCAATTCTTATATCCAGCTTTGGGATAGCCAGCTACGTCTCGATCAGCTGCAACAACTGGGTTGGCGCAATAATGAAAATCCTGTCGATTTAGTGGTGCTGAGTGCCTGCCAAACCGCGC
>JBARXP010000003.1:0-5229 GCA_049647405.1 Elainellaceae cyanobacterium | reverse complement strand
GCCGCTTGAAAATCGAGCCAGAAATGGAGAAGCACACCGTGATTCATTTCGCTACCCATGCCGAGTTTGTTCCAGGATTTCCCCATGAATCGTTCATTTTGTTTGGCAATGGCGATCGCGTCTCTCTAGGCGAAATCTCAGACTGGTCACTGCCAGAAGTCGATTTAGTGGTGCTGAGTGCTTGCCGCACAGCGGTCAGTGGTGGACTGGGCAGCGGCGAAGAAATTCTGGGCTTTGGCTACCAGATTCAGCGCACCGGGGCCGATGCGGCGATCGCCTCTCTTTGGTATGTCAGCGATGGCGGCACCCAGACGCTGATGAATGCGTTTTATACCGCTATGCAGAATGGTTACAGCGAAACCGAAGCGTTAAGGCGATCGCAAATTGCGCTCATCACGAGTGACGAAACGGTACTCAGCGGTAGCCGTGGAGAGGAAGCCAGCGTTGAGATTACCATCGAAGGTCGTCCTCTATCCCAGCACACTGATCTAGCCCACCCTTACTACTGGGCACCCTTCATCCTCATTGGCAATGGGTTGTGAGCAGCGGATAATGATTGGCGCGATCGCCCGACTTCTCCAGAGTATCGCCCTCATTCCCTCTTGACCAATCCAAAATCTCCAATCGAAAATCCAAAATCCTGCATACCTCTCCGCCACACTTGACTATATTAGATTGACCCTTATTGCCCCTTTCGGAGACTTTGACCATGCCATCCCTCAAGCGTCGTCACTTCCTACAGCTCTTTGGCTCTACCCTCGCTACCGTCGGCCTCAGCCAAACGGATTTCTTCTCCCAGGCCGATCGCCACGGTCGCCTGTTGGCTCAGCCCACCGCTCGCAAGCTGGCTTTGCTGGTGGGCATCAACGCCTATCCCAATCCAGTAGGCGATCTGCGGGGCTGTCTCAACGATGTCGATTTGCAGTATCAGCTTCTGGTGCATCGGTTTGGGTTCAACCCCAGCAATATCGTGATTCTCTCCGACAATCAGAGCGACCCGACGCTGACGCCGAGCCGAGCCAATATTTTGCGGGCGTTTCAGGAGCATTTGGTGCAGCAGGCTAGAGAAGGCGATGTCGTGGTGTTTCACTATTCGGGGCATGGCGGACGGGTCAAAGATCCTGACCCGATTCGGGTTGAGGTCTGCGGCGAAAATCAGATTGGCGATCTCAACGGCACTCTGGTTCCCAATGACCCGATGGATTTGACTCAGAGCAGTTCAGATATCGTCGTGCCGGATATTATGGGGCGATCGCTCTACTTGCTGACGCACTCGCTGCAAACAGAGAATGTGACAATGGTGCTCGATAGCTGCTATGCGGGCGCAGGAACGCGAGGCAACGTGACGGTGCGCTCTGTGGGGTCGCGGCTGGGTCGTAGCGGTCAGACGTTAGTGGCCAGTGAAACTGAGCTAGAGTTTCAGAACAAGCTGATGGTCGATCAGAACCTGAGTCTGGAAGATTTTCAATCGGGTCGGAGTCAGGGGATTGCCAAGGGTGTGGCGCTGGGGTCGGCAAGCTGTAGTCAAGAGGCACTGGATGCCACGTTTGGCAATTTCAATGCGGGAGCCTTTTCCTATTTGCTAACGCGCTATTTGTGGCAGTTGCCTGCGGCGGAATCGTTCAGCGCGGTTCAAGCGAACCTGCGGCGCAGCACCTATGCTGAGGCTGACTTACGGGGATATCTGCAAGAACCAGTGCTCGAAGTTCAGCCCGACCGTGAGCACGATCGCCAATCGTTTTATTTTGTCCCCACTTTGCGTACTCCTCCAGCGGATGGAGTGATTACCCAAGTGGGAGAAAACGGCACCGTTGAATTTTGGCTGGGGGGCAGCTCGGCTTCCGTGTTGGCATCGGAAGACACGGTCTTCAACATTCGCACCGCTGGCGGTCAACCCGTGACGGATGCAGAGGGAGAGGCGATCGCCATCCAAAAATCGACGCTCACAGGCAATCCGCTGATTGGGCGAGGAACGTTGCTGTCTGGCAATCCCTCGCAACTGCAAGAAGGCATGGTGCTGCAAGAGCGCATTATCGGACTGCCTGCCAACCCTGAACTGGTGATCGGCGTCGATCCGTCTTTGGATGAGGTCGCAGAAGAGGCGATCGCCGCTATCGAATCCGCTCTCCAATCCACAACCGATGCAGGGCAAACGGTTCAGCGCCTCCGTCCAGTGCGGGTCGATTCGCAAACGTCTGTGGACTACATCCTGGCTCAAGTCACCGACGATCTGCGGCAGCAAGTCGATCCGGCTTCTTTGGGCGATTTACCCAGCAATGGCGTGATTGCCCTGTTTAGTCCTACCCTGGCCTTCATCTCTCGCACTGATGGCAGCAGCGGCGAACCCGTGACCGCAGCAGTGAATCGGCTGATTCCTCGGTTCAAAACTCTGCTGGCGGCCAAAGTCTTGCGGGCGATCGCCGACACCTCCTCAGATCTGCAAATCAGCGGCGAAGTCTTTGCGTCTAATCGTGCCGCCATCGGCCCACGGGTATCCATCACCAGTCGCGCCATTGATGCAGCGGGTGGCGATCGCACCTCTGCTGCTACAGAACTCTTTACCGATGGCGATGTGATGCAGCTCGAACTCAATAACCAAGACAATCAGGCGCTATACGTGAGCTGTTTGCTGGTGAATGCTCGGGGCGAAATCGACGTGCTGCATCCGGCTCGCTGGGATGCCCCTGAAGAGACGTCTCGGATTGCGAAAGGCGAGAGTCTGGTGATTCCTCGCCAGGAAGATGAGGTAGAGGTGACCCTGCGAGGCAGCGGCTTCCTCGAAATGATTACCCTGGTCAGCACAGAACCCTTACGCAATGCCCTAAGAGGACTGCAAACCATTGCCCGAGGTCAAGGGCGCGATCGCGGTGGCGTGCGTGCCAGCGATGGAGAGCCGATTCAGCTGATTGATGATTTGCTGGGAGATGTCGATCGGGTGTCTCGTGGAGCTGATATCGAAATCACCTCGACTCGAACTCGTGCAGTCAACAGTCGGGCGATCGCTGCTTTCACTACGGTGATTGAAGTGCGATCGTAACCCTACCTATTGAGAATGACCCTCTGTCGCTGGTGCTTCAGAGTGTTCTTCTGTACCTTCATAGTGCTCTGTGAAGGTATCGTTGAAGTCGAGGCTTTTTAACCTGAGTTCGGGATAAGTCTAAAAAGCAAACGTCGTGGCCTGACAGTGATCAAGACTACTTCTACCCTACCTGCTATGCCTTTCTCTTATCCCGAACTCACGTTGAGTAAACTTTGCAAAGAGCGAAAACGTATCTCACATCTATCGTTTCTGACCTCTATCTGCGATTTACAGAGAGTGAGCTTTTTTACCCACTGACCGACTTCTCAAACCCCCTCTGAGGTTTTGCAACGGTTCCGGGATAGAAAGGTCTTTAGTTCCTGTTCAGTCATGGGTGGTGCAAATAAAAATCCTTGGCCCGCTCCACACCCTAATCGCTGTAACTCTTTCAGTTGTTGCTGAGATTCGATGCCCTCCGCTACCGTGGCAATGCCTAGTGTATGAGCCAGGGTAATAATAGACTCGACAATGCTGCGCTCTTTTTTGCCCCAATCCAGCATTTCAACAAAGGAGCGATCAATTTTGATGGTATCAATGGGGAACTGATGGAGATAGCTAAGAGACGAGAATCCGGTGCCAAAATCATCCAAACTAATTTTGATGCCGCGTTCTTGAATGCTGTGCAGCAGATTAGTTGCAATTTTTGTATTCTGAATGAGGCTGCTTTCCGTGATTTCTAATTTCAGATTCTGAGGAGAAATTTGGGTTTCTTCCAGCGAGCGATCGAGGATTTTTAATAGGGATGTTTCTCGAAGTTGGCGACCAGAAACATTGATGCTCAAATATAAGTCATAGGCATCAATAGAAGTCTGTTGCCACTGGCTAAATGCAACACAGGCTTGCTGAATAACCCATTCGCCAATACTACTAATGAGTCCAGTTTCTTCAGCGATGGGAATAAATTCTGAAGCTGGAATCAGCCCGTGGCGGGGATGATTCCAGCGGAGAAGAACTTCGAACCCCTCCAGCGCCATGACCGACTGTAAATTGATGATCGGTTGATAGTAAAGTTCGAGTTCGTGATGAAGAATGGCGTGCTTAAGACTGGTTTCCAACTCGACTAGATGTAGGGTTTCGGTATACATCTCGGGGGTAAAGATTGCATGGCGAGCTTTGCCATTGTTTTTAGCGCGATACATGGCAATATCGGCATCGCGAACAATATCTTCAACTTGGCGATATTGGCGATCGCCCATCACAATGCCAATGCTGGCACTGGTAAAGATTTCATGGTGGTCAATGTTAAACGCAGGTTCAAATAGAGTCTGAATATGCTCGGCAATCTCAGTGGCTGCTGCCAGCGATTGAACGTCTTCTAGCAAAATAGTGAATTCATCGCCCCCCAATCGGGCTACCTCATCAACTGCGCGCACCGCCTCTCTGAGGAGGCGCGAGACTTGGATGAGCAATTGATCGCCAATGCCATGACCCAAGGTGTCATTGATGCCTTTGAAGCCGTCTAAATCAATGAATAGAACCGCAAATTGACGACCCGGATGGCGACGACATCGACGAATCGCCAAGGCTAGACGCTCCATAAAACAAGTCCGATTCGCCAAACCTGTGAGGGTGTCGTGGAGCGTTTCATGCACTAACTGAGCTTCTGATTGTTTTCGCTGGGAAATATTTCGCCCTGCCCCATATATCAAGCGTTCCTGGGGAAAAAGAACGATACTCCAGGCAAACCATCTGTAGGAACCATCTTGGTGACGGCAGCGGATTTCGATTTCACTGATGGGTTGTCCTTGATTGAGTCGTTCTAGGGATTCTTCCGCCAGGATACGATCATCGGGATGAACAATGAGCAGGAAGGATTGATCGAGAAGGGATGGCTCGACATACCCTAAACTGTCGTGCCAGGAGGGATTGAGCCGTTTAAATCGGCCTTGACAACTCGCGATGAAGAGTAAGTCTACAGAGAGGTTGAAGAACCGATCGCGCTCAATTTCCGCTTGAATTCTAGCTGTGATATCTTCTGCAATACCCGTCACGCGATAAACGACCCCGTTAGCATCTTTAATGGGCAGGGTAAGCGCAAGAAAAGCATCAAGGAATTGTGCTAAGTTGCCAGACCAGCGGCAAGGACAGTGAGCATGTAGTCAGGACTCATTGAAGCTCGCTTCGCCTTTTGTTTAAGACTGCGCCGTTTT
>JBARXP010000002.1:0-12257 GCA_049647405.1 Elainellaceae cyanobacterium | reverse complement strand
TAACCTGCTTCAATCTGATCGTCATCTAGGAAAGACTGATCAGACTGGTCAATCGTGCCTGCGGTCAGCTTACCTGCACATGTGGAGCAAGCACCTGCACGGCAGGAGTAGGGCAAGTCTAAGCCTTGCTCTTCTGCGGCATCAAGAATGTACGTATCGTCTTCGACCTCAATGGTCTGGTTCAAGCCTTCAGCTTGGTTGATTAGGGTGACCTTATAAGTTGCCATGCAGCAGTCCTCTCAGATGATCAAAAACAGCAATTGCTAAACTTAAAGATGACAAGTCTCACTATCAACACTCAATCTGTAAGACTTGCCGCCTCAGCTCTTATAGCTTCAGTTTAGATGTTAAAGGAAAATGAAATATCTTGTAATACCTCGGAATAGGTATAGCGAAAGGGATTCGTAATGAATGACCCATGATTAACCTGAAAATGCTTATGGTTTCAGGGACAAAGCTCTTCTGCCATGAGACTGAGAAAAGATAGAAGCACTTGACTAGCAAGGCTTTCAGCAAAAAACTGCACACACTTTAGGCTTACTTACAGCAGCACTAACTATTAGTTATATAGGGTGTTTTAACGGATAATCAATAATGGATTAGCTTAGGTTATCATTCAGGTTTTGGAAGGCGGATAGGGTGAAAATCTAGCTGAACAGACAGCTTCAAAAATTCAAGAATAAACGCAGTGATAAACGAGTCTTTGAAGTCTGGCTGGTTCAGCGTAGCCAAAATGATCGTGCATATCTACTGATTGGTGAGTAGATAAATGACTGGTGAGTAGATAGCAGTCTTTATAGAGTTTTTGATCAGCATGAGTGGAAAAAGTGATGTGACGAAACTCATTTTATTCAAAAAAACGATTGTTCGTCTTCAGGTAAAGGCATAACTGCAATAGTTAATCAGCCTACTTAATCAGCCCATTTAATGAGACAGGCTGATTAACTGGAAAAAATTCAGAGTCTAGCGATTAAAACCGCATCAAGCCAGACAAAACTTACTGACGAAAGCTTGCCTGAATCAACTGACTCGATATATGGGCAGTTCCCCTTTAAAAATCCACCACGAGCCTAAAACAGCCGCCCCATAAGACTTTTTTCATCGACTAGAGGGCAGCTTTTCCAGAATGGCGATCGCCCGTTTTATCTTCGTGACTCCGCAGAAAGGTGTCATCTCCATCCCGTTTCATAACAAGATATATCGAGAAACCATGGCGTAAGTTGCACCGACTCCAGGTTAAAAAACACCCTTTTTTAACTGAAACCATTCTTTTGGCGATCGCAAAATGGGTTTAATTTGAAGGTCAAAACAGATTAAGAGCGTGAATATCGCTTCTGTAAAGATTTCAGCATTTGTCTCTTGACTGCCGATGCCCACATTTCAAAGTCATAGGCAGTAAATGGGGTGGTGTAAAAACTGTTGTTTTGAACATTGGCATCAGCAGTAGCCTGGGCTTCGTTGCGGCTTGATTGTGTCACAGCTCGTTTTCTCCCTCAAAAGACGACGTATTTGTAATTGTTTTTATGGGCTGACTCTACAGGTGAGCACCTTTAAACCACTCAGAGGCTCACATGCTCGGTATAGCTGATTTTGTTCTCTAGTTGTTCTAGATCATGCAATCTGTAGATACTCAGAATGCAGAAAGCGCATTAACGCATTGAGCATTGAGCCTGGTGGAGTTGTTCTAAGGCGTGTTGCCAAGATTGGGCGGGTTCTTTGCAGCTCAATCCTTCGCAGACGAGTGCGATCGCCCCTTCTGGTAAGTCTGTCTCAGGTTTGATCATGAGCGTTGGGCCATACTGCTGCGCTAATTCAGTCGCGCGATCGCCCACAATGCGCACGAGTGTAGGATGCTGAAACCAGTCGAGAGCTGCAAACAGAGCTGGGCACGCCTGCGGAGATTGACTCATGACGGCGCTGAAAGCGTTGAGCGTTTTTTCTGCGCGGTCGAGGTAGCCTAAGTCTTCAGTCACTAGGGCGAGCCGCACTAGGTTTGACGCTGCGATGCCGTTGGCTGAGGGAGTAGCGTTGTCGCTGTAGCTGCGTTCTCGAATCACCAAATCGCTGCTGGCATCGCTGGCAGTGTTGAAGTAGCCGCCGCTTTCATCTGACCAGAGCCAGGTATCACATTCGGTCTGAATCTTGATGGCGTGGGTCAGCCAGTCAGGGTCTTTATTCTCCTCAGAGCCGATGGAGGCATGGGCGATCGCCGCCTGATGCAGATCGAGCAAGGCTTTGATCAGCAAGGCGTAGTCTTCAGACTGGGCGAGAACGTGGGGCGCACCCTCGTAGTTGAGTCGGTGGAGGCGATCGCCCAGCCACTGGTGATGCAGCACAAACTCAGCCGCCCTGGCTGCAAGAGCATAGTAGTCTGGCATCTGAAACACGACCGAAGCCCTCGCCAGTCCGGAGATCATGAGGCTATTCCAAGCCACGATCATTTTGGTGTCGGTCACCGGAGGAATGCGGCCTTGCCAGTCTCCGGTCTTGGCTTCATGGTTGTTGCGGGCGGGCGGCAGGGTATAAGCCGGGTCAAAATCTACGCCGTAGCGTGCTCGAAACAGCTTGCTTAAAATCAGCTCGGTGGTGGGGGGCAGGGCTTCACCGTGCTGCCGCTGAAGCACATTTTTTCCGTCAAAATTTCCATCAGAAGTAACGGAAAAGTGCTGAGCTAGCTCAGTTAACTCTGCCTCGGTGAGCAGAGTCGAAAGATGGCGATAGTCCCAGGCATAAAAATCGCCCTCTTCTGGCTCGACATCATCGGGCTGAGCAAAGTTGTCTGCATCTTGAGCCGCGTAGAAATAGCCCTCGGGAGCCGTCATTTCTCGCTGCAACCACTCGACGGTTTTGGCGATCGCCCGCTCAAAAGCCGATTCTTGCATTCCTACGCTCCACAGATTGGCCAGATATTCCATAATCTGGCCGTTGTCGTAGAGCATTTTTTCAAAGTGGGGCACCGTCCAGGTCGGATCGACCGTGTAGCGATGAAACCCACCCCCCACATGGTCAAAAATGCCGCCCAGGGCTAGGTTCACGCCTCGCTGTAGGCAAAGTTCTGCCGCACTGTAGGCAGGATTATCGAACGGCAGACGACTTCCCCGCAGGGCTGCATCGGCATAGGGAATCATCGGAAATCGCGGCCCCGGCGTTTCTGCCGACAACACACCTGCACTGTATTCCAGTCCATTTTGCAAAAGCTCTGGAGTGAGATCACCTATGGTGTCGAACTGCACCGACCGCTGCAAATTTTCTAATATCTGCCCCTTAATCGACAGCAGCTTTTCTGGCTTATGGTCATAAAAATCACGCAGAGACTTGAGCACGTCTAAAAAGCCAGGACGACCATACTTAGACACCATGGGAAAGTAGGTGCCTCCATAAAAAGGCACTCGATCATCCGGAGTGAGAAACACATTGAGCGGCCACCCCCCTTGGCCCACCATCATTTGAAGCGCCTGCATGTAGATGCTGTCGAGGTCGGGGCGCTCTTCTCGATCGACTTTGATCGGCACAAAATTGTCGTTCATGAATTGGGCGATCGCCTCATTAGAGAAGGCTTCTCCCTCCATGACGGTACACCAATGACAGCTCGAATATCCCACCGACAAAAAGATGGGCTTATCTTCTTCCTCGGCCTTGATTAAGGCTTCGTCACACCAAGGCCACCAGTCGATAGGGTTATCAGCATGTTTTCGAAGATAGAGGCTCTGGGCTTGAGCAAGTCGGTTGGGCATCGGAAATCTCCAGCACGGCACACATTACGAACGGACGTATTACCTAAGCCGATGGGGCGGTTCACTTAGGAATTCGCAATAGGAATTCGCAATCTGTCAGGTAGTCTAACGCAATGATTTATGCCCGTGGTAGTGCCAATGGTTGGAGAATAAGCAAGGGTTGGGGCGATCGCCTGTGCCTTGCTTATTCAAAAATGCGCAAAAGTTGAACAACCTGCGTGGCCTGTCTGCCCCATCTGTCTGCGCCTATCCGCTTATGGATTAACCCTGTCCTAATGAAAGCAGTCAAGGCTACCCATGCAAAACATAAAAAAAGCGGCTCTGCATTTAGCAAAGCCGCAGCTCTTGAGGATAATAAAGCAAGCTTGTGAAACCCTAGAAGCGGGTTGTCAGATCGCTCATCTAGTGAACGCTGCCTTCCCACGCTGCCGTATCAATCGGCTTCATGAAATAGAGCCGAGCTAGCTCCACCCCGCTAGACAGATAAAGAGGAAGCTTCTGGAAGAATTTCACAACACTGGGTGCATTTGAGGCCGCAATCTTAGCCAGCTTGGTGTTGTTCTCGGTACAAGTGTCAAGCCGCTGGAAAAATTCGGGATGCTCTACATTTAGCATCACGGGGAAGACTCGTGCTGCCGTCTCATTGGTCTTCTTAATCACGTGAATGTCATAATCACGAGCATCTAGGCCCAGCGCCGCGTAAAAGTCAGCCCGCTGAACATCATTGAGAAACATCGTTGCAAAGACCGACAGCAAGAAGAAACGACACCAGAGCCGCGCTTTCCAGTCTTTGAGAATGTCAGGCTGGGCACGCATGATGGCATCAAAAAAGTCACCATGACGGTTCTCATCTTGGCACCAATTTTCAAAGAAATTGAAGATGGGGTATACCCGATCTTCAGGGTGTGCTTCTAGATGGCGATAGATGGTGATGTAGCGCCAGTAGCCAATTTTCTCAGACAGATAGGTGGCATAAAAGATGAACTTGGGGCTGAACTTGGTGTACTTTTTGCTCTTGGTCAAAAAGCCCAGGTCGAGCTGTAGGTTGAAATCGGCCATGGCTTTATTCAAAAAGCCTGCATGACGCGCTTCATCCCGAGACATCAGCAAGAAACACTCGGCCAGAAGCGGATTCTTGTCTTTTAGCTTACGAGACAATTCTTTGTAGAGCAGAAATCCAGAAAATTCTGCGGTGCAAGAGCGCTCTAAAAACTCAACGAAAAGCTGGCGAGTTTCGCCATCAATATGCTCCCAGGACTGCTCGAACTGCTCATCGCGCACGAAGTGGTGGCGATTGTAGTCAACTCGAAACTCCTCAAGAATAGCCTTCAGTTCGTCTTCGTTGACAGAGACGTCCATCTTGGCCATCTCATCAAAATCGGTCGTATAGAAGCGAGGCGTAAGGATTGTATCTTTGGCCGGGGCTTTTACACCGGGGCGAATTTCGTCGAATGTGGGTTTCTTAAGGGAATCTACCATTGCTACCTGTGCTCACCTAAATATGAACAGCCTAATTACATCAGCCCAGCATGAAAAAACTAAACCTGTATGTCAAATATCAGATAGCGTCTTTTCGCGGACTTATTAAAAGAGTCGTTGTACATGTCCCATAGAGTTTACAAGCACAGAGGGGGAGAATGCATTGATCACGTTAAGAGTTGCAACACACTGTAATGCTCTGGAATGCTCTGGAATGCTCTGGCGACGATATTTTGCCATACCTCTCGCCACATACTGCGCCACACTTCTCGCTACACACTGCGCCATGCCTGCTGAATGCTGTGCATGGCCTGTTGGGTTGAGACGGGCACTAATGTGAGCCAATATTGGGTCAAGGTTGGGGTCATGAACGTAGGGAACTGGGTCAAGAGCCCCAAAATCTGTCAGGCATGGCTGTCATGTCTATTGAATTGTGTGGCACAATCGAAGTGCAAAATTGTGTCAGTGTTTGATGCAGGGAACCTTGCTAGATGGACGATACAAAATCATTCGAGTCTTAGGGGCAGGTGGATTTGGTCAGACGTATCTGGCAGAAGACATTCAGCGACCTGAGATTTCTCCCTGTGTCATTAAGCAGTTTAAGCCTGCCAGCCAAGACGCAAAGTTTCTTAAAATAGCTCGTCGTCTTTTCGATACGGAAGTTGAAACCTTAGAGCGTCTGGGGCAGCACGACCAAATTCCCTCTTTTTATGGCTCTTTTGAAGAAGACCAGGAGTTTTACCTGGTTCAAGAGTTTGTCGATGGCCTAGCGCTAAGTGATGAGCTAGATCGGATTCATCATATGACTGAGCCGCAGGTGGTGGATCTACTGCGAGATATATTGCCGATCTTAGAATTTGTTCATGAGAAGCGGGTGATTCACCGCGATATTAAGCCGGAGAATTTGATTCGCCGCTATAGCGATCGCAAATTTGTTTTGATCGACTTTGGTGCAGTCAAAGAGATTCGCACTCAGGTATTGAACAGTGATGGGCAGACGCAATTGACGGTCGGCATCGGAACTGAAGGGTATACCCCGTCTGAGCAGTTGGCAGGGAAGCCGCGCTATTGCAGTGATATCTATGCGTTAGGCATCATGGCGATTCAGGCGTTGACAGGCTATCAGCCCTATCAGCTTCGCGAAGACTTAGATACGGGCGAATTGCTGTGGCGAGAGTACACGGCTACGAGTGTCGGGCTAGCACTGATTTTAGACGGCATGATTCGGTTTCACTTTAGCAATCGCTACCAGTCTGCAATAGAGGTGCTAAAGGCTCTAGACATGTTGGCAACTCTGCCAACAGATATGACCGATATTCCTGAACAAGACCTGTATGATTCTCTCGGGTATCGAACGAGTCGTCCTCCTTCAAATCAACTTCATGCTGAGGTCAGTTGGAAGCAGAAACTTCTCCGAAACGCGAAAGCTGTGGCGATCGCCACGGTGGCTGTGTTTAGTTCAACGGTGGTGGCTCAATATCTGGGATGGTTTCAGCGATTTGAGCTAGTCGCCTATGACCGCATGGTACAGCTTTCGCCTGATCGGGGAGTCGATTCGCGGCTGTTGATCGTTGGCATCGATGAAGATACGCTCACTGCGCTTCAGCGAGGAACTCCTTCAGACGAGTCGGTGGCTCAGGTGATTGGCAAGCTCCAGGAGCTAGACGCTCGGTTGATCAGTATGGTGCTCTACCGCAATATTGGCGAGGGAGAGGGACGCGAGCAGCTTTTACAGGAGCTGAATGCATCTAATGTGATTGCCATGATGAATTTGGGCACTTCAGATAGTGGCGAGGCGCTGATTCCCCCCCCGCCTGGTCTGCCGTCTGAGCGCGTTGGGTTTAATGACTTCCCTATCGATGCTGACGGGAAGGTGCGGCGGAGTGTTTTGATTGGCACAACGGCGGCAGGAGAGTCGTTTCATTCTCTTGCATTTCAATCAGCGGTGACCTACCTCGCAGCAGAAAATATTGATCTAATCAATACCCCCGGTGATCGAAACCAGATTCAACTAGGAGAAACGCCGATTCCTCGGCTTGACTCTAATGCTGGGGGCTACTCCCGTGAGGATGTGGGAGGGTATCAAATTATGCTCGACTATCGCTCAGCCGAGCAGCCTGCTCCGGTGGTGTCTTTTGCAGAAGTGCTCAACGGGACGGTTGACCCGGAATTAGTGCGCGATCGCATTGTCTTGATTGGCACGATAGCCGAGAGCAGTCGTGACTTTTTTCCAACACCTTACAGTGCAGGACGCAGTACCGATTACGAGATGTCTGGGGTTGAGGTTCATGCCCAAATGTTGAGCCAGATTCTGAGTCTGGGTATGGGCGATCGCGCTCTCCGTTGGTATTGGCCAGAATGGGGAGAGATGCTGTGGATTTTGGGCTGGACGGTCGCAGGCGGGGTCACCGCTATATTTCTCCGTCACCCCGTGCTATTGGGGATCGGCACCATGAGCCTGGTATTAGTCATCTCAGGTTCTGCCTTCTTCATCTTTTCTCACCAGGGCTGGATTCCGGTTGTTATGCCTGCGATCGCCGCTGTCGCGACTGGAGGCGCGGTTGTCGCCTATCGAGCCTATACAACCCAAAAAGATAACGATGCAGTCACGCGTTTTCTACGGCAAAACCGGGCAGAAACATCGGTCGCGTTTAGGCCGTTATCGCATGAGCTTGATCCTGACTTAGCGCCCAACAAGCAGTCTGCACCCAAAGCAAACCAGGCTGCCCGCCCTAACGGTGATGAGCCCCCTGCAAAGAGCTGACGCTAAACTTCAATGTATCGGGTAACGTGCAATGGATAATGTTCAGATCATGGCTCAACCCTCTCAAATTCCTGATGTGGCTCATGAGATTGCTGAAAACGACGCTGACAAAGACATTGTGACCGTACGATCGCACACCACCATCGACACGGTGCAGAAATTGCCGAACTATGTTGGAGTGTCAGGGCTAACCGCAGGCTCCACAGGCATTTCGATGAACCAGGTGATCATTCCCCCTGGGGCTAAAGCCGAGCCGCATTTTCATAAGGGGTTTGAAACGGCAATTTATCTACTCCAAGGAAGAGTTGAAACGCGCTACGGCAAGAATTTAGCGAAGTCTGTCATTAATCAAGCGGGAGACTTTATCTTTATTCCGGCTGGCGTGCCCCATCAGCCGTGCAACCTCAGCGACACTGAAGCGGCGATCGCCATTGTTGCCCGCAATGACCCCAACGAGCAAGAAAGCGTACAGGTTTATCATCCTGAATTGTAGGTGAGACGGGTCGAAGACGCCTAACGTCTCATCGGAGATCACTGGGCACTAATCAACAAAAAACCACGGGTCTTATCTGAGACCGAATCTACGGTATTTGTCGCAGACCAAAGCTCCTCTGCACTGACCCAGACGGGTGGGTATTTGTAGCGAGAAACGTCCATAATCAGAAACTGGTCTGTGTCGGCGTCATAGGCAGCGATCGGAGAAATATGCCCCCCTCGCTCCTGGGAAATAGCTCGTCGTAGGTAATTGATCACCACAAAATTGTTAGATTCTGTTAGATTTTCAGCAATCAATTGGCGAAAACTATCGAGCGTCACGTCACTGCCGTAGTAAATTTCAGCATTGACCGGATAACTCTCAAAAATGCCAGCCAGTTCTTCTAAGGTGAGACCCTGGCGCTCAATCATCGAACGTGGAATGATTGCCTCGGTCTGTTCATTAAACACATTTTCCTGGGTAAAGTAATTTCGTTCCCACTCTGGAGCCAACGGTGCAGGAACCTGCAATGCATTTAGAACCATCGATATGCTGGCGATGCCGCAAAATGCCTGGTTTTGCTGAGTCGTAAACTGAGTCGCCAACGGAATGTAGTCGGCAAGGGCTTCACTGTCCATCAGTAGGGCTTGCCCTTCAGGAGACGTGAGGGAGGTGAGATTGTCTGATAGGGGCAATGTCTGAGCAGAGACTTGTTGGGGAACTATCGCAACACCAATCATAGCCAGCGATGCTAGCTGAATAAAGCATTTGAGAGAAACCGCCACGGTGAAGTTGCCTCCAAAAAAGACATGATCGATTTTAGCGAACGAGAGCGCACCCCTTGGGCAGGTTTCAGTTAGTCGAAGACTTCGTGGCTCGCATCACCCCTAGCTTCATTACGCCTTGCTGATAGCCCTGCTGCATTAGCCCCAGAGACATCGCCGCCTTGAGAATTTTTGGCCCCGCCTTAATCAGTCCTAGAATCGCTTGGAGGCTGAACGCGGAACCAATCACTTCGCGCCAAAACGGAGCCACGGCATCTGACCAATCTTCGGTTTGAATAGCTTGGAAGGGTAGGTCGTGGGCGATCGCCTCAAACGCAGGCAGTGAGATGATGTAGGGCAAGCAGTAGACCTGATAAATGCGGTCGAGCAGCTGCTTTTCTTTCAAAGTAAGGGGATCATGGGGCGGCTCATCGGGGCGGTGACACCAGGCCGCCATCAAAAACGTGCCGCCCGGTTTTAGCACCCGACAGCATTCTTTCAAAAACTGAGCTTTGTCGGGCATGTGTTCGCCACTTTCGAGCGACCACACCAGGTCAAACGATTCGTCTTCAAAGGGCATTGCTAAGGCATCGGCTACTTCAAAATGAGCCTCTAATCCTGCCGCCTTTGCCCGTTCTTGAGCGCGGTTTGCCTGCACTGGGCTGAGGGTAATGCCTGTGGCGATCGCCCCATATTTTTCCGCCAAATGGAGAGCGCTACCGCCAATGCCGCAGCCCACATCAAGAATCTGACTGGCCTGCTCGACGCCACCCCAGCGCAGCAGTTCTTCAATTAAATCGACTTGGGCTTGATAACGAGACTTGCGATCGCTACCATCGGCTCCGTAGTAGCCGTGGTGCATGTGCTCGCCCCAAACGTCTTCCCACAGCCCAGAAGAGGCGTCGTAAAACTCTTGGATGCGACGTTGGAGGGTGAGAGTCATGAAATACCCGTATTCAAATGCCTGATACCCAATGATTGTATCTGCAATCGTCGAGTCAAGCAGGAATTGAGGCAGGAATCTGGGCAGGCACCAATAGCGGCAAAGCCGAACGCTCAGCCTAGCTCTCAGGCGTATCAGGAAACGGATCGGTTGGCGGCGTTGAAGGCAAGTCTGACGGCAGGTTTAAGGGAGGCACCACGGGCTGTGACGGATTGATCGGTTGTGGTGAGGTTTCGGAAATGCGAATCACGTAGGGATGGTAGGTCTGGGGGCGGTAGGAGCCGACCCAAATATCATAGGTGCCTGAAAACCACTGTCCGGCGATCGCCGGGTTAAACCCATAGACATCGTCACTGCACCAGCTTCCACCGGGGCCTCGCACCAACAACGTCGTATCGGCAGGGCTCTGAATTTCGAGGCTGAGGTAGTCAAAAAATCCGGTTAGAGTGATTTGGTGATCGGGTTGGGTATCCATAAAGCCCAGGCATGGCCCCGTGCTCGTTTCAGGACGCCCCGCCAACTCGCTCGACTCTAGTGACCCACCGCTAATGCCCCGCACGGTCGTGTCGGGAGACACCAAGGTTGGCGTCAACACCACATTTTCAAACAGAGCCGGAGATGCCCCAAACTGAAAACTCTGGGCATGGCTGGCCAGTGGAGCCAAGATGCTTGCGGCTGTGGTGAGCACCGTCGCCGCAGAAACCGATGAGAGCAAACGTCCTCGACTAGGCATGGGGAGTTAAACAGAAATGAAACAAAAACTTGAAACTTTAGAGAAGAAGCTTTGGAGAATCAATCTCTGACGAATAGCCAGTGTCATCATCATCGACGGAGATGCCTACCGTCAATCTTTTGAGAGCAAGACTTTAGGCGAAACTATTCTCATCGCTGATCTCCTTTGACTCAGGCACTGCAACTCAGGTTCCAGGTAGAATCCTTCTAACGTCTTCAGCGCTATGAGCGATGCTCAGGCAAGCCAACACTCGCTATTCAGCCGTCAAGATTTGTTCAGGGGTCGCGGTCAGCGTTGGAAAAAGACTCGATTGAATCGTGTCATTGCCTGAAAAGACCTGCTCCTCATACAAATCATCCACTAGACTCAAGACGCTAATCTGATCAGCAAGCGGGTCAACAATCCAATATTCTAGAATGCTCAACACGTTGTATTCGACTCGTTTGGCTCGATAGTCAGCCGTTTTAGTCGATTCGCTAACAATTTCGACCGCTAACAGTGGCGGTGGAGCATTGAGGCGAATGATTGCTTCTTGATTGCGCAACGTATGCCATTGCTCTAGCGACAACACTAAAACGTCAGGAATTCTAGCGGTATCCCATCGCCCTCCTCGGGGCGACTGGATGGCGATCGCCATCTGTTTAGATGTCCACGGCTGCCCCATCGATTGAATTTCAGCACGAAACAGATCATTGAGAAATTCGGCGATCGCACCATGCTGACCTCTCGGCTGAGCCATCGCGATTAGCTCTCCATTGACAAGTTCGTATCGAGTGTCGGTGCCATCGTCGTAGGAGAGATAAGCATCAAGAGTCAGGCGCTGGGAAATAAGAGTCATGGCAAGGCTCCAGCAAAGCTGATTTTGGGAGGAGTTGCAATATCGTTATGCTATCGCTGATGCTGCTGATTTTTGATTGAGGCGAACAAGATTTGAGTCATCCATTTCCCCATGACTAAAACAGCCTTATCCAGAAAACTCTTAGGAAGCCCCCCGCAGGGGGCAAGATTCACCTAGGAGTCAAGCTGGACAAGACTGTAATGCGGTTGAGTTAGGAAAAAGATGAGATGTCGTTGAGGAATTTGATTAGTTGCCAAAGGTTTCGCTCAGATCTGACTGATCGTCGGAATAGCTTTTGTTGCCGAGGCCATCAAAGAACTCTTCTTCAAAGCGATCGTTGAGCTTATTCCCTAGACCTTCATAAAACTCTTCTGATTGACGCTCGGAAAGCTTATTGCCCAGGCCGGAATAGAATTCTTGCTCAGTCCGCTCGGAGAGCTTATTGCCTAGACCTTCGTAAAACTCTTCTGATTGACGCTCAGAAAGCTTGTTGCCTAGACCATCAAAGAATTCTTCTTCAAAGCGCT
>JBARXP010000001.1:0-1924 GCA_049647405.1 Elainellaceae cyanobacterium | reverse complement strand
CCCTTACTTGTGACGAATGTGGTCATAACTTTCGACGTACCCGTCTCCCGGATTAGTCCAGGAATAGTCATCGGCCATGCCCTGAAGCGCCAGTTCACGGAACAAGTCCGGGTTGTCATACCACAGGTCAAACGCTCGTCCCATGGCCGACTCGACAGCGTAATTGTCTTTGTCGTAAAACACGAACCCGTTGCGCTTTTCGCGGTCATGGGTGGTGTCATAGTCCCAATCAAAGACCGTATCGACCAAGCCGCCCACGCCTCGGACAACCGGAACCGTTCCATACTTGAGGCCAATCAGCTGGGTCAAGCCACAGGGCTCAAAGTTGCTGGGCACAACAATGATATCGGCTCCAGCATAGATGAGATGAGACAGCTCCTCGTCAAACCCTAACTCCAGGTGACAGTCAGGATGGCTGCTCAAGTAATTTTTCTCATGCCAGAACCAGGTATTGATCGCTTCCTCCGTCGCAGAACCCAGCAGCACAAATTGGGCACTTCGCGATAGAGCATAGTACATGGCGTGATGCACCAGGTGAACCCCCTTCTGCTGGTCAAGACGCCCGATAAAGGCAACCAGCGGGCGATCGGGAGCATCTTGGAGCCCTAATCGTTTTCGCAGGGCTTTTTTGTTTTGAGCTTTATCTTCAAAGTTGTCGATGGAGTAGTTAGCTGGAATCTGGGAATCGGTTTCAGGGTCCCAAAAGCCATAGTCGATGCCGTTAAGAATCCCCTGAAACTTATGCTGATTGAGGTGTAGCGTATGTCCTAGACCATAGCTAAATTCTCCATAATGAGCTTCCCAGGCGTGATTGGGCGACACTGTGGTGACTGCATTGGAAAAGACAATGCCTGCTTTCATCAGATTGAGCACAAAGGGGTTGAAGTTGTCTCTCATGCGCTCATAGCCGAAGTAGTAAGCCTCACGGTTGAGCCCTGTGGCTCTGAGGTGGTCGGCTCCGACAATGCCCTGATGTTTGAAGTTGTGAATGGTGTAGCAGATACGCTGGTTACCCATGCCGTGATATTTGTAGACTTCGTACAGCAGCACAGGCACAAATCCGGTTTGCCAGTCGTGGCAGTGGAGGACATCAGGGCGTTTGTTGCTTTGCTGAAGAAATTCCATCGCGGCTTTGGAAAAGAAGGCAAACCGCATGGCGTCGTCGTCACAGCCGTAGTATTTACCCCGGTGAAAGAACTGGTCTTGAGAGTGGGGCTCAATAAAGAAGCAGAGGCGACCATGAACCCAGCCGCAGTAGACAGAGGTGTGAATTGCGGCCCCATACCAGGGCACCCACAGGTTGAGGTAGGCTTCGTGTAATCCCCAGATGTGGTCGTAGCGCATGCAGTCGTACATCGGCAGAATCAGTTCGACGGTATGCCCCCGTATTTCGAGCTCTCGACTTAATCCATAAACAACATCGCCCAGCCCTCCAGCTTTGATGACAGGAGCGCACTCCGACGCAATCTGCACGACGTACATGGTTTGCCCTCTCGCAATAAAACTTTATTCTCTATGCTCTCACTGATTATCGGAAAGTGGCGGTTTTGGCAAGCCTATGGAGTTTGTCAAAACCCTCGGCCTACAGATTAACGTCGGTCTCTGCTGGCTGTAATCATTCGCAATGATGAGCTTCGAGTCTGATGATTGTGCATTGACTCAATGGTCAGGCTCACTCGTGAGGCTGTGGCGCGATCGCCCCCGATTGCCCACTACTGATCGCCCCCGATTGTCCGCTACCGATGTTTGATGAGCGGACAAGCCGAAGCCTGAATAGGACGCGATTGGATTCTCCAACGTCCTATCTAGACGGTTTAGAGAAGCGGGGCTTTGAGAAACGTATCGGAGGGGTCAGATTCTATGCAAATATAGGTGGGAGGAACAGCGGTTTTTGTAGATTTGCTGCAAGCGTTTGTCGCTGCAC